>JBNKVX010000007.1:0-77656 GCA_050299435.1 Cellvibrionaceae bacterium | reverse complement strand
GTCAGGCTGCTGAGTTTGTGGCAGGGAAACATCAGATAATACATAGGATCTTGCCATCGCAGTTTGTTTAAAGCTGCACGCATACTTGTGCCACCCGTTTTTGCAATGTGCACATATAAAAATTTATAGCGGTGGGATAAAAGCATTATTCCTTCCAGAATTTTTCAACCCAGGGAGTGGGAAGAATGTAGTGCCTAAAGTGTTTTATGAGCCCGCTTTTACGCTCACCTTTCAAGCCAGCCTTAATGTGCTCCCACGGACTGCGCCGGACTTGAACACTGCGATAATAGAATCCATTAATCGCATCCTCTGGATGGAGGTCGCCTGGGAAGATGACAATGCGGGCTTCCTTGTTTAATTTTGGCGGTAAAAAATAATTTAGGGGAAATGTTCTCCTGCAGTGACGACGAAAATGAGCAACCCAGGCCTTTGGCCATAATTTAATTCCGCCAGGCGCATTGCGGGTAACAAAGCGTTGTTCGTATTTATATTCCTCAGCAAATTTTTGAGGGTTGCTGGCAAATTTATCCAGAATGGGTTTTAGTTTGCCGACAGGAAAACGATATACGGAGGTTTGTCCCAGACGTTCTAGTGGATTGCTTGGGTTGGGCGCTAATATCACGTCATTTTCATCACCGTATTCAAAGAAGCAGTCAAGATTTCCACTGACAACCACATCGAGATCAATAAATAAAACAGGGCCTTGCAAGTCGGCGAGTTTTTCATTCCAAAGCTGGCTCTTTGGCCAAATGCCTTTTCTGGTGATTGGCAATTCAAAACTGAGGCCGGGCAGGGGGTGGCACTCAACTTCTTCACGCACGTTATCGCTGTTATCACAAAAACAAACAAAACGAAAAGGTGGAGTAATGTTGCGCTCGACCATGCCGTAAAGTCGATTGATATAGAGCGGGCCGTATTTTGTTCCCCAATTGATGCAGATAATTTGTTTGTTCATTCTTGCTCCGGTGCTTGGTGCGGAAGTATAACATTTGCCTCGGTTTTCTTCGTGTACAATGCTCAACTAAACAATTTGAAAGTCGAGAAAGATGAGCGAGCCGATCAATATTCTTTGTATGAAGTGGGGAGTTAAGTATGGCCCTGAGTTTGTTAATAAACTTTATGGAATGGTCAGCCGAAACTTATCAAAGCCGTTTCGCTTTGTTTGCCTAACAGATAACAGCGCGGGTATTCATGCAGGGGTAGATTGTTTGCCGTTGCCCGAGTTGGCACTCCCTGAGGGTGCGCCGGAGCGAGGGTGGAACAAACTAACTACATTTATTTCCCCGCTTTATGATATTGAAGGTAAAGTCCTTTTTCTCGATCTTGACGTTGTTGTTGTTGGGCCCCTTGATGAGTTTTTTGAGGTGGACGGGGATTTTTACATTATTCGCGATTTTGTGCGCAAAGATGGAACAGGCAATTCATCGGTTTACCTTTTTCGGGCGGGTGCACATCAAGACATCATTGATCACTTTCGTCAGAATTTTAAGGAGATTCAGAAGCTTCACCGGAATGAGCAAGAATATCTTTCTCACTACCTGTTAAAGCGGGGTCGACTGGCATACTGGCCGCACTCTTGGTGCCGTTCATTTAAATATGATTGTCTTCCAGGCGTGCTTGGAAGCTGGTTTCGAGCTTCAAAAATTCCCGATGATGCAAGAGTCATTATCTTTCACGGCCACCCCAATCCTGACGATGCAATTAAAGGGAGGTCTGGGAAATGGTATCGCAAGGTGCGTCCGGCCGCATGGGTAGCGCAATTTTGGCGCGAATAGCTTTAATTTGAGCCAGGATACAGTTGGCTGATTCTAAAAATTTTCAAGCCTCGCCAGTTGTGTCATGTGGGATGATTTTCGTAATAGCTTCAATTGTTTAGCGCGATATACAAACCATCATTATTTACCGTTAAATCTGTTGACACCCCTAGGGCCAGTCATTAGAATGCGCCCCTCATTTCGGCTGGTGCTGGGGTTCAGTGCGGCTGATTGTTCTTTAAAAACACCGGGAGTTTGGTTCAGATGCAGAATCAACGTATTCGAATTCGCTTAAAGGCTTTTGATCACAAATTGATTGATGCCTCAACGATGGAAATCGTTGAAACCGCCAAACGCACTGGCGCTCAGGTGCGCGGCCCAATACCGCTACCTACGCGCAAAGAGCGATTTACGGTTCTGATTTCGCCGCATGTCAACAAAGACGCGCGTGATCAATACGAGATACGCACTTATAAACGTCTGCTCGATATTGTCGAGCCGACTGAGAAAACGGTTGATGCCTTGATGAAGCTGGATTTAGCAGCGGGTGTTGAGGTGCAAATTAGTCTGGGCTAAGCCCTGGGAATTAAAATCCCTACCCACAATGGTGGGGGTTTTGTGTAACGCTCTGAAATGGGCGGCCATAGCGGGTCTCACTGCCTTCTTTATATATAAGGGTGAGTGAGGAAAAGCCCCGTACACTAAGAGGTTAGAAAAATGACGATTGGAATAGTCGGCCGCAAGAGCGGCATGACACGCATTTTTACAGACGATGGTTTATCTGTTCCTGTCACTGTGATTGAGGCTCAGCCCAATCGCATCACTCAGGTTAAGAACGTAGAAACCGACGGTTATGGCGCTGTCCAGGTTACCGTAGGGTCTCGTCGAGCCTCCCGTGTTAACAAACCTACAGCCGGTCACTATGCGAAGGCGGAAGCTGAAGCAGGCCGCAACTTGTGGGAGCTGCGCAATGATGAAGGCGAGCAGTTCGAAGTAGGTACGCAAATCACTGTGGACGTGTTTGAAGCAGGTCAAATAGTGGATGTTACGGGCACTTCAAAAGGTAAGGGTTTTGCCGGTGGTGTTAAGCGCTGGAATTTCAGCATGCAAGACGCGACTCACGGTAACTCACTTTCTCATCGCGCTCCGGGTTCAATTGGTCAATGCCAAACTCCTGGACGTGTTTTCAAAGGCAAAAAAATGGCCGGTCACATGGGTGCTGAGCGTGTAACAACTCAGAATCTGGAGATCGTTAAGGTCGATGCTGAACGTAATTTGATTCTGGTTAGAGGTGCGGTCCCTGGAGCACCTGGTGGCGACGTAATCGTTAGACCAGCAGTCAAAAAACGTAACGCTCAGGCATAAGTATCCAGGAGTCGACCATGGAATTAAGTATTACAACTCCAAAAGGCGCGAAGGGTACAGTTGCTGTGTCTGAAGCGGTTTTGGGAAAAGAATTTAATCAAGATCTGGTTCACCAAGCGGTGGTTGCCTACATGGCGGGAAGTCGTCAGGGCACCAAGGCACAAAAGAATCGATCAGCGGTAAGCGGTGGTGGCAAAAAGCCATGGCGTCAAAAAGGCACAGGTCGTGCTCGAGCGGGTACTATCCGCAGCCCTATTTGGCGTTCGGGTGGTGTTACGTTCGCGGCGCAGCCACGCAATTTTGAGCAAAAGCTTAATAAGAAAATGTATCGTGCGGCTTTGCGATGCATATTGTCGGAGTTAAACCGACAAGAGCGTTTGGTTGTGGTTGATGAGTTTGAAGTTGATGCACCTAAAACCAAAGGCTTGATTGAGAAGTTGGCACAGTACAATTTGTCAGATGTGTTAATTGTTTCAGCTGAGGTGAGTAAAAATCTTTACTTGTCATCTCGCAATTTGCACAAGGTTGATGTTCGAGATGTGCAAGCTGTGGATCCAGTTAGCTTGATCCGTTTTGAGAAGGTGCTGGTAACTGTTTCGGCACTGAAAAAGCTGGAGGAGGCGCTAGCATGAACCAGGAGAAACTTTATAAGGTCATCCTTGGTCCGGTGATCTCTGAAAAATCTTCTACCGTTGCTGAGCAAGGTAACCAGGTTGTGTTTAAAGTGCTCAAAGATGCTAACAAAGCAGAAATTTCTGCAGCGGTAGAAAAATTATTTAAAGTTGAAGTGGAAGATGTGCGTGTTCTGAACGTGAAGGGTAAAACCAAACGTACACGTCATGGCATTGGTAAGCGCAATGACTGGAAAAAAGCTTACGTACGTCTTGCGCAAGGTCATGAAATTGACTTTGCAACAGCAGAATAGAGAGGGTAAGGAGCGAACATGCCGATTGTAAAACGTAAACCGACATCCGCTGGACGCCGTTTCGTTGTCAGTGTCGTTAATCCCGATCTTCATAAAGGGGCGCCACACGCACCTTTATTAGAAAAGAAAAGTAAAAATGGTGGGCGCAACAATAACGGTCGAATTACGACTCGACACGTTGGTGGCGGACACAAACAGCATTATCGAATCATTGATTTTAAACGCAACAAAGATGGTATTCCTGCAAAAGTAGAGCGTTTGGAATATGACCCGAATCGTACTGCCAATATTGCTTTGGTTTGTTATGCCGATGGCGAACGTCGTTACATCATTGCACCCAAAGGTTTAACTGCTGGTGACGTCATTGAGTCTGGTGATACAGCAGCTATCAAGCTTGGGAACACTTTGCCGCTGCGCAATATTCCAGTAGGTAGTGTTATACATTGTATTGAAATGAAGCCCGGCAAAGGTGCGCAATTGGCACGGTCAGCCGGTACATCTGTGCAGCTGGTTGCGCGAGAAGGTCAACATGCAACCTTACGTCTTCGCAGTGGTGAAATGCGCAAAGTTTTGGCAGATTGTCGAGCAACTTTGGGTGAGGTTTCAAATAGCGAACACAACTTGCACTCGCTTGGTAAAGCCGGTGCGAAACGCTGGCGTGGTGTTCGCCCAACCGTTCGCGGTGTGGCAATGAACCCTGTTGATCACCCGCATGGTGGTGGTGAAGGTAGAACTTCAGGTGGGCGTCATCCTGTTACTCCTTGGGGTGTGCCAACTAAAGGTTACAAAACTCGTAAAAACAAGCGTACAGACAATATGATTGTCCGTCGTCGTAATAAGAAATAATTGATTAAGAGGATAGAGCAGTGCCACGTTCACTGAAAAAAGGCCCTTTTATCGATCATCACCTCGAATCCAAGGTGTTGAAGGCTAAAGAAGCAAATGATCGTAGACCGATTAAAACTTGGTCGCGTCGATCGTTGATCCTGCCAGATATGGTGGGCTTAACTATTGCTGTGCATAACGGTCGTCAACATGTTCCCGTGCTGGTTAACGAGGAAATGGTTGGTCACAAATTGGGTGAATTTGCGGTAACACGTACTTATCGCGGTCACGCAGCAGACAAAAAAGCCAAGAAATAGGTTGGCGAGGTTAGAACGATGGAAGTAGCAGCTAAATTACGCGGTGCCGGTATGTCGGCACAAAAAGCGCGATTGGTCGCAGATCAAATTCGCGGTAAGTCTGTTGAAGAAGCGCTGGACATTTTGTCTTTTAGTACCAAAAAAGGCGCGGCTGTTGTCAAGAAGGTTTTGGAATCAGCCATCGCAAATGCAGAGCACAATGAAGGTGCTGATGTCGATGAGTTGAAGGTGTCCACTATTTTTGTGGATGAAGGTTTAACGATGAAGCGAATCAAGCCGCGAGCCAAAGGTCGTGCAGATCGTATTCTGAAACGCACTTGCCACATTACTGTGAAAGTGGCGGATTAAAAAGAGAGCGAACTTATGGGGCAAAAAGTACATCCGACAGGCATACGTCTGGGCATTGTTAAAAAGCATACTTCTGTTTGGTATGCCGGCAAGGGCGAGTATGCGGACAAACTCAATGAAGATTTGAAGGTTCGTGCATTCGTACAAAAAACTTTGGCGCATGCGTCGGTCAGTCGAGTTGATATTGAACGGCCCGCAAACACCGCACGCGTCACCATTCATACTGCTCGCCCCGGCATTGTGATTGGTAAAAAAGGTGAAGATGTAGAAAAGTTGCGCGCACAAATTAGTAAGCAAATGGGTGTGCCGGTACAAATAAATATTGAAGAGATCCGCAAGCCGGATTTGGATGCAACCCTGGTTGCTCAAGGCGTGGCTCAACAGTTGGAGCGCCGCGTTATGTTTCGCCGCGCTATGAAGCGAGCGGTGCAAAATGCAATGCGCCAAGGTGCCGAGGGCGTAAAAGTTCAGGTAAGTGGTCGTTTGGGTGGTGCTGAGATCGCACGTACTGAGTGGTACAGGGAAGGTCGAGTGCCTTTGCATACTTTACGTGCCGACATTGATTATGCCACTGCGGAAGCATCGACTACTTACGGCATCATCGGTGTGAAAGTTTGGATTTTCAAAGGTGAAATTATTGGTGGCTTGGAAGAGGCGGAAGCCAACCAAGGCAAAAAGGGTTCTAAATAATCATTGCTGATTAATCAGCGGGTAAATAGTTAAGGGTTAGGCAGATGCTACAGCCAAAACGTACAAAATTCCGAAAGCAGATGAAAGGCCGCAATCGTGGGCTTGCACAACGTGGTTCCAAAGTGAGCTTTGGTGAATACGCTTTGAAATGTGTTGAGCGTGGTCGAATTACTGCGCGACAAATCGAGGCAGCACGTCGTGCAATGACTCGACATGTAAAGCGTGGTGGAAAAATTTGGATTCGTGTTTTTCCTGACAAACCGATTACTGGAAAGCCTTTGGAAGTGCGCCAAGGTAAAGGTAAAGGTAATGTTGAATATTGGGTGGCCCAAATTCAACCAGGAAAAATACTTTACGAAATGGAAGGTGTAAGCGAGGAGTTGGCGCGGGAGGCATTTGCGCTAGCGGCTGCGAAACTTCCTTTGGGTACAACATTTGTTAAACGATCGGTGATGTAATGAAAGCGCAAGAACTCAGCAAAAAAACTGTTGAAGAGTTGAATGCCGAATTGCTTAAGCAACTAGAAGAGCAATTTAAATTGCGCATGCAAAAATCAACAGGTCAATTAGAACAAACTCATTTGGTGAGGCAGACGCGTAAGAATATCGCGCGTATCAAAACTGTGCTTCGTCAAAAGCAAGAAGCTTAATCGTTAGGTAAAACACATGGCTGAAGCGGAAAAATTAGTAAGAACTTTAAGCGGCAAAGTAGTGAGCAATAAAATGGATAAGTCCATTGTTGTGCTTGTTGAGCGCCGAGTTAAACACCCGGTTTACGGAAAGTACATGAGTAAATCGACAAAGATTAAGGCTCACGACGAAAAAAATGATTGTAAAGAGGGTGACTTGGTCACTATCGCGGAATCGCGTCCGATTTCAAAGACCAAGTCTTGGACGCTGGTCAAAATTGAAGAGCGTGCAGCAGAAATTTAATTTTGTTTAACCTGATGATGCTCAGGTGAAGTAGAGAGACTCGGAGAACAACGATGATTCAAACAGAAAGCTATCTGGACGTGGCCGATAATAGCGGTGCCCGTCGGGTAATGTGTATTAAGGTTTTGGGTGGCTCTCATCGTCGTTATGCACGAGTGGGCGATATTATTAAAGTCACGGTTAAGGAAGCCATCCCTCGCGGTAAAGTAAAGAAGGGGCAAGTGATGAAAGCTGTGGTAGTGCGAACAAAAAAAGGAGTTCGACGTCCAGACGGTTCTTTAATTCGTTTCGACGATAATGCTGCAGTTTTACTTAACGCTCAAGAAGCGCCAATAGGTACGCGTATTTTTGGGCCGGTCACGAGAGAACTCCGTGGTGAAAAATTTATGAAAATTATTTCTTTAGCGCCAGAAGTGCTCTAAGGCCAGGTTGAGAAAGCGCTAGGGTAGAGGATAAATTGAATGCGTAAGATAAAACGTAATGATGAAGTCATCGTGATTGCGGGTAAAGACAAAGGCAAGCGCGGTACTGTACGGCGAGTTCTGGCGGACAATCGAGTGATTGTTTCTGGTGTGCAAATGATTAAAAAACACCAAAAGCCTAACCCACAAATGAATGTTCCTGGTGGCATTATTGAGAAAGAGGCCCCGATCTCAATATCAAATGTGGCAATTTATAACCCGGCGACGCAAAAGGCAGACCGTGTAGGCTTTAAAGTTGAAGGTGACAATAAAGTTCGAATTTTTAAATCGGACGGAAAAAACGTACCTGAGAGTAAATAATTCGTTTAAGGCTGGTTGGGTCAGAAATCCAATCAAAGAGTGAAGAGTGATTAATAATGGCCAGGTTGAAAGAACTGTATAACAAAGAAATAGCGCCAAAGCTAAAAGAAGAGTTGGCTCTTAAAAACGTGATGGAAATTCCACGCATCACAAAAATTACACTCAATATGGGTGTGGGCGAAGCACTTGCAGATAAGAAAGTATTGGAAAATGCTGTGAGTGATTTGGAAAAAATTTCCGGTCAAAAGCCTGTTGTTACTAAAGCGCGAAAATCAATTGCAGGGTTTAAAGTGCGTGAAGGTTGGCCGATTGGTTGTAAGGTGACTTTGCGAAGAGAGAAAATGTACGAGTTTTTGGATCGCTTAGTCAGTATCGCGATTCCGCGCGTTCGTGACTTTCGTGGAGTTAATCCCAAGCAGTTTGATGGTCGTGGAAATTTTTCGATGGGGGTTAGTGAGCAGATCATTTTCCCGGAAATCGAATACGATAAAATCGATAAATTGCGTGGTTTGGACATTTGTATATCAACAACAGCTCGTAATGACGACGAAGGTCGTGCTTTATTACGCGCATTTAATTTTCCGCTTAAAGGATAAAGGTTTACTAGTCTATGGCTAAAAAATCCATGATTGCCCGTGAGGTAAAGCGCGCTAAATTAGCTGCACGTTATGCGGCAAAACGTGCTGAATTAAAAGCAATTATTACTAACCCAGAGTCGAATGATGAGCAGGTAGTCGAAGCGCAGTTGAAATTGCAAAAGCTACCGAGAGATTCAAGTGTGTCACGTCAACAACGCCGTTGTCGTGTGACGGGTCGACCTCATGCGGTTTATAGAAAATTTGGTTTGTGCCGTAACAAATTGAGAGAAGCGGCGATGCGTGGTGATGTACCAGGCTTGGTTAAAGCAAGCTGGTAAACTGCCAGGTATAGAGGAGCAAAAAGATGAGTATGCAAGACCCTATCGCCGATATGTTGACCCGCATTCGTAATGCGCAGCAAGTAGGCAAAACTTCAGTCACTATGCCTTCATCTAAATTGAAGCTTAGTGTCGCAAAAGTCTTAAAAGACGAAGGTTATGTTGTTAATTGTGGTGTTGAAGATGGCGTTAAGCCTCAGCTCACAATTGAATTGAAGTATTTTGAAGGTAAACCTGTTATTGCAGAGCTGGACCGTGTCAGTCGACCTGGCTTACGTGCTTATTCAGGAAAAGATGGCTTACCTTCAGTGCGTGGTGGTTTGGGAATTGCGATTGTCTCCACCAGTAAAGGCGTTATGACCGACCGTGCAGCACGAGCTGCGGGTGTGGGTGGTGAAATTCTCTGCACTGTTTTTTAAATGGTGTGGGTATAAAGAGAATAGGAAAAGCGTATGTCTCGTGTAGCGAATAGTCCAGTTGAATTACCCTCAGGTGTAGATGTCAGCCTGAAAGGTCAAGAAGTTACTGTTAAAGGCGGTAAGGGCACTCTTGCACTTACTGTTCATGATAGCGTTGAAGTAAAGCAAGACAACAATATATTGGTATTTGCGGCACGTGATGGTGCAAAGACTTCGCGCGCTTTGGCGGGCACGATGCGCGCACTAATCAATAACATGGTTGTTGGTGTAAGCGCAGGGTTTGAGAAGAAGTTAGAGCTGAACGGCGTGGGTTATCGTGCAAAAGCGGCCGGTTCAACATTGAATTTGACTTTGGGTTTTTCGCATCCAATTGATTACACGCTTCCACAAGGTGTAACAGCGGAGACCCCTAGTCAAACAGAAATTATTTTGAAAAGCGCAGATAAGCAATTACTTGGGCAGGTTGCTGCGGAAGTAAGAGCTTTTCGTCCACCAGAGCCTTATAAGGGTAAAGGTGTTCGTTATGCTGATGAATATGTTCGCCGTAAAGAAGCGAAGAAAAAGTAAGAGAATATATCCTTAAAAACCTTAAAGGCAGGTTTATAGAAATGAATGCTAAAAAACAATCCAGAATACGTCGTGCCAAAAGAGCACGAGCAAAAATACGTGAGCTGGGTGTAACACGACTTTGTGTAAATCGCACTCCTCGTCATATTTATGCGCAAATTATTGCAGCTGAAGGTGACAAGGTATTAGCCAGTGCATCGACTCTGGATGAGGCGTTGCGTTCAGGTAAAACCGGCAATGCAGATGCAGCTAAAGAAGTCGGTAAATTAATTGCTGAAAGAGCAAAAAAGGCTGGAATTAATGAAGTCGCTTTTGATCGCAGCGGTTACAAATATCACGGCCGTGTTAAGGCTTTGGCAGATGCCGCGAGAGAAGGCGGATTGGAATTCTAAAGGTTGAGTTATGGCGCAACAAAAATCGAACAAAGATGAGAGCACGGCTGAAGGCTTGCAAGAAAAGTTAGTTCAGGTTAACCGTGTAGCAAAAACGGTTAAAGGTGGACGTATATTTGGTTTTACCGCATTGACAGTTGTTGGTGATGGTAATGGCAAAGTGGGTTTTGGTAGAGGGAAAGCGCGTGAAGTGCCGATTGCTATCCAAAAGGCAATGGAAGCTGCTCGTCGCAATATGATTCAGGTTGAGTTGAAGGGCGATACCATTCAATACCCAATGAAAGGTCGTCATGGTGCTTCCAAGGTTTATATGCAACCTGCGTCAGCTGGTACTGGTGTGATTGCAGGTGGCGCAATGCGTGCAGTTCTTGAAATTGCAGGAGTGCAAAACGTGTTGGCGAAATGTTATGGGTCAACAAACCCTGTTAACGTTGTGCGTGCCACTTTTGAAGCATTGCGCACAATGGCTTCACCTGACTCGGTAGCCGCAAAGCGCGGAAAGTCAGTCGAAGAAATTTTAAATTAATTTTTTAGATTTAAAGAAGAACCATCATGGCCAGTAAATCAAAAAAGACAGTGAAGGTAACTCAAGTAAAAAGCACATTTGGTCGCTTAAAGGCGCATCAGCAATGTGTGGCAGGCTTGGGCTTACGACGTATTGGTCACACAGTTGAGGTAGAAGATACTCCCTCTGTGCGTGGCATGATTAATAAAGCGAATTACCTTCTAAAAGTTGAAGGCGAATAAGGCGAAGGTTGAGGAAAAAACTATGCGTTTAAATACTTTAAGTCCTGCGCCCGGTCGAATTAAGAACAAAAAGCGTGTTGGGCGCGGTATCGGTAGTGGTTCAGGTAAAACTGCGGGACGTGGGCATAAGGGTTTAAAAGCCCGATCAGGAGGCACCGTTGCACCGGGTTTTGAAGGTGGTCAAATGCCTTTGCAAAAGCGTTTGCCTAAGTACGGCTTTACTAGTCGTGTTGGTCGAGTGACTGCTGAAATTCGTTTGTCAGAGTTAAACAGTGTGGATGCCGAAGTGATTGATTTGGCTGCTTTGGAGTCTGCTGACTTGATCAGTAAAAATATCAAGCGTGCAAAAGTCTTTTTATCCGGTGAATTAAAAAAGGCGGTAACGCTAAAAGGCCTGGCAGTGACTAAAGGTGCTAAAGCAGCAATTGAAGCTGCTGGTGGAAAAGTAGAAGACTAATCCGGGATTTCGTAGAAAGAGAACGTATATGGCAACGCCAGGTTCATTAGCATTAGGAAATCAAAAAGGCTTGAGCGAGCTTTGGTCCCGGCTCAAGTTTTTGTTTTTGGCGCTCGTCATTTACAGAGTCGGCACACATATACCTGTGCCTGGTATCGACCCCGATCGTATTGCAGATATGTTTAATCAAAACCAGGGAACAATTCTTGGGATGGTAAACATGTTTTCGGGCGGAGCGTGGGAGCGTATGAGTATTCTTGCGCTTGGTATCATGCCTTATATTTCGGCTTCCATCATTATGCAAATGATGTCAGCAGTGACCCCCTCATTGGAGCAATTGAAGAAAGAAGGGGAGTCAGGTCGCAGAAAAATAAGCCAATATACGCGTTACCTTACAGTTGCTTTGGCAACCGTTCAGGCATTTGTGATGGTTGCTGGTTTGGCCGGTCAGGGTATGGCTTATGCGGGTATCCCATCATTTAGCTTTTATGTGATTGCAGTTACTTCTCTGGTCACTGGTGCTGTTTTTATGATGTGGCTTGGTGAGCAGATTACCGAGCGCGGCGTGGGTAATGGAATCTCAATGCTGATATTTGCTGGTATCGTGGCGGGATTGCCCGGAGTCATTAAGCAATTATTTGATTCTACTCAACAGGGTAATTTACATGTATTGGGTTTGTTGCTGATTGGTTTTGGTGCCGCTGCTTTAGTTTGGTTTATTGTGCGTATGGAGCGCGCTCAGCGTCGCATCACTATTCAGTATGCGCGTAGACAAGCGGGAAGACATGCACAAGGTCCTGCTCAAACCAGTCATTTACCCTTAAAAATAAACATGGCAGGTGTAATACCAGTCATTTTCGCCAGCTCAATATTGATGTTCATGTCCTCAATACCGGCTTGGTTTAGCGGTGCGGCTGAAGGCGGAGCATCAAGCTTTTTACAAAAATTTGCTGCAGCGCTTGGGCCGGGCACACCTGGAAACTTTATTGTTTTTGGAACCTTGATTATTGTTTTTTGTTTTGTTTATACGGCCATGATGTATAACCCGAAAGAGGTGGCTGATAATTTGAAGCGCGGTGGTGCTTATATTCCTGGGATTCGTCCAGGCGAGCAGTCAGCAAAATATATCGATACTGTGCTAACCCGTTTAACCGTTGTTGGCTCTATCTATATCGCACTCGTGGCATTGATGCCCCAGTTTTTGGTGGTCTTTTCGGATTTGCCAATCTATTTGGGTGGTACATCGTTATTGATTGTTGTTGTCGTGGTGATGGATTTTATGTCTCAAATACAGTCTCATCTCATGTCTCACCAATATGACTCGGTTATGAAAAAAGCTAATTTACAAAGCTACGGCCGCGGCCGTTAGTTTAGGATGGGTTGAAAATGAAAGTTCGTGCGTCAGTTAAAAAAGTTTGTCGTAAGTGCAAGATTGTTCGTCGCAAAGGCGTTCTGCGAGTCATTTGTGCAGCAGAACCTCGTCATAAGCAACGTCAAGGCTAATTCGAATTTGGGTGGGGTTTTTGACCCTTACCTTTCGAGGTGTCACCACTTCGATAAATTGGAGGTACTGACTGTCGTTTAGTAGGAAACTGCTAAGCTATTGATTTTTTGCGGGATTGTGGCTATCCTTGCGCGCCTTTTTGACACCTGAAGGTGACTAGGTGGCCTAAGCCGCTGTTAGTACTGAATATCTTACCAAGTTGGAGAAAACTAGATGGCTCGTATCGCTGGGGTCAACGTACCAGACCACAAGCATGCCGTGATATCCCTTACCTATGTATATGGGATTGGTCGCACCAGAGCGCAGCAAATTTGCGCCGCAACAGGTATCGCTGAGTCCACCAAAATTGGTGAACTTAATGAAGATCAATTGGATAGCGTCCGTAACGAAGTGGGCAAATTTACTGTTGAAGGTGACTTGCGTCGTGAAGTATCCATGAACATCAAGCGATTGATGGATTTGGGATGTTTTCGTGGAATCCGTCACCGTCGCAATTTGCCGGTTCGTGGTCAGCGTACAAAAACCAATGCACGCACACGCAAAGGGCCACGTAAGCCTATTAAGAGATAGGTCTACGTTAATTCGCTTCAACTTAATTAATTAAAGGTTTGCAAATATGGCTAAGCCAAGTGGAAAGTCAACAAGCAAGAAAAAGGTTAAAAAGACCGTTGTTGACGGAATCGCGCATATTCATGCGTCGTTTAATAACACCATTGTGACTATCTCTGATCGTCAAGGAAATACCCTTTCATGGGCAACAGCAGGTGGTTCCGGTTTTCGCGGTTCGCGTAAAAGCACGCCCTTTGCTGCACAGGTCGCTGCAGAAAGAGCAGGTCAGGCCGCTCAAGAATACGGCTTGAAAAATTTGGACGTGGAAGTAAAGGGTCCTGGTCCTGGTCGTGAATCTGCGGTGAGAGCACTGAATAACGTAGGTTACAAAATTACTAATATCACAGACGTGACGCCGATTCCTCATAATGGTTGTCGTCCGCCTAAAAAGCGTCGAGTATAGGGAGAAAAGCAATGGCTCGTTATATAGGACCAACTTGTAAATTATCTCGTCGTGAAGGCACAGATCTATTTTTAAAAAGCGGTATTCGCTCTTTAGAGTCCAAGTGTAAGGCGGAAACAGGACCCGGACAGCACGGTCAACGGCGTGGTCGATTGTCAGATTACGGTGTACAGCTGCGTGAGAAACAAAAGGTACGTCGTTTATACGGCATACTGGAAAAACAGTTCCGTGGCTACTATAAAGAAGCAGCAAGACGCAAAGGCGCTACAGGTGAAAACCTTTTGAAGTTGCTTGAAGGTCGATTGGACAATGTTGTTTATCGTATGGGATTTGGTGCAACCCGTGCTGAATCGCGGCAACTTGTGAGTCACAAAGCAATTTTGGTAAACGGGAGTACGGTAAATATTCCTTCTTATCAAGTGCAGGTTGGCGATGTTGTGAGCGTGCGTGAAAAATCTAAAACTCAGTTACGTGTTCAAAATGCGCTGGCGATATCTCAGCAGCGTGGTGACGTCGAATGGGTGGAAGTAAATCTAGATAAGAAGGAAGGAACATTCAAGCGCGTTCCTGACCGAGAAGATTTACCTGCTGAGATTAATGAAAACTTGATTGTTGAGCTTTACTCCAAGTAAGGCTTAGCCAAAACTTTTGGAAAAATTACTACCAGGGTGTGTTTATGCAGAGTGCTGTTAACGAGTTTCTAACTCCACGTCATATTGATGTAACAGAAGTAGCTCCAACACGTGCGAAAGTTGTACTGGAACCGCTTGAGCGCGGATTCGGCCATACGCTAGGTAATGCCTTGCGTCGCATTCTTTTATCGTCAATGCCAGGTTGCGCAATTACTGAAGTCGAAATAGAAGGTGTGCAACACGAATACAGTGCGATTGAAGGAGTGCAGGAAGATGTGATCGAAATTCTTCTCAATCTCAAAAACGTCGCCGTCGTTATGCATGGCAAAGATCAAGCAATTTTGAGCTTGGTAAAGCAAGGCCCAGGACCTGTAACAGCGGGTGATATTCAGGTAGATCACGAAATTGAGATTAAAAATCCTGAGCTGGTTATTGCCAATATCACTACTGATGCAACAATAAATATGCGTCTTTTGGTTTCGCGTGGTCGAGGTTATCAACCCGTTGATTCACGATCTTCAGACGAAGAGGAAACACGAGCAATTGGCCGATTACAGTTGGATGCATCTTTTAGCCCGGTACGCCGTTTGGCCTATACCGTTGAGAGTGCGCGTGTTGAGCAACGTACGGATCTAGACAAGCTAGTCCTGGATCTTGAAACCAATGGCACGATTGACCCTGAAGAAGCAATTCGCCGAGCGGCAACAATTCTTCAACAACAGTTAGCGGTATTTGTTGACCTCGAAGGTGAGAAAGAAGCTGAACCAGAACAAAAAGAAGATCAAATTGATCCGGTATTGTTGCGTCCCGTTGACGATTTGGAGTTAACAGTACGTTCAGCAAACTGTTTGAAAGCAGAGAATATTTATTACATAGGTGATCTGATTCAACGCACTGAAGTTGAATTATTGAAAACACCGAATTTGGGTAAAAAGTCGCTTACAGAAATAAAGGATATCCTGGCTTCACGTGGATTGTCCTTGGGAATGCGTTTGGAAAATTGGCCACCAGCCAGTTTGAGAAATGGCGACTAATTTAGATTGAGCAGTATTTAGAATAAGGGTATAGAACCATGCGTCATCGCCATAGTGGACGTCAATTAAATCGAAACAGCGCGCATCGAAAAGCCATGTTCAAGAATATGGTGATTTCGTTAGTCGAGCATGAACTTATCAAAACCACTTTGCCAAAAGCAAAGGAGCTGCGCCGTCATGCTGAGCCTCTGATTACGTTGGCAAAAAATGATAGTGTAGCTAATCGCAGGCTAGCTTTTGACCGATTGCGTGATAAGGCTGCTGTTGGGAAGTTATTTGCAGAATTGGGGCCACGTTATGATGCGCGACCTGGCGGCTATCTTCGCATATTGAAGTGTGGTTTTCGTGCAGGTGATAAAGCACCAATGGCCTATGTAGAGCTTGTGGATCGACCTCAAGCTGAAAATGAAGCGCAACAGGCGTCTGAATAGCACTCAAAGATTCAAATTCTCTTTAAAAACACCGGGCTTGTCCCGGTGTTTTTGTATTTAAGCCTGGAGTATTTAATTTTTGCCAGGCTTTGGCTGCATAAATACTATGCGGCAAATAAAAAGGGCGCGCGAATCAAATTGGCAACCTCTTTGCAGTGTAAAATCACAAGTTAGTCGCTCGGATAGGAAAGCAAGCCCCCCATGCACGACCTTAACAAGCTATTTTATTGGCACGGTATAGCTGAGGATTATTTCAACTACAAGGGCGATCACGTAAAAGTTGCACTTGAGAATCGTATCAACCTCTTGCGAACCATGGGTGTGAATGTTGATTCAAAGCCTGCGTTAATCAAGGAAGCATTTGAAGTAGATGTTGCACCCTGGTTGTGCTGGCTTCCTGGTCTGAGTACGCAGGAGCTAAATGCTGAACATTATTTTGAGATAAACCTCAATCCAGAAGAATTGTCTAAAGTTTTTTCCTGGCAGCTGCTGTCGGACAAAACCTTAATCGCAAAAGGCGAGTTCATCCCCGAAAAGTTGTCTGAAAGCGGTGATTATCAGTTTCAAAATACTCGCTATACTCGCCGAAGAGTTGAGCTACAAAACCTCGACTTAAAACCAGGCTATTATCGACTTAAATTAACCTGTGGTACCAAACAGGAAATCTCTTTATACGCCGTCATCCCTGAAACAACCTGGCAACCCACCTGGACGCAAGCAAGGAAAAAATTATGGGGGGTGATTATCCAGCTCTACACGCTTCGCTCAGACAAGGACTGGGGTATAGGTGATTTCGGTGATCTCAAGCGACTTATAGAAAAAATCGTAGAATACGGGGTAGATGTTATTGGCTTAAACCCGCTACATACCTTATTGCCCGATCTTGAATACAATTGCAGCCCCTATAGCCCGTCAGATCGTCGCTTTCTGAACCCGCTGTATATTGATGTCGAAGTGGAGCCTGACTTTTTTGCCCCAGAAGTACAAGCTTGGTTAGCCGAAGCCAAACAACAAAAGTTGCTTGATAAGTTGCGATTTGCAACGCATGTCGATTATTGTGGTGTTAACAATTTAAAATATGCCTGTTTTGAACGCATGTTTTTAAATTTTAAGAACACTAAAACTGCGGAGAATAAAAAGCGTTATCAGATATTCAAACAGTTTATTGAACAAGGTGGAATTGCTCTACAGGCACTGGGATTATATGAAGGGATGTACCGTCGTTGGCAAGATTCTACTTATGAGATACCGGCAAATGAAGAGATTTGGTCTGATACTACAAAGCAAACTGAATTCAAAGCATATTGTGATAGACATTTTGAGGTTATTGAATTTCATTTATATCTGCAGTGGATCAGTGCCTGTCAACTTGAACAGTGTCAAACCTTGGCCGTCGAACAAGGTATGGATTTAGGCCTGATAAGAGATCTCGCAGTCGGCGCTAATGGTAATGGCTGTGAAGTAAAAAGTAATAGTAAGTTGTTTTGCTTGGGTGCTTCAGTTGGTGCACCACCAGATCCCTTTTCAGATTTGGGTCAAAATTGGGGTATCCCTCCCATGGATCCAGCGGAACTACGTCAAAGCGCATTTAAGCACTATATTGATCTCCTACGCACAAACATGACCTCTTGTGGTGCGTTAAGAATTGATCATGCGATGAGTCTCTTGCGACTGTGGTGGTGCCCTCCGGATAAGACGGCAGATCATGGTGCTTATGTTTATTACCCTTTTGCAGAATTGGTCGGATTATTGAAATTGGAAAGTTATCTCAATAAATGTGCGATTATTGGTGAAGACTTAGGTGTGGTTCCGCCGGAGTTTAGGGAAGCGATGGCTAAAGCCAAAGTTTTTGCAAACAAAGTGTTTTATTTTGAAAAGGAGAATTTTCATTTCTTTAAGCCCCCGCAGGCTTATGACCAGCACGCCTTGGCTATGGTCAATAATCATGATGTGCCGACCTTAACAAGTTGGTGGGATGCCACAGATCTGGTGTTGAGGAACAATTTAAACCTGTTTGAAGAAGGCGTAGATTATGAGCAGATGTGTTTACAGCGTCGCCAGGAAAAAGAACAGGCTTGCGAACTTTTGCGCGCCCAAAATCTATTTCCGTCCAGCTGGGAGAAACGATCGCTCGAAGAGAAAGCTGATTCAGACATGATTTATGCATTTCTTAAATTAAATGCAAAAGTTGAGTCGCAGATTTTTGTGATTCAACTTGAAGATTTACTTTTGATGGACGCACCAACAAATGTGCCAGGAACTTTTAAAGAGTATCCCAATTGGCAAAGAAAATTAGACAGTAATATTGAAGACATGTTTGCGAATAAAAAAATACAAACTCTATTGAAAGAAGTGCAACAAACGAGAACGGTTCAATGACAAAAACAAAAACAAAAACCCACTATCATATTCGTGATGATGAAGCCCAAGCCATAGCTAAGGGAATCTACGAAAATATTTTTGGAATTCTGGGTCCGCATGAGGTCGCGCCGCAAACCTGGGAGATACGTTGCTTTTTGCCGCTAGCTGATAAAGTTGAAATTCTGAATGAAGAAGGAGAGGAAATAGTCGCATTAGCAGACAATATTTGTGATACAGGTGTTTTCTGCGCCCGAACTAATAGTTCAGAGTCCTTTCCCTATCTGGTGCGTGCTTATTTTGGCGAGACTGAATATATTTTTGAAGATCCTTATCGCTTTGGATCAAGTATCGGTGAACAGGACCTCTACCTGTTTAGCGAAGGCACGCATGAATCTGCTTATCGGTTTATGGGTGCTCATTGTATTGAGTTAGACGGCGTAAAAGGCGTTAGGTTTTCGGTGTGGGCGCCGAATGCAAAGCGTGTTTCTGTGGTGGGTGATTTCAATTACTGGGATGGTCGGCGTCATGTAATGCGTAAAATTATCCCCAATGGTATTTGGGAAATATTTATTCCTGGCGTTGAGGTAGGGGCTTTTTACAAGTACGAATTATTAGCAGCCGACGGTAGTTTGTTGCCACAAAAAGCTGACCCCTTTGGCAATGCAGCACAACATCCCCCTGAGCAGGCATCCATTGTGGCAGCCGAAAATGATTATCAGTGGCAGGATAAAGGGTGGAGAGAACAAGCTTGGAAGTGGACCAAGCGAGAACAGCCCATCTCCATTTATGAGGTTCATGCAGGTTCGTGGAAACGTGTGCCCGAGGAAGGCAATCGTTACCTGAGTTATCGAGAATTAGCGGACGATCTGATCCCCTACATTAAAACTATGGGATTTACACATCTGCAACTTATGCCCATTAGTGAATTTCCTTTTGACGGATCGTGGGGCTATCAACCTATTGGTTTGTTTGCGCCAACGAGTCGTTTTGGTACGCCTGATGATTTTCGATATTTTGTGGATCAATGCCATCAAAATGGTTTGGCAATTTTGATTGACTGGGTGCCCGGACATTTTCCCACTGATGAATTTGGTTTAGGTCGATTCGATGGGACACCGCTTTATGAGCACGCTGATGCGCGCCAGGGCTTTCATCCAGATTGGAACACCTATATTTTTAATTATGGTCGTAAGGAAGTTATTAGCTATTTAATGTCGAATGCGCTTTTCTGGTTGGAGGAGTTTCACATTGATGGCTTGCGTGTGGATGCTGTGGCATCGATGTTGTACCTTGACTACAGTCGCAACGAAGGGGAGTGGTTACCGAATAGTTATGGTGGGCGTGAAAACCTTGAGGCGATAGATTTTATTCGTTTGGTGAATGAACGCGTATATAAAAACTTCCCGAATGCCATGATGGTAGCAGAAGAGTCAACCGCTTGGCCGGGAGTGAGTCAGCCCACACATTTTGGTGGTTTGGGCTTTGGGTTTAAATGGAATATGGGGTGGATGAATGACAGTTTGGAATACATCAGCAAAGATCCCATACACAAACAATTTCATCATCATGACATGACTTTTAGCCTTTACTACGCTTTCAGTGAAAACTTTATTCTGCCTCTCAGTCACGATGAAGTTGTGCACGGTAAAGGTTCGATTTTGGCGCGCATGCCTGGAGACAGCTGGCAAAAATTTGCAAATTTAAGGGCCTATTACGCTTTTATGTTTTGTCACCCCGGTAAAAAACTTCTGTTCATGGGAAATGAATTTGCTCAAGGCCCGGAGTGGGATCACAATACCAGTTTATGTTGGCATCAGCTGGAAATAGACGAACATCGTGGCGTTCAGACTCTCGTGCGCGACCTTAATCATCTTTATACTGGTAAAGCAGCGCTTTATGAATGTGATGCAGAAGGGCGGGGGTTTGAATGGGTAGAGGCGGATGATCGGCACAATTCCATTTTCGCTTTTATTCGCAAATCTGCAGGTGGTAAAAGCATTCTCGTCGTCAGTAATTTTACACCGGTGGTACGCGAAGGTTATCGCGTTGGTGTGAATCAGGCCGGCTTTTATCTCGAAATATTAAACACTGACAGCGGCAATTATTACGGGACTAACATTGGTAACAATGGTGGTGTACCGTCAGATCCAATACCGTGGCAATACCGGGAAAATTCGATTGCGATTACCTTGCCAGCATTGGCAACCGTGGTATTTGAACTTCAGGACACTTAAATGCAAGCAGCGTGGACTATTAGCGATGGATTACCTTGGCCTCTGGGTGCAACATCCTATGGTCACGGCGTTAATTTTGCCTTGTTTTCTGCAAATGCCAGTGAGGTGGAACTGTGTTTATACAGTGAAGATGGCCTGGAAGAAATTTCTCGCTTAAAACTCCCTTGTTGCACTGATCAAGTTTGGCACGGTTATGTTGAAGGATTGCAGCCCGGTGCTTTATATGGATATCGCGTTTATGGTCCTTACGAACCGCAACGTGGACACCGCTTTAATCCCAATAAACTTTTACTGGATCCCTATGCAAAGAAAATTGCTGGTGTTTTTCGCTGGTCGAATCTAATGTATGGCTATGATGTAGAAAATGCACATAAGGATTTGGTCATGGACGATCGAGACAATGGCCGAGATATGGTTAAAGCTGTTGTTACTTCACCCTATAGTGATGAAGAAATCCGAGAGGTAAACAAAGCACCCAATATACCCTGGAATAAAACCATAATTTATGAAACGCATGTAAAGGGATTTACTCAGCTTAACCTCGGTGTCCCCTCAAATGAACGGGGTACTTTTGCTGGACTTGCCCAGCCGCAAGTACTGGAATATATCAAAAAATTAGGTGTTACCAGTATTGAGTTAATGCCAGTACATTCATTTATAGATGAATATTTTTTATCTTCTCAAGGGCTAACTAATTACTGGGGTTACAACACGCTTGGCTTTTTTGCTTTGCACAGCGGCTACACAACCAGCGACGGCCTCCAAGAGTTTCGGCGTTTTGTTAAAGCGGCACACGAATTTGATCTGGAAGTAATTTTGGATGTTGTCTACAACCATACTGCTGAAGGAGGGCACGGGGGACCAACACTTTCCCTGCGTGGAATCGATAACGCAACGTATTACACTCTGCAAAGCCAGGATGCACGATTTTATGTGAACGATACGGGTTGTGGGAACACGCTCAATGTTAAAAATCCGCGCGTACTGCAGTTGGTTTGTGACAGCTTACGCTATTGGGCACACGATATGGGTGTGGACGGGTTTCGTTTCGATTTGGCGACAGTCATGGGTCGTGAAGCACAAGGATTTTTTCAAGGCAGTGGCTTTTTTGATGTACTTAAACAAGACCCAGTCTTATCGCGAAAAAAATTAATTGCTGAACCTTGGGATATTGGGCCCGGAGGATACCAGCTCGGAAAATTTCCAACGGGTTGGGCGGAATGGAATGATAAGTACCGCGATACCTCTCGACGGTTCTGGCGTGGAGACAATGGGGTGCTCCCGGAGTTTGCCAGACGCATTCATGGCTCGAGTGATTTGTTTGAGCATTCCGGACGATCACCGTCCAGCAGCATTAATTTTATCTGTAGCCACGATGGTTTTAGTCTACAGGATTTGGTTTCTTTTAATAATCGTCACAACGAAGCGAACAATGAACAAAATCGTGATGGTCACCATTCAAATTTTAGCCACAATCACGGAGAAGAAGGCCCGGTAGATGATGAGGAAATTCGTCAATTAAGGAACCGACAAAAAAGAAATTTTTTAGCGACTTTATTTTTGTCACAAGGCACACCCATGTTGTTGGCCGGCGATGAAATGGGACGCAGTCAGCAGGGAAACAATAATGCTTATTGCCAAGATAACGAAATAAATTGGTTAAATTGGCAAGACGTCAGTGATCAAGACAATGCCTTGAGAGAATTCACAAGTTACCTAACTTGGTTAAGAAATACACTTCCACTGTTACAGGCAAAAGAATATATTCATAAACCTGAAGAGGTGGAGGGTGATGTCTTACGTGCAGTTCGTTGGATCAACGAAGATGGTGAGGAAATGCAAGACGCTCACTGGCGGGAGCAACATGTTCGTGAGTTGGGCTGGATTCTGGAAAACATACCACAGGATGAAGAAAGAAAATTTGAGTCGGAGCGCCTACTTATTTTATTTAACGCTGGCGATGAGGCAGTTGATTTTAAACTGCCAAAAGATGACATCGTTGCAGGATGGCAATGCAAACTGGATACTTGTTTGGCGACCGGCAAACCCGACAATATTGGCGAGCTTGTAAATGATTCTGTGTGTTTGCAATCCAAGTCGCTGAAATTGCTTGCTGCAGTTTTTACGTAGAGAATAGTTCATAGTGTTCAGTTTGGAAGTTTTCAAATACAGAGGTAATCATCATGAGCTCTGAATTGCACCCAACAAGACTAGGGAATCTTGAAGAAAATATTTATGACGATTTAAATTGGCATTTCAGCTATACCTTGGGGCGCTTTGGGAATGATGAAATTAGAGGTTATATGCGGCAAGCGCTCAGTTATGCTGTTCGAGACAGGCTTATGGAAAACTGGCGCGCAACCAGAGAAGCGCGCTTCCACAATGAAGAAAAACACGTGTATTACCTGTCTTTAGAATTTTTACTTGGCCGCAGCCTCAATAATGCAATTTTAAATTTAGATATAGAAAAGGCCGCGAGTAATGCAGTAATGCGATTTGGCGCGGAGCTTGAAGAGGTGGAAACCAAAGAAAAAGACGCCGGTTTGGGTAATGGTGGTTTGGGACGGTTGGCGGCGTGTTTCATGGATAGTTGTGCTACGCTCGGCTTACCCGTTATGGGCTACGGAATTCGCTATGAGTATGGAATGTTTCACCAAAGCATTCGTGAAGGCTTTCAAATTGAACAGCCAGACCATTGGTTGCGTCAAGGGAATCCCTGGGAGATCGAACGACCTGATCACGTTCGCACAATAAAATTCTACGGCAATACAGATTTTTACCACAACCACAGAGGAAAACTCTGTGCACGATGGGTTAATACGCAAGATGTCTTAGCTATTCCATATGATATGCCTATTCCTGGCTATAAAAACGATAAGGTTAACACCTTACGACTTTGGAAATCGGAAGCAACAGAAGAATTCAATTTGGCCGAGTTTAACGCCGGGGATTACTCGGACGCAGTGGCTGGAAAAAATCTTGCTGAACAAATTACCATGGTGCTGTATCCCAATGACGCAAGTGAAAACGGAAAAGAATTGAGGTTAAGACAACAATATTTTCTTGCGTCTGCTAGTTTGCAGGACGTGATAGCAGGATGGGTAAAACATCAGGGCGAAAATTTTGATCAATTTGCAAACCGACATTGTTTTCAACTTAATGATACACATCCAACACTGGCTGTTCCGGAACTGATGCGCTTGTTACTTGACGAGCACCAGCTTGAATGGAGTGAGGCGTGGGAAATTACTTGTAAGACCATGGCTTATACGAATCACACTTTATTGCCCGAGGCCTTGGAAAAATGGCCAGTGCGAATGTTGAAAGAACTGTTGCCAAGGTTGATGGATATCATTTATGAGATTAATGCGCGGTTTATGGCAACCGTGACTCACCGTTGGCCTGGTGATACTGAAAGACAAAATCGAATGTCAATAATCCAGGAAGGCCCCGAGCCAATGGTGCGCATGGCCTATTTGGCAATAATAGGTAGTTTTTCGGTTAACGGCGTCGCCGCTTTGCACTCAAGTTTGTTAACAACAGGTTTGTTTAAAGATTTTTACGAGCTTTGGCCACAAAAATTCAACAATAAAACAAATGGTGTAACACCCCGTCGATGGTTATCGCACTCTAATCGCAGTCTCAGTGATCTCTTATGTGAAAGCATCGGTGATTCGTGGGTAACGGACTATTCTCAAATTTCGCGCCTTGCACCCTATGTAGAAAATTCCTCGTTTTGTCAGCGGTGGAGTGAAGTGAAACGTCTTAATAAAGTAAGACTGGCAAAAATGGTAAGAGCAAAATGTGGCGTGAATTTTGATACTGACTGGATGTTTGATGTGCAAGTTAAACGTATCCATGAGTATAAACGGCAACTTTTAAACGTGCTTCATGTTATTCATCTCTATGACAAAATTACCCGTGGTGAAGAAAGTGAAGTGTATCCGCGATGTATATTGTTGGGCGGCAAGGCCGCGCCAGGTTATGTGCTGGCGAAACGTATTATTAAGCTGGTGAGCAATGCGGCTCAGGTGATTAATTCGGATGACAAAGCTAGCCAATATTTAAAGCTGGTATTTTTTCCTAATTATCGCGTGAGCGCGATGGAGATAATATGTCCTGGAACAGATTTGTCTGAACAAATTTCGACGGCTGGCAAGGAGGCTTCAGGAACTGGAAACATGAAGTTCATGATGAATGGGGCTGTAACAATAGGAACGTACGATGGTGCAAATATTGAAATTATGGAAGCAGTAGGTTTAGAAAATTTTTATCTTTTTGGATTAAAAGTAGAAGAAATTCCCGAATATCGTTCGCGAATCGATCCTGATCAGATTATTGAGCAAGATGAAGATCTCAATCGGGTTATGAAATTGATAGAATGTGGTCATTTTAGTTTATTTGAGCCGGGTATTTTTGATCCGGTCATTCAAAGTATTCGAAATCCCAATGATCCATGGATGTTGGCAGCAGATTTTAGATCGTATATCGACGCACAAAACCAGGCTGCGCTGGATTATCAAGAAAAAGATAAATGGACGAAGATGAGTATATTAAATACGGCCGCAAGCGGAGATTTTTCCAGCGACCGAACGATCAGTGAATACGCAAAAGACATTTGGAAAATTCAATAGGCAGGAGAGAAACATGCTTGACCCCAATTCCCGTTATGTAAGTCGCCTTACGCGCGATACTATGGCATTAATTCTCGCGGGTGGCCGTGGAAGCCGCTTACATGAACTCACAGATTGGCGGGCCAAGCCAGCGCTACATTTTGGTGGAAAATTTCGCATTATTGATTTCCCGCTTTCTAATTGCGTGAATTCCGGAATACGACGGGTTGGTGTTTTGACGCAATATAAAGCGCACTCGCTTATTCGTCATCTTATTCGTGGCTGGAGCCACTTTAAAAAAGAACATGGTGAATATGTTGAGATCTTGCCTGCTTCGCAACGTTATTCCCCAAACTGGTATCAAGGCACAGCGGACGCGATATATCAAAACCTGGATATTATTCAAGCTGAGGCGCCAAAATATGTGATGGTATTGTCGGGAGACCATGTTTACCAAATGGACTACGGATCAATGCTCGCTTACCACGTAGAAAATAACGCAGATCTAACAGTAAGTTGTATAGAAGTCCCCATTGAAGAAGCGTCGGGTGCGTTCGGTGTGATGACTGTTGATAAAAATGATCGTATTACTCGCTTTGATGAAAAACCAAAACATCCCACCGAGCTTTTTGATCAACCAGGGTATACCCTGGCTTCGATGGGTAACTACATATTCAATCGCGAATATTTGTTTGATCAATTGAGAATAGATGCTGAAAATCCAGAGTCGGAAAATGATTTTGGTAAAAATATCATTCCGTCTATCATTAAAAATGACAATGTGCTGGCGTATCGCTTTCGAGATCATGAAACCGGTGTTGCATCATATTGGCGCGACGTGGGTACGCTAGATTCATTTTGGGAGGCCAATATGGAATTGGTTTCACCAGATCCGGCATTAAATCTTTACAATCATGACTGGCCAATTTGGACCTACCAAACTCAGTTGCCACCTGCGAAATTTGTATTCAACGACGATGGACGTCGAGGTTATGCAGTGGATTCAATGGTGAGTGGTGGTTGTATTGTCTCGGGAGGCAGTGTGCGACAGTCACTATTGTTCTCAGATGTTCACGTGCATTCATTTTCGGATATTCAAGAATCTGTCATTCTGCCCAGCGTTGAGATTCATCGAAACGCAAAAATTAAAAAGGCCATTATTGATGCGTCCTGTGTGATTCCAGATGGGATGGTAATTGGGTATGACCATGAACACGATCGTGCACGCGGATTTCGCGTAACAAAAAAAGGGGTGGTTGTGGTGACGCGAGAAATGCTTGGTCAAAAGCCGGGAGTAAAACCCGATCTTAGTGAATAGAAATTTATTACAATAAGAAAAAATAAAATTATTATGAGCAGTACTAAAAAACAAGTATTAATGCTGGCCGCCGAGAACGATATGTTGCCTGGTGCCAAGGTCGGTGGTGTTGGAGACGTTGTGCGAGACTTGCCTCAAGCACTTTGTCAACTGGATTGGGATGCTTCCGTTATTCTTCCTAGCTACGGGTTTTTGGCTCGTCTACCAAACCTGAGTCTTGTCGGTGGGGTGGAAGTGCTGTTTTCTGGTTTTTCGCACAATATTCAAGTCTTTAAAATTGAAAATGATTTCGCTGGTGTTAACAATTTTATTGTTCACTGCCCTGAATTCTCGGCGCATGGCGAAACTGTTTATTGCAATGATCCGGATTGGCGACCTTTCGCGAGTGATGCGACAAAATTTGCACTGTATTGTTTGGCAGTGGCTGCTGTTTTAAAAGAGAAACTTATTTCTACACCCGATATCGTCCACCTTCATGATTGGCACACCGCATTTTTTCTGATTTTGCGTGAGTACTCGCAAAGCTATGATTTTCTAAAATCTATTCGCTGTGTGTATACGATTCACAATCTTGCCTTGCAAGGTATACGTCCGTTCAAAAATGATGAGAGTGCACTTGAGACCTGGTATCCAGATTTGTCTTATGATGGAAAAGTGATAGCAGACAAAAATAATTTACACTGTTTAAATCCCATGCGCGCAGCAATTTTGTTGGCAGATAAAGTCAACACAGTTTCGCCGACTTACGCCAAGGAAATTCAGCTTGCAAGTCATGTCGAAGATGGAATCTACGGTGGCGAAGGTTTAGAAGCGGAATTAATTCAGCGTCACGGTGCCGGTGAATTAATAGGCATTCTAAATGGATGTCAGTATGCGAAGAAATCCAGTTTCAAAAAGCCCGCAAAAACTGACGTTATTGATGTGGCGAAAGGTTGTCTTTTAGAGTGGGCTGGAAAAAAACGACAAATGTTGTCAGCGCATTGGATCGCCGACCAAAGATTGGAGGAATTAAAACGTTCAAGAAAATCGCGATTTGTATTGAGTTCAGTCGGACGCATTACTGAGCAAAAGGCCAGGCTGTTGCACGCGACCCTGGAGAATGGAAAATATGTATTGCATGCAATTTTAGAGGCGTTGGGCGAGCGCGGTATCTTCATCATTCTTGGTAGTGGCGATCCAGATCTCGAAGATTTTATTACAGAAACTGCGGGCAAATACGACAACATCATTTTCTTAAATGGATATTCAGATCCTTTATCTAAATTAATTTATCGTTATGGCGATCTTTTTTTGATGCCGAGTTCATTTGAACCATGTGGTATCAGCCAAATGCTTGCGATGCGAGTCGGGCAACCTTGCTTAGTGAACGCCGTTGGTGGTTTAAAAGATACTGTGATTCACAAAGAAACCGGGTTTGTCTTCGAAGGAAAAAACATACAGTCTCAAGCAAAGTCGCTTATAACTACTTTGGATGAAGCTTTGAATTGTTATTTCGAAAAGCCTGATTCCTGGAGTGGTATTCGTCATCGAGCCTCACAGCAACGCTTTACTTGGCAGGTTGCAGCAAAAACCTATCTCACTACTTTATATCACTAAGACTTTTTCATTTGCTGATAATTGATTAGAATTCGGGGGTGATCACCATGGGAGATGACCTTGGGATTAGTGGATAAACTTAGTCTCGCGCTTAACAACCCGCATGCCAGCCGTGCGGAGTTGCTGAAGAAGGTTTGTGTTTATTCCCATCAGCTTATACCCTCAGCAAATCTTATTAGCCTATGGCGTCTTGATGCAGAAAGAGATGCCATTGTCAGTTTGGTTAATTATGATGCCCTGGATAATAAGTGGAGTTCCGGTATAGAGCTCCTTCGATCAGACTACCCCGAATATTTTAAAAGCTTAATCGAGAATGAAGTTATCATCGCCTCAGATGCGCGGAACTACTCTGCTACGCGGTGTTTCAACACCTCTTATTTTGAACCGAATGATATTCACAGTTTGCTGGATTTTATTTTGCATAAGGATTTTATTCCCTACGGTATTTTATGTTGTGAAAGCAAAGGGAAACTCGTCCACTGGAGTGATCAGGACGTTGATAATGTGCGAACGATAGCGACTCTTATTTCCTTCTTTTTTGATGTGTCCTAAGCGCAAGGCCTTTTCCCACTTTCTATAGATCTCCTGACACTCCAAATTATTCGCCTTCTCATGTCAACAAATTCTCAGCCAAGACGTTAATACAGTTAAGACGCGTTGAAAGCGGTCAATTTGGCCGGTGCTTAAGAAAGTTGGAGAATTCAAATGTTGAGACTAAAAATGTATTTGGCCATAGCACTGACTGTGGTCCTTGTCGCCTGTGGCGGCGGCCGTTCAGATACGAACCTGGGCACGAATCCGGGTTCAGATGAGCAGGAAAAGACGGATTTGTATATTGCACTGACAGACGCAGAGGGCGACTTCCTGAGTTATGAAGTGAATGTGGAACAAATAAGCCTGGTGAAAGCAAATGGCCTTGAAGTTGAGGTGCTACCGGCTGCGACAACGATTGATTTTGCGCAATATGTTGAAGTGAGTGAATTGTTAACGCGTATTAGTGCACCGCCTGGTCGCTATAATTCGGCAACGATAAGACTTGATTACAGCGCAGCGAATATTGTTCTGCAAAATGAACTTGGAGACGCACTTGTTGCGCAAGCGCTTGACACAGGAGGACAACCACTGGGTGTCATCGACGTGGATTTGCAGTTCGGTGATAGTGAGGGATTCGCGTTATTACCAGGCGCCATCGCACAACTGACCCTCGATTTTGATCTTGATGCATCGAATAGCATTGTTATCGAAAACAATGTTGCAACAGTGACTGTGACCCCAGTCTTTATTGCTGACCCCTTACTGGAAGACCCCAAGCCATTTCGGCTTCGTGGTTTACTCAATACTGTGAATGAGGATGACCAATATTTTCGAATGGATTTACGTCCCTTTCAATTGCGTACTGGTCCATTTGGGAACGCACCTGTTTATGTTGAGAGTGATACAGCCTATGAAATTGACGGTGAATATGTCGAAAGTGAATTTGGCTTGGCTGCACTTTCGGAACTGGAGGCTGCCACTCCGATTGTCACTTTGGGGGCATGGGATAGAATTGCAAAGCGTTTTATTGCGAGTGAAATACGAGCAGGCAGTAGCGTAGCTTGGGGCGAAAGTGATGCATTGAGAGCGGTTGTCGTTGGGAGAGAAGGAAATCTTTTGCATGTTCGTGGTGCTAGAGCGGAATTTCAGGATGGGGTATTTACCTACAATGATGAGCTTGATGTGTTGCTGTCAGATTTGACTCGTATCGTTCAGTTTAGAAACCCGGATGCTGACATCGCTTCAATTTCAGTGGGTTCGGCGATTTATGTAATTGGTGAATTCCAGGAAGACAACACCATGGATGCAAGCGAAGGCATTGTAAGAATTGTTCCTGGTAGTGTCTCAGGTACGGTGGTTTCTGCAAGCCCCCTCGCCATTGATATCAATTTACTGAATGCCCGTAATCCCCTTGTTTATGACTTCTCCGGCACTGGCCTGGATGACGCAAACAACGCTGATCCCGATTACTATGAGATCGCAACAGGTAATTTAAGTTTGGAAAATCTGGAACTGGGAGACCCGATTCGCATTAAAGGCTGGATAAGCCCCTTCGGATCAGCACCTGAAGATTTTGAAGGCTTCTCTGTACGCAATGCCGCTAACCTACCCGGACATTTTCTGCTTAATTATGGTTTGCAAGGAAGTGGTGGCGCGGTGGTCAGTCTCGATGAAAATGGTGTATTGTTTGATCTCGAGAGCGCGGATACACGACACCATATTGTTAGAGCTGGCATTGCGACAGATATTAAGTTGCTACCAGGTGGAGTACCTTTAGTGGCCCCAATTTCTGAACGCGGTGTGTACGCTATAAGTGTAAATAATAGAATTATTGTGGCGACGTGGTATGGAAGGTTTGCTGAATTGTTAAGTTCCGAGCTAGAAAAAGGCTTGAGTGTTCAAAGGTTTGATGCTTATGGCTATTTTGATAGTGATCAGAACCGCTTTACAAGTCGACGTTTGCGAATTCGCTTAGTCGATACGGCAGTTAAAGATGAAGAATGAAATAATTTCGACTGCCGCAGATTGCTGCGGTAGTCGATTAAATATGGGAAACTATTGAAAATTTACGAGTTTATGTTGGTTTGTCGAGCAATATGAAGAGCAAAAAAGCAAATCGATGGTGCGAATATTTTTGGGCCATTCTGGTTTTTTCCATGTGCGTTACGGCAGTGGAAAGCGAAGCGCCGAGCAAAGAATTTCTGGAATTTTTAGCTGAATTTAATAAAGTGAACGACGATGATTTTGAAATGTTATTTATTCATGCGCTTGAAGATGCTCAAAACGTTGAGAAACTTGATAATGTGGAGGAATCCCAAGATGATGAGAACTAATGTTTTTCGATCTGTATTCATCTTTTCCGTTTTTGTATTGAGTTCTACGATTTCTTCATCTGTATTTTCTCAAGAGTGGAATGAGCTAAGCGAAGAGCGGCAAGCGTTATTACAGGCGTTCTCGGAATCCTGGGGAAATATGCCCGCCGAAAAAAGAGAACGTTTGATTATGGCTTTGGATCGCTGGAGTTCTATGACACCGGATCAAAGAGAAAGAGCACAAGAGCGTTTTCAGAAATGGCGCTTAATGGATGAAAGTCAACGTCAGGCATTGAGAGAGAGGATGAAAAAGTTTCGAGCGCTGCCTGAAAAAGATCAACAACGTATTCGCAAGCAGTTTAAACGATTTCAAAAATTGCCTGACGCAAGGAAGCGAGCAATAAGGGAGCGTTGGCAGAACCTCAGTGATGAGCAGCGACAGGCTATTCGCGAGCGTAGAATGGAGAGACGAAATCGCGAATAATATGAAATATTTATTTGGATTTTATTTTTTATTTATTTCGTTATCTTCCTTTTCATTGGATGAGGACGAATGGCTGGGGCTGCAAGAGTCAAAGTATAAATTAGGGCTTGCATACAATTTTTACAGCGACAACGAAGATGCATGGAATATCTGGTTGTCCACTCCTTTTTTAAGCTATAGCGAGCTGGATTTTGATTACGGTGAATGGAATACAATCAGCAGAGAGGGGGACGTAACTTTAAGCTACCAAAGTATTCGATGGCGGTCCGATCCTTATGCGAGTTGGAATGTGGAGTTGGGCTACCTTTTCAAAGGGAAAAGACAAGTTTACGAAGTAGAGCAAGCACAAATAGGAATTTTTCGCAGCTCTCAATCTTGGCTGGGTGGAATTCGTTTTTATTCGGGTGATGCTACTGGATTTGTCAGAGAAAGAATTCGCGAGCGTTTTTCTAGAATCGATAGCTCAACGGTTGATGTTGACGGAGTCGGGATGGTGTTACAAAAAGCTTATCGAACGTGGGCTTGGCAGTTGCAGTTCGATAGCTACAACTACAATCGAGATTTAAATGCTGCCTTGAGTTCCCCCTTATTTATGTTTTTACTTAACGATGTAGTCTTAAATGAGGTTTTTGTTTTAACAAATTGGAATTTTAGAGTGGGCGTGCAAAAGCAATTTAATCGCTTTTCTACAAATGCGGAATTTGAACAATACGAAAGTGTTGTCGAAAACAGGGAAGAAAACATTTATAAAATCGGGGTAAATATCCCGCTTGGCCAGACGGTGGATTTTTTAGCAAATTATTCCTTTTTGGAGAAAGAATCTACTGATCAATTAAATTTGGCTTTGCAGTTTAACTGGTAGTGTTGAAAGAATGACAGCTACTCGTGAAGCGCTGAACGATTTTTTTGCCTCAGTACAAATGAAAGCGTTTCGCCAAGCTGAAATGGCGACCGGTAATCGAGAGGAAGCTTTGGATATTGTGCAAGATGCGATGATCAGGCTGGCACAAAAATATTCTGACCAGGAAGAGAATTGGCCAAGACTATTTCAAAGGATCTTGCAAAATTTGATTCGCGATTGGTATAGGCGGCAAAAAGTGAGATCCATTCTTATCTGGTTTCAGTCGGCAGAAAACCAGGAAGAAGGATCGAATAATGTTGACAATCTCTTGGAGGATAAAGCGGGTTTTGCTCCAGACGAATCTTTGCAGCAATTGCAGATCCACAAAAAACTGCAAGAGGCGCTTCGGCGGTTGCCGGCTCGTCAGCAACAGGCCTTTATATTAAGGGCATGGTGGGAATACGATATTAAAGAGAGCGCATTTGCGATGGAATGCAGTGAGGGAAGTGTGAAAACACATTACTCAAGAGCGGTGAAAAAATTGGCTGAGATATTGGGTGATTTAAATTAGGTATGTGTTATGAATTCTGAAAATGAAAAGAAAATATTAAAAGCCGGGCGTAAACTTCTCGAACACCAGGAAGAAAAAAGCTCGGAACGGGAGTTATTGGACAGCTTGGCAAATATACGCGCACAGGCCCTTAAACACCTGCCCGACAATGAAAAATCAACTGCCTCAAAAGCCAAATATTATTTTTCCGCTGCGCTTGCAGCCTCATTGTTGGCTTTGGCAATTTTTGTCATTATGCCCAGTCGAAACGCAAGCCTGGTTGAGGCGGAGTTGTATGCAACAGATTTTGAAATGTTAATGGAAGAGGATCTGGAATTGCTGGAAGAGGAAGTGGAGTTTTATTACTGGTTGGAAGATCAAGGTTAGATATTGAGGGTTCGTGTATTAATATCATACACGAACCCTCAAATATTTTATCGGGATTGTCTACCCGAGCTTCGGGAAGCTTTTTGCGAGCTGCCCCTGTTTGATCCAGAAGATCGAGTCTGTCCAGAGGAATGTCGTGAGCTCGAATGTCGGTTACTGCTAGATTCCTCGGCCTGTCTCTTCCATCCTGAATCACTGCTGCTACTATTTGTAGTTCTCGAATAATTCTTTTTGTCTTCATTACTTTGATACTGGCGAGTATCCGGGTTCCGTTGTGTGCGCTGAGCATCGCTATCATGTCGTTGGGCAGATGTGCGATTGTATTTTGTACTCGCGCCACTGTTTCTAACGCGTTGAGCCTCCTCTTTTTGGTAGCTGCGTTGAGATGATGTTGTTTGGCGCGATGCTGAGCCGGAGTCATTGTGCCGAGAGCTTCTATTTTCTGTGACAGCAGTACGCGAATGGTTTCTTTGTAATCTTTCGCTAACTTGGCTTGCGTTTCGGCGATCACGTAATTCCGGAGATCTGGCTGAGCTATAACCGTTTGTTCGGCTAATTCGCGGTTGGCGATATTCCACCCCCCTACGGTGACGTGTGTCATGTATCCATGTTCGCGCTCCATCATAACGTGCAACATGTCGACCGGTATGGAAATGGTGTCGTCTTGCATAATGCCTGTCTACTATCACCACACGATGATTGTGCCAGTGGAAGGATGAAAAATAAAAACCAGAACCCACTACAACGCTCGGACCCCAGTAAAAACTCAAACCGGGTCGATAGTGGTGATGGTGGTAATGTGTCCAATAAATTGGAGGATAATCCACCCACCACCATGAACCGTAGACCACTCTTGTGTCGTAATAAGGCACATATACGACTTCTTTTACTGCAGGTTCAATAATAATGTCATTATCTTCATGGCTCACACTCAAGTGTTCCAAATTCTCCAAGCTGCCCTCATCGTAAGCGCGTTGGCGGAGATCTTGAATTGTCGCCAGAACCAATTCTTCATTTTGCAAAAATGCGTCCCCCAGTTTTTGCATCCAGTCCAGGTCTTCACTCATTTGCTTGAGAATGTTGGGGAAGGGCACGAGCGCTTTCACACTGGGATCCCAGTCCTTTTTCTCGACCGCATTTAGCGCCGCGTCACCTTTTAGGTTGGGATTCTCGCTGGTCCAACGTTCTGCTTGAATGATTTCAAGTGGATACGTTGAAGCTATTAATATGTGAGATAGTATGGTGTCCGGAAAAAGCGCAATCGGCGCCAGGATCTGGTCAAGTTCTGCTTGACTAAACTCGTATTCTTGAACTTTGGTCTCGGCAAGTGCTTGAAAAACAAGGGAAATGTTTAAAATAAGTACTGAAACAGCGAATATAATGTATTTTTTCATGTTAGCGACCTCCCCGGTTAGCTGGGATGCTGACGTTTATCCTAAGTATAGGATGTCATCAAGAGCCTTAACCGAGCCTGAATAGGCTAACATAATTACACAGCTTCCGCGTTAACCTCTTTATTACGGAAAAGATTCGCCAGTTTTTGCGGGAAGCCAGATCGTGAAGGTAAGGGGGCCGGTAACACATGGTTTGCATACAGTTCAGCCAGGGAAACCGCTGCACTGTTTATGATATCCAGGTTGCCCGCGTGCTCGGGAATCCAATCACCTTGGCCCCTTACGCTGACAATTATTTCTAATACATTGTTGCGATAACTTGGTGTACCAATAACATTGTAACCGGGCACATAATCACGCAAAGCAGATAACTTACTTTGCAGAGGAGCAAAAAGTTGAGCAAGATCAGCATCAGGCACTTTAATTCTTAAAACCGTAAGCATGTCAGGTTTCCAGGCACTTTTTTCAATTTTAAGATCTACGCTGATATTTTCCTGATCTACCCCTGTAAAAATACTGACTGCTCCGGCAGTGGTATTGTAATAGTCATCAATATTATCCAGGGTCGCCTGACCAACAGAATCACTTGCCAGATGAGATTCAATACTGATGGCTTCAATTCCATTGACCAAGTCTGAAATGACATTCAAAATGGGAATGGAAGCTTGTCCACCACATGTCACCATATTAATGTTGTTACATTGCAAAATTTGATTTGCATTGATTGTCGGAATACAAAATGGACCAACCTGGGCGGGTGTAAGGTCAATCACTTTCAAAGCCAAGTGAGCAAAAATTTCAGCACTTTCGCGATGGCTTTGTGCGCTTGTCGCGTCAAATACTAAATCGCAAAGTCCAGGTTCATCCAAAAAAGCTTCGACGCTCTTATGAGAGGTTTTAATTCCGAGAGAAGCGGCGCGTTTTAAGCCTTCTGAACCTTCGCTTCTACCTACGAAGTATGCGCAATGAAGATTGGGGGATTTAAGAATCTTGAATAGTAAATCAGTACCAATTTTTCCCGTACCGATAACACCTACATTCAATTTGCAATTGTCCATAACTAGTCGCCAGAATTAAAATACAACAAAATTTTTTTCTTCGCGTAAGCAAAATAGTATTCCTTGAAAAAGTATTTTAACAGGCTTGATTTGAAATTGTATTACATAATGAGCATTAGATCTCAGAACAAAATGATTTAGAATCTCTATGTATGCGCAGCAAAATTTATTAAAAAAGAAACAATTTCACATTCAATTGTTTTTGTTTAAATAATCTTCTTGGCAAACAAGAAGTTAGTAGCTACTATTGAGAAGGTTTATCAAAAGGAAGTTTTATTGGTGTGTATAAATTAGGGAAAAATTTTAAAATAGGACGAATTTTAGGAAAGCGGTGCATGATGCAAGTTATTAACATTGACGTGTTAAGAAATATCAAGAGCAATGAGTACTTGCAGCTTAAAACTGGCTAAGGGGTCCTTTTTATGGAGCAAATGAGTTTTCGCGATTTATATTCCGCGCTGGGTTTGTTTTCGCCCTGGGAAATTACTCAGGTGAAAAAAAATGAAGAAGATCGAGAAATCCATATTTATGTAGAGCAAAAAGCCAATAAGCGCATGTTTAAAATATTTGATCAAAGAGATAACTTTGATTCGAGAAATGGCGCGTGGCAACACATCAACATCGGTATTTATAAAAGTTTTATTCACGCAGCCGTTCCTTTTGACGTCGTTATGCGAAATGCAGCAATTCCTTTATTTGTCGCGGAGCAACCCTGTTTTCTGGGGCATCCAGCGCGTAAATACACAAATTATTTGCGTCAGCGAGTCGCTGCTTCAATGCTTTATGGGATTGATGGCGAACATATAGGCCGTTTGCTAAATATTGATAACGAAATGGTCAAAACCATCATGGATGATGTGAAACGTAGCCAACAATCTCAGAGGTTATTGGCATTTATTCCTGTGGAATCTGACGACGTTTGGCAAAACTTGATATCCGATAAGTTGCGTTTACGAACTGAAAGCATGCCCTTGAAGTACATGCTGTCCAAATTGAAGATCGGAGCCTTAAAAGCAAAAAATTCCGAGGAGAAGTTTTCGTTGGCAGTTGAGCTACGAGCATTCTTTCTGGAAAACTGCAGACGGTTGGAAAAAGAAATAGAACAGCTTTGCGGGATTGTAACCGATAGTCATCGTAGAAAAGCGACGGCGGCAAATAATAAACAAAAATTAATTCTTCCGCGTTTAGAGCATCCGGTGTGGTCATCTACTCTGGGGGGGACCAATGTGATTCTCTCAAAAAATTACGCTTTCAGTCTTTTTTATACCCAGCAGCGCAATTCGTTTAAACGAGCCAAGGATCAGGATGAGAGAAATAAAGCTGTGATGCGTATGCGTGAATACATTAAAGCAAAGCATACTCAATTGCGACCAGAGTTAATTCGTTTAAATCAAATTTATCGTAGCCTTAATGCCGAAGCAAGTGGCACAGAAAACCTGCCATCAGAAGATAGTGTTGTTTGGCAAAGTATACTGGGCAATAAATACGAAATTGGCTCCAAGCATATGGGTTTTAATCTCATGTTGAATCAGTTGAAAATCAAGATGGCTAAAAACTCAAGTGCTGGCCCAGAAGCCGCGAGGCAGCTGCGAGCCTTTATGATAAAAAACCGTGCTTCCATGCCATCTGAAATTCAGCAAATTTCGCGTTATGCCGTTTAGTTAAATGGTACAAAATCGATAGAGCAGGTCGTCCTGACTTTAATTTTTAACTCGGTATAATTGCCCCACGCCGCGTAATCGTTTTAGGAGTTACCCATGTCTGAAGATTCGATAAGTCTTTCTAGCCAAACCGTTAATCGAGAAATTCTAATCAAAATGATAGAGCGGGGCGATTACCTAGTGATTGCGGGTGATGAAGATGTTTTAAAGGATCTTCCTTCTGGCAACTGGATAGCGGGGACCATTCCCTACTTTATGACCACTGAAGGCGGCAAGGTTGATCGGGAATTGATTTATGTAACCAGTATCACCGGTTTTAAAAACAACTTCCCGCGCTTAACACTTTACGACAGCAACACCATTAGTCGTATTGCAAAAGAGGCGCCCGAACACGGTTTTACTTTACTTATTCTCCCCGCGCTTACAGAAGTACATATGGCCTATGCACAGGGAGCCCCAAATTTTGAAAGAATGTTTTTTACACCTATCATGGGCTGGATTTCTGGTCTGCATTTAGATGATTTAGGGAGCCGAAGCCCAAAAGTAGGAATAGGTACAGCAGGGGGGGTGTTGGATAACAGTCGAGCCGCAGCGATACATGTGCCTTTACCAGAGCACCAACAAGCCAACATTAATATTATTAATTTATTTGCTCAAGGGAAGGGACCCGCACTGCGTTTTCCCGCTGATGGTTTTGAAGCTGCAAACTGTACTGTGGATGGAATGCAAACCAATTTGGCCACTTATATTAAAGAAAATAATATTGATACGAAAATGCCCTTGGTGGCAGATTACAGCGGCATTTCGGTTAATGTGAGCATCCAGGAAGTGTTGGAGGATAAAGTGAAGCTTTATGCTCCGGTATTTGCTGATTTGGAATATCGTTTTGCATCTCCAGTTGTGGATTATGTGTCAGAGTTTGAAACGGCCATGCGTGCAACCGGTAAATCCGATGTGGCCTATTGCTGTAATTGTATTCTTAACTTTCTATATTCAGAGTTGGAAGGCAAAAAGACTGGTAACCTAACCGGGCCAATGACTTTCGGGGAAGTGGCCTATCAACTCGTTAATCAGACGCTCGTTTATTTAAGTCTTGAAGAAAGCTGATTTTTGTTAAAAGAAGTTTCGCGCCAAAGTCAGCTACACTCCTAATTGTGAATATTACCTGATGTTTACGTGGACTTTGTCGTGTAAAACTTCTATTCTTGTCTCACCACTCACAGAAATTACAACGTGTCACCGGAGAATAAGCTATGAGTAAAATAGCAGTGATAGTTGATTCAGCATGCAATTTACCCAAAGCTGTATTAGAAAAATATGGCGTTACTCGCGTACCGATTTATTATTCTGTGGATGGCGGTCAGCATGTCGATCCTTGCAAAGATGACGATTGTTTAAGTTTGTTTAAGTCCGGAAAATTTTCACGTAAACATAAAGTTGTAACCAAACCACCCAGCCCAGCAGATTTCGAACGGCAAATTATTAAAAAACTGAAGGAAGGCTATAAAACGGTTTTAGTGCAAACGGTAAACCGGATGCAGGGAGACACTTATAAGCACGCCAACATGGGTGCGTCTGCGATCCAGAAAAAATTAGGTGATCGCCAGGACATTGCCATTCGCGTTATGGATAGTCGCACTGTCTTTTCCGGTCAGGGAGTGATGGTGCTTGAAACAGTACGGCGGATGTTGAGCGGTCAGGATAGCAGTAAAGTGAAACGTGCCCTGGATCGTTTGTCTGAAAATATTCACAGTTTCGTTATTCCCAAAGAGCCTTTGGTTGCGCTTGAGCGTTCACAAAAGCGAAATGAGAAGGCAGTTGGTTGGGGGCAGGCATTTGTCGCAGATATGTTAAATATCTATCCAACTTTGTGCATTGTTAACGATTCGTCTTATTTGGCTAATAAAGCGCTGGGCTTCAAAAAAACTACGAAGCAGTTGTTTCATCATGCTAGTGTTAAGATCAAACAGGGCTTGCTTTGCCCTTTTGTTGTAATCAGTTATGCCGGCCCAATAAAGGAGCTTAAGGTAATGCCTGGTTACGATGAATTAGAGGAAATCGCTGCGCAAAACAAGGTAAAAATTATTCCCACAGTGATGAGCTTGGCTGGTGGTATTTACACCAGTGTCGGTTCCATATCATTGGCGATGGCAACCGAACCGCACGAGTGGGAAGGCTAGTTTCAAATTAGTCTATTGATTTTTATTCAATTTCCAATTTGCCGATAACTTGCTCTCAAGTATGTTAGAACGCAGAACATCCCTATTTGTTTTTGTAAGCATAGCGATTTTAATGTGCGGCAGCCTGTTATTTTTTCCTGCGATACCTCAAGATCTCAACTATCACAACTTTGCAGATCAACGAACACTTTTAGGAATTCCAAATTTTTGGAATGTGGTTTCTAACCTGCCTTTTATCTTAGTTTCCATTTGGGGTTTTATTAAGATAAAACCCGCGGCGGATATTCGTGTTTTTGTTAGGCTTTTTTTGTTTGGTTTTCTGTTAACAGGCATCGGTTCTTCTTACTATCATTTGGCACCTGCAAACAATACCCTTGTTTGGGACAGGCTACCGATGACGATAGCATTTATGGCTTTTTTCGCAATGATGATAGGTTTGCATCTTAATCTAAGGTCAGGGTATGCGCTTTTGATACCGCTGTTATTAATTGGCGTTATTTCGGTATTTTACTGGTCTTATACAGAATCTCAGGGGCGTGGCGATTTACGAATCTATGCTGGAGTACAATTTATCCCCATTGTATTAATGCCGCTCTTATTAGTGCTAATGCCTGGTAAATCGTATCCCCTAAAGTATTTTGTTTTTTTGGTGTTAGCTTATCTTAGCGCCAAAATATTTGAGTATTTTGACAGGCAATTGTATGCAATTTTGCCGATGAGTGGTCATGCCATTAAACACTGTGCGGCGGCTTTGGCAGGTGTCGGATTTTGTTTGCTGGTGCAAAATTATCGAGCAAAGGTGCCTCTGCCCGAAAATTTTGTGCAAAAAATATAATGCTAGGCTTTCGCTTTTTTTGCAGATTTGGCAGTTTTAATTTTTGTTTCCAATAAGGGCGCCAGAAAACGCCCGGTATGAGATTTTTTAATTTTGCTCACCGTCTCAGGTGTTCCCTCTGCGATTATCAAACCTCCACCACTGCCACCTTCCGGGCCAAGATCAATAATCCAATCAGCAGTTTTGATTACATCGAGGTTATGTTCAATTACGACAACCGTATTGCCGTGGTCGCGCAAGCGGTGAAGTACATTTAACAACTGTTGAATATCGTGAAAGTGCAAGCCTGTCGTCGGTTCATCGAGAATGTACAAAGTGCTACCGGTGTCGCGTTTGCTCAACTCTCGTGAAAGTTTTACTCGCTGAGCTTCGCCGCCCGAAAGGGTTGTTGCTGATTGACCGAGTCGAATATAAGAGAGGCCAACATCCATGAGTGTTTGTAATTTTTTGGCAATGACCGGTACCGCATCAAAAAACTCACGCGCGTCTTCAATTGTCATTTCCAGCACTTCGTGAATATTTTTTCCTTTATATTTGATTTCCAGTGTTTCTCGATTATAGCGTTTACTTTTACAGACATCGCAGGCGACATACACATCGGGTAAAAAGTGCATTTCAACTTTTACTACGCCGTCGCCCTGGCAAGCTTCGCAACGTCCACCTTTTACATTAAAGCTGAAACGCCCTGCTTTATAGCCACGTGATCTTGCCTCTTGCGTTCCCGCAAATAAATCGCGCACGGGAGTGAATATACCGGTGTAGGTGGCAGGGTTAGAGCGCGGGGTTCGGCCTATTGGGCTCTGGTCGATATCCACACATTTGTCAAAAAAGTCCAGGCCATCAATTGATTCGTGTTGCTGGGCAGTTAAGGTGGTCGCGTTGTTTAATGCGGTTGCGGCGAGTGGGTAGAGCGTGCCATTAATTAAAGTCGATTTGCCGCTGCCAGAAACGCCGGTGACGCAGGTCATCACCCCCACAGGAATTTTCAAGTGGATTTTCTGAAGATTATTTCCACTGGCTCCTTTTAAGTTGAGCCAACGATTTTTATCTGCGTTGTGGCGTTTTTTCGGGATGGGGATGGCTTTTCTTCCCGACAAGTAATCTGCTGTCAGTGAAAGTTTTTCTTTTATAACTTTGTCGTAAGCACCTTGTGCAATAATTTCTCCACCGTGAACACCGGCGCCGGGGCCGATATCCACAATGTAATCAGCAGCACGAATCGCCTCTTCATCATGCTCTACTACAATTACCGTGTTGCCTAAATCACGAAGGTGTGTGAGGGTTTTCAGCAAGCGGTCATTGTCTCGTTGGTGTAAACCTATCGAGGGCTCGTCCAAAATGTACATTACACCCACTAAGCCAGCACCAATTTGACTGGCCAAGCGAATGCGTTGTGCTTCGCCGCCCGATAAGGTTTCGGCGCTACGATTTAATGTGAGATAGTTAAGTCCTACATCCACAAGGAAACGAAAACGATCGCGTAATTCCTTGAGGATTTTTTCTGCAATAGATTGTTTGCCACCGCCAAAACGCAACTTTAAAAAATAATCCCATGCATCCCCGACAGGTAATTCTGTAATTTGCGGCAGTGTGCGACCATCTATAAAAACATTTCTTGCCGATTCACGTAAACGCGTTCCGTGACACTCGGGGCACTTTCTCGTTGATAATAGTTTTGCGAGTTCTTCGCGAACACTATTGGAATCAGTATCTCGATAGCGACGTTCGAGATTCGGAATAACACCTTCAAAGCGGTGGCTGCGATGATAAACATCGCCACGATCGTTGACGTAAGTGAAATCGATTTCTTCGTCTCCGGAACCGTAGAGCACAACATCCCGATATTTTTTTGCCAGGCGTTTCCAGGGTTTATCAATATCAAAACCGTAATGTTCTGCCAAAGAAGTCAGCATATGGAAATAATAAAGATTGCGTTTATCCCAACTGCGAATGGCTCCTTCGCTCAGTGAAGAACCCGGATAGACAATAATTTTTTCTTCTGAAAAAAACTGTTTTACTCCCAAGCCATCACAACTTGGGCAGGCGCCGGCGGGATTGTTAAATGAAAATAAACGGGGTTCGAGTTCTTGTAAGGAATAATCACACAGTGGGCAGGCATGCTTGGCGGAAAACACTTGGTCATCAGTGTGACCGTCCATGTCAGATACCACTGCAACACCGTCTGAAAGATTGATTGCAGTTTCAAATGAATCTGCCAAACGTGTTTTTAAATCATCGCGCACTTTAAAGCGATCAACGACAACTTCAATACTGTGCTTTTTCTTTTTATCGAGTTTGGGGGCATCATCAAGGTCAACCACAATGCCGTCAATTCGGACCCGAATAAAGCCATCTCGCCGCAAGCCTTCGATAATATGAAGATGTTCACCTTTACGGTCTTTAACCAGAGGTGCTAATAGCATGAGCTTGCTGCCTTCCGGTAATTTTAAAACGCTATCTACCATTTGGCTGATAGTTTGTGCTGCCAAAGGTGCTCCGTGAGTTGGGCAGCGCGGTTCTCCAACGCGTGCAAACAATAAGCGTAAGTAGTCATAAATTTCAGTGATAGTGCCAACTGTTGATCGAGGATTGTGAGAGGTCGATTTTTGTTCGATTGAGATAGCCGGGCTCAATCCTTCAATATGATCAACATCGGGCTTTTCCATCATGGATAAAAATTGCCGTGCATAGGTGGAAAGTGACTCTACATAGCGGCGTTGCCCTTCCGCATAGAGCGTGTCGAAGGCGAGCGAAGATTTGCCTGAACCGCTAAGGCCTGTAATGACAATCAATTTGTCACGAGGGAGATCCAGGTCAATGTTTTTGAGGTTATGGGTGCGCGCACCACGTACTACTATCGTATTCACAGCAAAAGCCTATCAGGAGAAATAAAAATGCGAACCGCCAAGTATACGATATTTGGGTAGTTGTCTGAGACAAGGTTTCGGGTTAATGTTCAGCCGATAATGACAACAAATTCACAATAATAAGGAGTGTGAAAGCCGTGGATATTATTGCAGATTACATCTTTACTCCCCAAGCCGCGATTCTGGTATTCGTGTTTTTCATTCTTAAAAGTGGGATTAAATTTGTCCCGCAAAACAGGGCGTATGTGATTGAACGCTTTGGTAAGTACAATCGAACACTCGAAGCGGGAATCAGCTTTATCTTTCCTATTATTGACAGTGTTGCCCACAACCGTTCACTAAAAGAGCAAGCTCAAGATGTGCCAAGTCAGGGAGCCATTACTCGAGATAATATCTCTTTGACAGTTGATGGGGTCTTGTATTTCCGGGTGATAGACCCTTACAAAGCCTCCTACGGTGTGGAAGATTACAGTTTTGCCGTTGTGCAATTGGCGCAAACCACCATGCGATCTGAAATCGGCAAAATGGAGTTGGATAAAACCTTTGAAGAACGCGACCAGTTAAACGCAAACATTGTTCGATCTATTAATGAAGCCGCAGACCCTTGGGGTGTGGTGGTCTTGCGTTATGAAATCAAAGATATTGTGCCGCCGCAAAGCGTGATGTCTGCCATGGAATCGCAGATGCGCGCCGAGCGTGAACGACGTGCGAAAATTCTGGAGTCGGAAGGTGATAAACAAGCGGCGATCAATCGTGCGGAAGGTGCTCGACAAGCCCAGGTACTCGCAGCAGAGGGCGAGAAACAAGAACAAATATTAAGTGCGGAAGGTGAGGCACAAGCTATACGTGCAGTAGCGGACGCTCAGGCAGAAGCCTTGCGTAAAGTCGGTGAAGCAGCCAAAACTCCGGAAGGAAGGGCGGCAGTGCAATTGGATTTGGCGACCAAAGCCATACGCGCCAAAGAGGCGATTGCACGAGAATCTTCCGTGGTTTTATTGCCTGATTCCGGGACTGATACAGCTTCAATCGTTGCCCAGGCTATGAGCATATTCAACAAGACCAAGGCATCGGAAGGAGAAATCTAGTATGGATATATCTTTGCCAACCGTTCTGGTTGTGACAGGCGTTATTCTTGGCTTTCTTGAATTTGCCGTTTTTGGTTTCTCTACGGTTTTTTTAATTTTTGTTGCCTTGGGCTGTTTGCTCACTTCTTTGTTGATGTACATCGGACTGTTGCCCCAAACCTTTTTGGTTGCTGCATTGAGTGTCGCTGTTTTTTCTGCCGTTGCCGCTGCGTTATTGTGGAAGCCGATAAAGAAATTACAAAGCAGCCAACAAAACCCGGAAGATCAACCTAATGTATTTAGTGGTTTGAAGTTCAAACTAATAAATGAATTCAGCCCTGGTGAAACTTTTGTACATCGCTATTCCGGCATCGATTGGCAAATACTTAAAACTGAAGAAGATGGGGAAGTTTGGCCGGCCGGAACGGAAGTCGAAGTCATTAAAACCGAAGTTGGCAAATTCTGGGTTAAACGGCTTTAGTGGAAAAATTTTGGGAAAGCCTTAGTCTCCAGCAAATGTCTTCCGCGCAATGGGAAGCGCTGTGCGATGGCTGTGGAAAATGTTGTCTGCTTAAGCTGGAAGATGAAGACAACGCAGAGGTTTATTACACCAATGTCAGTTGTAAGTTATTAGATCTCGATACTTGTCGATGTAAAGACTATGCCAAGCGAAAAGAGCGCGTGCCGCACTGTCTGGTCTTGTCAGCTGAAAACATTAAACAATTTCCCTGGTTGCCCGCCACCTGTGCCTATCGCTTGGTATTTGAAGGTAAGGACTTACCCACTTGGCACCACTTGGTAAGTGGGGCAAATGATTCTGTTTTAAGTTCAGGAAATGCCGTCAGAGGGCGTGCTGTTACGGAAGAATTTGTTCATCCTGACGAAGTTGAGGATCAAATAATATTCTGGGTGGATAATGAGGTTTAGAGCTTATCTAATTCTTCGTCCAGATCTCTCACCCAATTACCTGCTTCCATGCGGTTTCGCGCACCAATCTTTTTGTACACATTGTAAAGATGGCTTTTTACTGTGTGCTCGCTGACTTTGAGGTGTGCGGAAATATCTGAGTTGGTAGCGCCCTCATAAATAAACTTCAAAATCTGTTTTTCTCTTTTGGTTAATCGTGCGCGTGGTCGGCTGACTGTGGTGGGGGGGCGACGATTCTTATCCATGAAATGGTGGAGCAAACGGCGGGGGACCCAGTAGTCACCTGCAAGTAAGCATTTCAAACCTCGAATTAGTTGTTCTTCATCAGTATCGACATAAAAAAGCCCGCTAATACAGGGCCAGTCCAAGAGGTTTTCATGCTCTGTTTCGTACTCGGCGTTAAGTAAGGCTCCTGTTGTTTCTGAGGTCGCCATATCCTGATATTGCTTGGCAATATTCCTCAGGATTTCCATTGGTTGGTTATTGCAGTCTATTAGCAGGAGTGTAGTGTTTGAAGGAACACTGTCCAAGTCTGTGTAGGACGCACAAGGCGCCCCAGTCTCATCACTGATGAGCTTTGCCAATAAGCTGGTTTGCAAGCCACTATTTGGCGAGCAGATCGCTATTGATTGAGTTTTGTCAGATTTGGCCACGGCAGGGGAAGTCCTTACTGCGTACTGTAATTCATACTTACAAACTGTCGAAGTGATAAAAGTATGATGAATTTGCCGTCATACTAACTTAGGCTGTACAAAATTACTACAAAAGTCTGAGTTTTTGACGGATGCAGAGTATGAAATCTAGTCCCTAAGTGCCAGAAATTCAATTTTTCATCCAAATAAATTAATACTTTATGTGGGTGGCGCGTTCGCACTCACTCTCGTTCATTGGTAGAATTGCGCCCCTTCAAAATGCTCTGGGGTTGGATTTGTCACTCGTACGTATTATTGGTTCCTTAGCGCTGCTTTATATGTTGCGCATGCTGGGCTTATTTATGGTGCTCCCCGTTCTTGCACTTTATGGCTCACAATATTCAGGAGCCAGCCTCACTTCGCTTGGATTGGCGCTGGGGATTTATGGACTCAGCCAAGCGTTATTGCAGATCCCGCTTGGCCTTTTGTCTGACATCTGGGGGCGGAAGCCAGTTATTTTTATTGGTTTACTTATATTTATTGCCGGATCATTAGTGGCGGCATTTGCTGAAACAATTCAGGGTCTGATTTTTGGACGTCTGCTTCAGGGCGCCGGTGCAATCGCGGGTGCGGTGATGGCAATGGTGGCTGATCTCACGCCAGAGGATAAGCGCACCAAAGCCATGGCAATAATTGGAGCATCGATAGGGGTGTCTTTCGGCATTGCGTTGGCACTGGGTCCCTGGATAGCTTCCATGGCAGGAATTCGCGGCGTATTTTTGTGCACTTCGGTGGCGGCAGGCATTGGTATTGTGGTTTTAATTTTTGTGGTCCCAACTGCGCCAAAGGCTGAAAATGATCAGGCTGGGTCTCATAAAGAGTCTGCACCTTTAAATTTGTGGGTGACATTTAAAAGCGAACAACTCTTCCGCCTCAACTGGGGCATTTTTACCCTGCATGCCATTTTGATGTGTGCTTTTGTGGTAGTGCCGGGAATTTTAGAGTTGAATTTACAGGTTGCGAGGGAACAACACTGGTTGGTCTATATCTGTATATTGTTGGGTTCCTTTGCATGCATGATGCCCTTGATTACACAAATGGAAAAACGGGATTGGGTCAAACAGGTATTTTTGTTTTCAGTAGTTGGCCTATCTTTCAGCCTCGCCGCCTTAGCTCTGTTCATCCAACTTTCTATAGCACTATTGTCTTGGCTTATGTTATTCGCGTTTTTTGTGGCGTTTAATCTGCTGGAGGCAACCTTGCCTTCTTTGGTCAGCAAACTTGCTCCTAAAAAGACTAAAGGGACCGCGTTGGGGATTTATTCTACCAGCCAATTTATCGGTGCCTTTGTTGGTGGCTCTCTGGGAGGCGCGGTGAGTCAAGCTTGGGGTGCTGAAGCTGCGTTACTGATATGTGCAATTATGGGCTTGATTTGGTTGTTGGTGGCAGCGGGAATGCGAGTTAGCCCCAAGCCTTTGCCGGAATCGCCGGGCCTGTTACCTTAAGAATCTAACGTGGATGATTGTCATGCTAGAGCTGCGGCTTTAACATAGTCGATCTTTGCAATTATTTATCATTAAAAAGGTTGTTCAGGGAATGACGACAATTTGGGAGGAAAATAGAAGTGGCCAGAGGCATCAATAAAGTCATACTGATAGGAAACTGCGGGCAAGACCCCGAAACCCGTTATACAGCAGGAGGGTCTGCAGTCACCCACCTCAGCGTGGCGACTTCCGAAGCATGGAAAGACAAGCAAACAGGTCAAAATCAGGAGCGTACCGAGTGGCATCGGGTTGTGTTCTTTAATCGTTTAGCTGAAATCGCAGGCGAGTATTTGCGCAAAGGCAGCAAGGTGTACATTGAGGGCTCACTACGTACCAACAAATGGCAAGATCAACAAGGCCAGGATCGTTACACTACAGAGATTGTCGCTGCGCAAATGCAAATGCTGGACAGTCGTGGAGAGGGTAATTATTCAGCCCCGCAACAAGGCGGCCAACAAAACACCGCGCCACAGAGCTCACAAGCCAATCAACCGCCTGTATCTGAACCACCTGTTGGAGCAATGGATAACAGTTTCGACGACGATATTCCTTTTTAAACATCCAAGGTTGTGGCTTTTGGAATTTTATTAAGAGACCCCGATAAGCTTTTTACCGGGGCTTTTGAAGCCTTGCTTGAAGACACGGCCTATGCACTTTCGTCAGAAGACAAGGTCACCGACTGGTCTGATGTTGAAGCCATCAATGCGGGTTTTGGCAGAAGGCCACCAAAAGCCATCGTTAATTTTATTCCGGACAATTTTGAGGCGATCGATAAATTGAGTCTGCAGTCTACCCAGGCTCTGGTGCAATATTGTACCCGGAAGAAAATGCCCTTGATCCATGTATCCAGCTATCGTGTATACGGCTTGTCCTACCAGGAAAAAGGATGGAGAGAATCTGATGACGCACAACCTGATGACAAAGTCGGTAAAAAGCTACTTGAGTTGGAAGAGTGTGTGCAGGAGCACAAGAAGCACCTGATATTGCGTACAGGCTGGTTGTTGGAAGGGAAGCAAAATGGTTTGTTGGACCGTTTTCTTCCTTCGATGATGAAAGGCAAATCCCTCGTTGTTTCCGACCATCGATTTGGTTCGCCTTTGCCGAATCGATTTATTGCTCGGGTGTTGTTTGCCATGATTCAACAAACTTTATGTGGTGCGACAAACTGGGGGATTTTTAATGTTCACAGTAGTGATAAATGTTCTGAAGCTGAATTTGCTGATCAGCTCTTCCGCTTACTGGTGAATGAATTTAAATGCGAGGTGCCTCCGCCGACCGTGGCTGGCGCTGACGATGATCGCTATTTTATCGAAGGCTGTGCACATCTCTTGGGGCGTCGCTGCACAGCAAACTTTGGTATTCAATTGCCTACATGGCGCAGCGGCTTTGCACGGCAGGTTAAAGCCTGGCTAGAGCGCCAGGCAGAGCCAGAACCAACAAAAGAACAAGCTTGATATCTTAAATCAGGCTTGGAATTGTTTGAAAATGAGTGTGGCATTGGTTCCGCCAAAACCAAAACTGTTTGACATCGCACACTGAATTGAGGCTTCTTCCATCGATCGTATGATGGGCAGTCCTTCGGCTTCCGGATCGATAGTGTCAATATTCGCGGAGGCAGAAATAAAACCGTGCTTCATCATCAACAGGGAATAGATAGCTTCCTGAACGCCTGTTGCGCCAAGTGAGTGGCCCGTCAGTGATTTGGTTGATGAAATTTTGGGAACGGCAGATCCAAATACTTCTTTCACCGCTTTGAGTTCTTGTAAATCACCCACCGGTGTACTGGTTCCGTGTGAGTTGATGTAGTCGATAGGAACGTCGATACTCTGCATCGCTTGGCGCATACACCTGACTGCGCCTTCACCCGATGGCGCGACCATATCGTATCCGTCAGAGGTTGCACCGTAGCCTACCAGTTCAGCGTAGATATTCGCTCCGCGAGCCAAAGCGTGATCCAGAGATTCGATAACGAGACAGCCCCCGCCGCCAGCAATCACAAAACCGTCGCGATTTGCATCATAGGGGCGAGAAGCGCTTTCCGGAGTGTCGTTGTATTTGGTCGATAAAGCCCCCATCGCATCAAACAGCCCGGTCAACGACCAGTGCTCTTCTTCTCCGCCTCCTGCAAAGACGACGTCTTGTTTGCCCAGTTGGATGAGCTCCATCGCGTTTCCGACACAGTGTGCGCTGGTGGCGCATGCAGATGAAATGGAATAGTTGACGCCCTTGATCTTAAATGGCGTGGCCAGACAAGCCGAAGCGGTGCTGCCCATAGTTTGAGTGACTCGATAGGGGCCTGCGCGCTTCACGCCGCGCTCACGAATAATATCGGCTGACTCAACAACACTCGCAGTGGATGCACCGCCCGAACCGATAATAATACCGGTACGCTCATTGGAAACTTCATTTTCTTTGAGCCCGGAGTCTTTTATTGCTTGCGCCATTGCTACATAGGCAAAGCCGGCGGCATCTCCCATAAAGCGGTAAATTTTGCGGTCAATGTGTTCACTGAGGTCGATATCAACTGAACCTGCGACAAGACTGCGGAATCCTTTTTCTTTATAACTCTCCTGAAATTTAATTCCGGACTTACCTGTCTTGAGTGAATTCAAAACTGCTTCAACATTGTTGCCAATGCAGGACACGATGCCCATACCTGTGACTACAACACGCTTCATAGCTAACCTCTTTTCTTCGATTCGCGAAGCCTCGCGAAATATCTCTCGTTGTGGGAGTTATTGCTCTTAAAATGATTCGGTGTTGCTGAACAAACCTACTCTGAGATCTTTTGCAAAGTAGATTTCTTTACCGTCAACGGCAACGCGGCCATCGGCGATACCCATAATGAGTTTGCGTTCAATCACACGCTTAAGGTGGATATGGTAACTAACCTTGGATGCACTTGGCATTATCTGGCCAGTGAATTTTACTTCACCTGCGCCCAGGGCACGACCACGTCCTGGGTTGCCCTTCCATGCGAGAAAGAAACCAACCAACTGCCACATAGCATCCAGGCCAAGGCAGCCGGGCATAACGGGGTCGCCAGGGAAATGGCATTGGAAAAACCAGAGATCTTTATCGATATCCAGTTCGGCGATAATTTCACCTTTTCCATATTCACCGCCACTTGCTGCAATATGCGTAATACGATTGAGCATCAGCATATTAGGAATAGGAAGTTGTGCGTTGCCAGGGCCAAAAAGCTCGCCTTCGCCGCATTTAATTAACTCTTCAAACTCGTAGGATGATTTTTGTACAAATTCTGACATATAACGCCTAAGATAAGTGGCTGTTGTAAATTTTAGCGCGCCATTCTAACGCTATACTGCCCCATGTCCAGTATTCACAGTGTGATTTAGCCCTATCGCCATTAGGCTATGTTAATATCGGCGCAGCAATGTCGATCCCGGTTTTGGGGATGCCGCCGTCTGTGGATCGATTCAAGATAAATCGAACGACACCTCTGGATCTTAAAATGATTAAAAAATGCCTATTTCCTGTTGCGGGTTATGGCACCCGCTTTTTGCCCGCCACAAAATCCATGCCTAAAGAAATGCTACCCATTGTTAACAAGCCCTTGGTTCAATACGGGGTGGAAGAGGCGATTGAAGCAGGCTTGACTGAGATTGGTTTTGTAACCGGTCGAGGAAAACGTTCCATCGCGGACCACTTTGATGTGAGTTATGAGCTTGAACACCAAATCGCTGGGAGTACAAAAGAAGAATATTTAAAGTCTATTCGCGAAGTAATGAAAAGCGCGTCCTTTTCTTTTACTCGGCAGAGTGAAATGCGGGGTTTAGGCGACGCCATACTCAATGGTAAGCGATTGTTGGGAGATGAACCTTTTGGCGTGGTGTTATCGGATGATTTGTGCGTAGCAGAGGAAGGGGTACTCGCACAAATGGTCAAACTCTACCGTCAGTTTCGCTGCAGCATTGTCGCCGTGCAAGAAGTACCAAAGGAAGATATTCATAAGTTTGGTGTGATTAAAGGTAAAGAATTAAAAGACGGTATTTATCAAGTAGAAGAAATGGTAGAAAAACCTTCCGCTGAGAACGCACCCAGTAATCTCGCCATCATTGGTCGTTATATACTCACGCCAGATATTTTTGAGATTATTGAAAACACCCCTCCAGGTAAAAACAATGAAGTGCAACTGACTGATGCATTGTTAACCCAGGCGAAAAATGGTTGTGTGATGGCCTATCGTTTTAAAGGTCGACGTTTTGACTGTGGAAGTGTATCGGGCTTTGTCGAAGCAACAAATTACGTGTATGAAAATATCTACAAAGCTGAAGAATAATATTTGGAGTCAGTAAATTGAAAAAAATCGATATTCAATGTTTTAAGGCTTACGATTTAAGAGGTCGTGTGCCAGATGAATTAAATGAAGAGGTAGCTTATCGCGTAGGGCGAGCTTTTGTTGAATTTCTTGGTGCGAAAAAAGTGGCGGTGGGGCACGATGTACGCTTAACCAGTTCTCAGTTAACTGACGCTTTGATTAAGGGATTGACGGAAGCGGGAGCAGACGTTGTCCACATTGGGCAATGTGGAACCGAAGAGGTTTATTTTGCCACTTTTCATCTCGGAGTAGACGGAGGAATATGTGTGACCGCGAGTCACAATCCTATGGATTACAACGGCATGAAATTTGTTCGCGAGGGTTCAAAACCTATTTCCAGCGATTCGGGCCTGAATGATATTCAAGCCATTGCTGAAAGAGGTGAGTTCTTGGATTCTGCGAAAATTGGTTCTGTTGAACATGTAAATTTACGTCCCGCCTATATTGAACATCTGCTCCAATATATTGATACAAAAAATCTCAAGCCCCTGAAAGTGGTAGTCAACGCGGGTAACGGCGGTGCGGGTGCAGTTGTCGATGGTTTGGAATCTCATCTTCCATTTGAATTTATTAAAGTGCACCACGAGCCAGACGGTACCTTTCCTAATGGAATTCCTAATCCGATTCTTGAAGAGATGCGTGGCGACACCATTGATGCGGTCAAGAAACACGGTGCAGATTTGGGCATCGCCTGGGACGGAGATTTCGATCGTTGTTTCTTCTTTGATGAAAATGGCGGTTTTATCGAAGGCTACTATGTTGTTGGCTTACTGGCTGATGCTTATATCTCCAAAAATCCAGGTGCAAAAGTCGTACATGATCCGCGCTTAACCTGGAATACGATTGATCTTGCCGAAAATCGCGGTGGGCTCGCTGTAGAAAGTAAAACCGGGCATGCATTTATTAAAGAAAGAATGCGCTTGGAAGATGCGGTTTACGGCGGCGAGATGAGTGCGCACCATTACTTTAAACAATTTGCCTACTGCGACAACGGCAATATTCCCTGGTTGTTGGTAACGGAATTAATGTGTGTTCGGGGTGAAAAACTTTCTGCTATGGTGGCAGATCGCATGGCGAAGTTTCCCTGCAGTGGTGAGCGCAACAACACTGTTGGCAATCCTAAAGCAATCATTGAAGCAATAGAGCAGCATTACACCCAAGTTGCAAAAGAAATTAAAAAGGTTGATGGTCTATCCATGGAATTCGATGATTGGCGTTTTAATATCAGAATGTCGAGCACAGAACCGGTATTAAGATTGAATATTGAATCTCGAAATGACAAAGTTTTGATGGAAGCGAAAACCCAGGAATTATTGGGTTTTGTGAAAGAGTTTGATCGTTAATTCTACTAAGTTTTTTGTTTTATAAATCTTTGATAAAGCGCCTCATTCCTTTTGCTAATGCTTGCTAAAAATATTAGCAAAAGGAATGAGGCGCTATTAGTTTTAAATTCTTCTGCGCACTAAGGCGTCCAACGATATTGCACCGGCACCGTATTTGAGCAGATATACCAGTAGTGCTCCCCAAGTTAGTGTCTCGAGCCAATTGCCTGTCACAAGCAGAATAACCAGGGTAATGACAGTGAGCCCCAGGGCACTGAGGCGCGTTAACAAACCAAATAATAGACCCAGCGAAAAGAAAAACTCTCCCCAGGTTGCCATGTAAGTGGCTAAGCTCGAAGGAATCAGCGGCACCGCATATTCATATTCAAACAGCATGAAAGTGCTGTCAGAGATATTCCAAAAAGCGAGTTTTTGGCCAAAAAATATATCGCCTCCAAGTTTTGTTTGAACGGAGCGCCAGAAAACAAAAAACAATGCAAACCTTGCAGCGAGTCCTAGCGCCCAATCCGGAATGAGTGCTGCCAAGCCGCGACTCAGGGAATCAAGAGAGTCCATCACTTTAGTTAACATAGTTACACCTCATTGTTGATATGGGAAAGCAGGTGAATACCGAGTTTTCGACTCACCAGAAAATGAACACAATCACTTGCATTGAAACTACTATCAGATTCCATCGCTTTTTCCAGGGCATTTTCAAATCTTAAGCCCTTTTTTAGCGCGCTCAAAAAAACAAACAAGCCTTTTTCTATACACAGAGTATGTATTTGTTGAAGATTGTCCGCTTCTCGATAGATCAAGACATTTTCAGCTTGACTGGGATCCACCTCTCCAACTTCATCTTGTTCATTGGCTTGCCAAATTGAGAAGATAGAATATTTTGATTCGATAAGGAAGAGAGAAGGGTCCAAAAGCAATTTGGCTTGCATAATTTGCTCGAGACTATATGTAGCAAAATCATTGGCTTTTAGTGCAGGATGAACCTTTGCATACCATGCTAAATGCTGTGCATAGTTGAGAGTGGCAATATCTTTGGAATAGGGATAGTTGCTCAAAGGGGGAAAAGTTGCCGTAAACGCTGGAAATTTTTCTCCATAGTACTCGAGGCGAGCTTCACACGGAGGGTAGGTTTGAATAAACTCTCTGGCAATGCCACTAAAAAAGTCTTCGCCAAACAGTTTTACGACAGTCGGAAAAACTTCTTTCAATTGCTCAGTCAGCGTATAAAAATAATTATTGCGATAAATTGCCAAGCGCGCTGAGAGTTCCTCATTGTTGTAATTCTCCAACAGCAATGTCGTTATTTTATTTGTCTCCTCCTTGTCTGTATGAACCCTGCTGATATGTGAGCTCATTAAACTTTGCAGTTCTTCTAGCATAGCTGAGTTGCCTTCAAGTTCGCTAGATGACGGTTGAGGATATCGCCCGCTCGATTGGCTTGCTCTTCAAAAACTTCAAATTCGGGTATGTCAGTATCCCATTCAATTAAGCTTGGTTTAGCTTGGCCGATCTGTGTTAATAATTTATCAAAGTAGTGCCAAACTTCTTCGCTTACTACAGAGCCATGATCATCAATTTTAATAGTTTTGGAGGCCTTTAGGGGTTTTTCACTATGACCGGCCAAATGAATTTCTCCAATTCTGGAGTAGGGTAAATTATTTAAATAATCGTCAATCTTAAAATTTTGGTTGTAGGCAGAAACTACAATATTGTTGACATCCAAAAGTAATCCACAGTCGGTTCTATTGCATACTTCAGTTAGAAACTCAGGTTCGCTATATTCCTGGTTTCGAAAATCGATGTATGCCGAGGGGTTTTCTATCAGTATTGTTCTGCCCAACACACCTTGAACGTGATCAATATTTTTGCAGATTATTTGAAGGCTTTCCCTCGTATAAGGAAGGGGGAGTAAGTCATTGATAAAAAGATCGTGCCATCGGCTCCACGAGACGTGTTCAGAGATTTGTGCGGGTTGAAAACGGTCTGCGAGGGACTTTAATGCTGATAGGTGTTTGTCATTGATTCCACTGCTGGACCCCAATGACATGCCCACACCGTGCATTGAAATGGGATAACGTTCACAAACGCGTTCAAGAAAATCCAGATGTGCACCGCCCTCGCTCATATAATTCTCAGGATGAATTTCAAAAAAGCCGATTGGAGGATGGTGTTCAAGTATATGGTGAAAATGCTGCGGCTTTAGGCTGAGACCAATAGAATTAGGTAAGTTGTCAGTCGTAAACATAGAAGTAGTTCTCTTCATTGGGGCATCGCCCAATGAAGAGAAGGATAAAAACTTTTACTTAGGTTCAGTGCTGCCGCCGACAATTTTGTCGCAGGTGCCCTTTGGAACGTATATCCATGCATCGGAAATGCTGTCAGTCTTGGCTTGACCTGCACAACTTGAGCCTTGACTCTTGATAGCGCAATCATTCTTGCCCGCCTTTGCAACGCCGTAACACTTTTCCATTTTTCCTTTATCACCTGCATGGACAAATGGCGTGGAAGCTGCGAGCACAATACCGGCTGCTATTGCGCTGGATATCGCTAGTTTTTTGTTCATTTTCTTCATGAGAAACTCCTTATGTGAAATTAAAGTCAAAGTTGTTCAAGCACAATCTTTGTCGATGGTGATACCACTTTTCTTACAACTACAGAGCACTTTTTACAGAAATCCAATAATAGCAAACGTTTGTATTATCCAGTTATCAGGTGATAGCAATGTTAAATGTTTTTATTTGCCTCAGTAAATTTGCGAATCAGTGTTTGTGTAGATGAGTCCCATTCGCTGGGGATGTCTGTGGTTTCAATTGCATTGGCGACATGCGTACCTAAAAGTTTGCCAAGTTCCACACCCCATTGATCAAAGGCATTAATATTCCACAGCACGCTAAGGGTATACACCTTGTGCTCATAAGCAGCTATCAGTGCGCCAAGCGTTTCGGGGTCAAGTTTTTCTACTAGTAGGGTATTGCTCGGTCGATTACCCGGATGAACTTTATGTGGCGCCAGAAAAGCGATGTCCTCATCATTGAGTCCTTGTGATCGCAGCTCGGATTCAGTTGTCACTTGGTCGCGGCCGGTCATCAATGCCTGACTTTGTGCAATACAATTTGAAAATAAATATTTGTGTTGGTGGTCGTGGGGGTGATGCGCTTTCAATGTTGCAATAAAATCAATCGGCACTAACACGGTACCCTGGTGCAAAAGTTGATGGAAAGAGTGTTGGCCATTCGTTCCCTCGGTTCCCCATACAATCGATCCCGTTTGAGAATCAATTTTTGCGCCTTCTTTTGTGACACTTTTGCCATTACTTTCCATTTCCAATTGTTGTAAGTAAGCGGGTAGCAATTGCAAATGATAGGCGTAAGGCAGAATCGCTTGGGTCTCCGTACCGAGAACGGAGCTATACCAAAACATCAATAAACCCATCAATACAGGGATGTTTTTGTCTAGATTGGCTTCTGCGAAATGCTCATCCATTGCCGCCGCACCAAAACGTAGTTTATTAAAGTTTTGCATGCCTATAGCAAACGCAATCGGCATTCCAATAGCGGACCACAGTGAATAACGGCCTCCCACCCAATCCCAGAGTGGATACACATTGTCGGCATCAATTCCAAACTCAACGGCTTTATCCACTTTAGAGGAAATGGCGACGAAATGTTTATGTAGGTTTTCCTGCGCGCAGCCATTGTCTAGCATCCACTTTCTTGCGGTTAGGGAGTTTTCCAGGGTTTCCAATGTTGAAAACGATTTTGATGCAACGAGAAACAAGGTGGTAGAAGGGTTGAGCGTCTGCGTTAGATCGTAGATTTCAGCTCCATCAATGTTTGCAACAAAATGAACCTTGACGTGGCCAGTGTGATACGGGGTCAGCGCTTTCGTGACCATGCGAGGCCCAAGATCCGAGCCACCAATTCCAATATTCACGACATCCGTTATTTTTTCGTCCTTAAATCCCTTCCATTCACCGGAATGTACGCGATCAATCAACTTTGCCATTTTGTCCAGAGTGACTTGAACGCTTCGTTGTTCCTCAGTTTTTGGTTCACCAGTGAAACGTAAAGCGGTGTGAAGTGCAGGTCGGTCTTCAGTATTGTTAACATGTTCTCCGCGGATTAGGCGTTTAATTGCGCCTTTCAGGCCAGCTTGTTCGGCAACGGCAAGTAAAGCTTTAACACTGGCTTCATCGATAAGATTTTTTGAGTAATCGAGACAAATATTAGCTGCGGAAACAGAAAAACGTGCAGCGCGATTGCTATCTTCGTTGAAAGCCTGAGCCATTGTAGAGGTTTTCCACTTTTCGGCCAGTGATTTCAGTTCGTTCCAATTGTTGTAAGTTTCACCTGGATTGCGTGCTTTCATGTTTCTTATCCTAAATGTATTAATGAGAACGTTTAACGGCAAAGTCCGCCAGTTCCATCATGCTTGTTCTATATTCGTTTTCGGGGAAGGACTGCAAAAAGGACTTGGCCTTATTTACATGTTCTTGCGCAAGTTGATGGGTATAGTCCAGCCCCCCACTGGAGGTGACTATCTCAACAATTTGTTGCAGTTTTTCTGCACTTTTGTTTTTAATTGCATCACTAATTAAGCGTGTTTCTTTATTTTCCGCTTTTTGCATGGCATAAATTAATGGGAGCGTTGGTTTTCCTTCGGCAAGGTCATCACCCACATTTTTGCCTAGGGTTGTGGCATCGCCCTCATAATCGAGTGCATCATCCACAAGTTGAAAAGCCAAGCCCAAATGATAACCGTATTGCCTTGCCTGGTCGCGTATTTCTCTCGAGCTCTGTGACAAAACTGCTGCAGTTTGACAGGCAGCTTCAAATAAAGCAGCGGTTTTCTTGTGAATAACCGTTAAATAGTCCTGTTCTGAAACTTCCGGGTTTTGTGCATTCACCAATTGTTGGACTTCACCTTCAGAAATCGTGTTAGTGGTGTCAGACAAAATAGCCATGATTTCCATATTGCGGATGGCTACCATCATCTGAAAAGCCCGTGAATACAGGAAATCGCCAACAAGCACACTGGGAGCATTGCCCCATTTGGCATTTGCCGTAGCTCGCCCACGGCGAAGCGCAGAAACATCGACTACATCGTCGTGGAGCAAGGTAGCGGTGTGGATAAACTCAATAATTGTTGCCAGATCAATGTGCTCTGAACCCGTGTAGCCCATTGCTCGAGCGGTTAGCAAAACCAGTAGTGGACGCAAGCGCTTTCCGCCGGCATCGACAATGTAGTGGCCTATATTCTCAACCAGCTCAACCTCGGAGTGGAGTTGGTCAATAATGAGTTGGTTAACACTGTCAAAATCGCTTTGAACAATTGTGTGGAATGCAAACATCGGGTACTTAAAACCCTCTTTTTGGTGAGGGGTGGATGCTAGGGGTGGCCGATGAGGCTGTCAAGTCGGTACTGGCCTGATTTTAGGTCGTGGCTTGCCTGCGGAGTCAATATAACCGCTTGTGTACTCTAAGCGCCGCTTGGCACCCAGGTTTTCAGGCTTGCGGCTATACCGTTATTATGCAAAACATTCAAAATTGACTGGAATAATACATTCACAAATGGAAAAGCGCTTTTTCCCCTCAAGTAAGAAATTCTGGGTGCTGCATATTAGCTGTTGGGGGGCCCTGTACGTTTTCATTATTGGTACGCAGTTACTTGTCGGTAAGGGGGTGAGGGCTCAGGTTTTCGGTGGCCTTATCTACATTATTGTGGGAGCGTTTGGCGGGCTGCTCTATCGCTATCTTTTTTACGCCTTGGGCTGGCACAAATACTCCCTTGCGAGAGTGGCTGCTGTATCTACTGTATTTGCAGTGATTGATGGTTTGATTGTGGCAGTAATTCTGGTTGCCTATGTTTTGGCATTGACGGTGCTCGCTCCAAGTTGGCTGTTTCCACTACCCAAAGAACTACCTCAGGGTAATTTCCTGGTATTAATATTTGTTTCAAATGCGATAAATATCTTCGTGTTTCAGGCTTTTTGGAGCGCTATCTATGTTGCCATTGTGACGTACCGGCGTTCAATTCGTCGCGAAATTGAATCACTCAAACTGGAAAATAGTTTGAAAGAAGCGCAATTAAATATACTGAGTAGTCAACTTAATCCTCACTTCCTGTTCAATGCACTCAACAATATTCGATTTATGATGCGAAAAGAAGTGGGTCAAGCTGAAGAAATGTTAACGCACCTTTCTGACTTGCTGAGATATGCGTTGGAAAGCAGCCGCTCAACTAAAGTTACAGTCAACCAGGAATTGGAAATTGTAGAAAATTATATTTGTTTGGCTCAGATACAATTCGATGACCGTCTAAATTACTCACAAAAAATTGAAAGGGCGCTGTCACAAGCTTTGTTACCGCCGATGATGTTGCAGATGCTAATTGAAAATGCGGTTAAGCATGGAATGGAAGAGTTGAAAGAAGGTGGACAGCTAGCTTTATCGATAGCAGAAGTGGATGGTGAATTACAAATATGTGTGCGCAATGATTTTAATGAGAAAAATAAAAATAATGAAGGATTTGGGCTTGGGCTTAACAATATAGAAAAGCGCTTACATTTAATTTACGGCAACGCTGCACGTTTAGAAACACAAACTGAAGGCCGTAAATGGATGGCCTGTTTGATATTGCCTCTTGAGTGCGCGGAGAATTAAGGTATGACGAATGAAAGACTTATCCGCGCAATTGTTGTAGAAGACTCGAAGTTGGCCAGAGAAGGCTTGATAGATCTACTCAAGGCCTTTCCTCTTATTCAGGTTGTGGGGGCCGCGGAACATCCTGATAGAGCAGTAGAGCTCATTGCAGATGAAAAACCGGAACTGTTGTTTTTGGATGTTCATATGCCAGGGCAAACAGGGTTCCAGCTGTTGGGACGATTGGACTACGAGCCTCTTATAATTTTTACCACTGCCTACAGCGAGTATGCGATCCGCTCTTTTGAATTTCAGACGGTGGATTATTTATTAAAGCCGATTTCACAAAAAAGACTTGAACAGGCCGTGGAAAGGCTCAAGAACTTTTTACCTCAAACGAACGAGTTCGACGAGTTGGAAGATGCGAATCAGGAATATCCCACTGAAAAACTGCAGCCGGACAATAAAATTCTTGTGAAAAATGGTGACGATTGTCATTTGGTGACACTTTCAAAAATAAAATACTTTGAAAGCTGTAAAAATTATGTACGTTTATTTTTTGAATCTGAGTCTGCTTTTATCAAAAAAAGTTTGAATCAAGTGGAAGAGAGACTGCCCAGCAATCTGTTCTTTCGTTGTAGTCGCCAACATATTATCAATCTGAATGAGATTGAAGCGATAGAAGAGTGGTTAAACGATGGATTTATTGTCACTTTGAGTGATGGTGTTCAAGTGGAAATATCGAGACGTAATGCAGGCAAATTAAAAGCCATGTTAAGTTTTTAGTCAGAAGGAAGAGCTATGAAAAGACAAACCAAAATGGGCATACGCGTGGCAATAATTGCTTTAGGCGGGCTGTTAGCTTCGCTGGGTGGTGTAGTGGCGTATGCGCAAGAAGGTGAGAACCAAGTGGATGGCACGGTGAGTGAGGTCATTGATATGACCGCGCCTATTGTAGAGACCATCGGCCGCATAGAATTTCGTACATGCTTGGTCACTGCCCAAGGTCGAGACAGAGAGGTGCAATGCGCCTGGTATAAAGTCCCGGAAAATCCTGCCCAGCCTGACGGAAAGAAAATAAAGTTATTTGTGGTGCGATTACCCGCAAAAAGAAAAACTGACAAGATTACTGATCCGGTACTTTTTGTTGCCGGTGGACCCGGGCAGGCAGCAAGTGCGAGCTATCTTTTTGCAGATCAAGTTTGGCAAGAACTGGCAAAATACCGTGATTTTTATCTGATCGACCAAAGAGGTACAGGAAAGTCCAACTACATGGGATGTAGCGAAATTATGGAAGGTCTCGACTACACACGCACAGATTTAAGTTCTGAGGAAATTCGGGCGCTGACTAAAAAATGTTTGGCGGTGTTGCCCGGAGATCCACGTTACTACACCACCGATACCAGTGTGAAGGATTTTGATACGGTGCGTGAAGCTTTGGGTATTGATAAATGGAATTTATACGGTGTGTCTTATGGCACTCGCGTTTCCACTCACTACATGAGGATTTTCCCCCAAAGTTTACGAACAGTTGTACTTGATTCTGTGGTGCCACCGCAACAAGTTTTGGGTTCGCAAATAGCGTTAAACAGTCAGCATATGTTGGATAAGCTTTTTATGCGTTGTGAAGAAGCCGTTGTTTGCAATGAGGCCATGCCAGAGTTGCGTAAAAAGGTGAAGGAATTATTCCTTAAGCTGGAAGCAGGGCCGATCGAAGTGCGCGTGGAAAATTTTTCCACTGGAGAAGTGGAAACGCAAAACTTTAGCAGAGAGCATTTGTTGGGGGTGGTGAGGATGTATCTCTATTCGCCAATATCTGCTTCAGTATTGCCTCCTATGTTGTATGAGGCTGCAATGAAAAATAATTTTGGGCCGATTGTCAGAACAGCAACCCGGGTCAATGAAACTCTGGAAGAATTAATTTCTCCTGGCTTACATAATTCGGTTATGTGCACCGAAGAATATCCCTTTTACCAGGAAATCTCGCAAGATTTGCTGGATAAGAATGCACAGAGTTATATGGGGTCCCTGTTAATTGATTTAATGTCGGATATTTGTGGAGTTTGGCCTAAAGGACATTATCCAGAAAAAATGAAATTGCCACTCGAATCTGAGGTGCCAACTCTACTTCTATCAGGGGAATATGACCCTATAACACCGCCTGAATTTGCAGAAGTTACCAAAAATAGTCTAAAGAATGCAAAACACCTCGAATTAAAAGGTCAGGGACATTTTGTTGGCGGTACGGGTTGCGTACCAAAATTAATTAATCAATTCGTTAGTAATGCAGGCTTTGAAGAGTTGAATACGCAGTGCCTGGATCGAGTTGGTGAGTCGCCCTTGTTTATCAATTTTAATGGGCCCACGCCCTAAGCTGTTAAGGAGTCAGACATGATAACTACTGAGGCATTAAAAAAATCCTTTCCTAAAAAGGGTCGTAAAAAGGAATTTGTTACCGCAGTTGAAAGTGTCAGTTTTTCGGCCGAGGATGGAAAAATTACTGGTCTGCTTGGCGCAAATGGCGCGGGAAAATCAACAACCTTGCGCATGGTGGTCAGTTTGTTGGAGCCGGATTCAGGGAGAGCAACAATTGACGGATTTGACGCAGTTAAGAAGAAGCTCGAAGTGCGTAAAAATATTGGTTTTCTACCACATAATTCAGGCATTTATCCGCGACTTACCGCGCGCGAGAACGTGTCCTATTTTGCAGAGCTTTGTGGATTGAAAAAGCCGCTGCTAAATGATCGCGTCGATGAACTGGTTCATATGTTAGGCATGGAAGATTTTGCCGATAGACGAACCGAGGGCTTCTCGCAGGGACAGCGCACCAAGGTGGGTTTGGCGCGCGCGCTTGTTCATCGACCTCGAAATCTTGTCTTGGATGAGCCAACAAACGGTCTCGATGTCATGGCCACGCGAAAGCTCAGAAAAATTTTACTTGCTCTTAAAGATCAGGGGCATTGCATCCTTATTTCTAGCCACATTATGCAAGAAATCGCGCATTTGTGTGACAACGTGGCCATTATCAATGAGGGTCAAATTGTTGCTGAAAACAGTGTGGATGGTTTGTTACAAGAAACTGGTCAGAACGATTTTGAAGATGCATTTGTTGTCGCGATTGGCGAATCTCTGGAGGAAGAATAATGTTTAGAATGTTGATAATTACATGGAAAGAAATTCGCGATAATTTGCGCGATAAGCGTTCATTATTTTTTGCTTTTATCTACGGCCCATTATTGTTACCCGCTATGATTATGGCTCCGCTCGTCATTAATGCGGGAAAACATTTCGATAATTACGACTATGGACGCGAATTGTACGTTTTTGGTGTGGATCGAGCGCCCAATTTACTTGCCTACCTCAAAAGTAAAAACCTTGATGCGAAACCCGTCGGTGACGATTTTGAAGATCAGATTCGTGATGGCGATATCAAATTAGTGATTGAAATCAGTGAGAACTACGGCGAGAAATTTAGTAAAGGCAGTCCGGCAAAAGTCACCATTCATTACGACAAGGAAGATCAAGAAAGCCAAAGTTATTTTTGGCAGATTCGCGCAGAGTTGGACAGTTACAGTCGTACCTTAGCCGCACAGCGAATGGTGGTAAGAGGCTTTGATCAAAATCTATTAAGACCTTTGGATATTGCGGAGAACGATATTTCGGAGGAAGAGCTGACAGCGGGAATTTTGGCAAATATGCTTATGTTCCTTGTGGTGTTTTCTTCAATGATGGGCGGTTTCTACTTGGCAATTGACATTACGGCGGGTGAACGCGAACGGCTGTCTTTGGAGCCGTTATTGAGTTTGCCCTTAAGTCGTACGCAGGTGGCATTTGGAAAGTATCTGGCCGTATTGGTATTTTGTATGACTGCTTATATTTTACCCATTATCAATGTGGCAATTTGGGCAAAATTTTTGCCGGATCGGTTTTTCGGCTTAGCGGATATCCCCGGTACATTGACTTACGTAAAAATCGCAATCCTTGTCTTTCCTGTTTGCATTTTGCTTTCCAGTTTCTTAATGATGATCTCAAGCTTTTCAAAGAGTAATAAAGAAGCACAAACTCAAATGGGGATTGCCATGCTATTTCCCATGGCCCCTTTCTTTGTGCTGCAGTTTATGGATATCGATGTAGACCAGATAACCATGTCAATACCAATACTTAGTCAGTACTTGCTGGCTGATAAAATCATGTTTGATGCAGCCTATCCTTTGAGCTCGATGTTACCGGGGGCATTCACCAGTATATTGGTTGGTATCGGGTTTCTCGCAATGTCGATATTTTTGTATCGTCAAGACCGCATACTGGGTAACTGACTATATGCTTGCTAAGTTTTCCGATAATTATGTTTGCGTAATATGCATTGTTCTATTTTTTATCGCCTCGAGTGTTAGATTGGTATGGGCGCAGGAAGCACCTTCGTCGATAGCAGATCTTGCGAAGCAGATTGAAAATGTTGTTGAAGAAATGCGTTTACCTTCAGCAAGTGTAGCGGTGGTTCAAGGGCAGGAAACACTGCTACTCAGGGCCTTTGGTTTTGCAGACATAGAAAAAAAGCAGTTAGCGACCACTGATACGCTTTATCGCATTGGATCAACATCGAAAATGTTTGTTGGCTTGGCAATTTTAAAGTTGGTCGAAGAAGGGAAGCTGTCACTTGATGACACCGTAAAATCCTTAGTGCCGGAGCTTGAGTTCGAGAATCAATGGGAAGATTCACATCCCATTAGGATTGTTCACTTGCTTGAACACACGACCGGTTGGGACGACTTGCATCTGCCGGAGTATGCCCACAATCAGAACCAAGCCATAGATTTGGCTAGCGCTTTAAAATTTCATCCTCATTCTCGTATTTCGCGGTGGGTTCCCGGAACTCGAATGGCTTATTGTAATAGTGGGCCTGCAGTGGCGGCTCTAATTGTCGAGAAAACTACTGGAAGACAATTTGAAGAATATATTCAAACGGAATTTTTTGATCGTATTGGTTTGAGTTCGGCGACTTACTATCGAGATCAAAACTATCTTGAGCATGGCGTGACACTTTATAACTCGAAGCGAAAGCCAGACGCTTATTGGAATATAATTTTTCGACCTTCTGGCTCAATCAATGCGTCAGCAAAAGACATGGCACAGCTGTTAAAGTTTTTTATTTCACGCGGCAAAGTAAATAACGAGAATATTTTGAGCCTAGAGTCAATTGAACGTATGGAAAGGCCAGAAAATCACTTGGGTGCTCGTGAAGGTTTGGAATTGGGTTTCGGTTTATACAACTATTCTTCAGCTTATAAGAATTGGCATTATCGTGAACATAATGGATCAGTTAACACTGGTTTAAGTGCTTTTGCCTACATGCCGAAAATTGAGGCAGGATACACGGTATTAATAAATTCCGGGGATGTTCGCGGCTTAAATGCCATTGTAGCGCTTATCCGCGCGTTTCAAACAAAAGATTTGACCGATCCTGTGGTAGAAAAGGAAATGGAGCTCACTGAGGATCATCGAAAATTGGCTGGCTATTACGCTGCGATTAATCCGAGGATAAAAATGAGCGAAGCATTCGTTCGCTTGGTATCTGTTTATAAGGTCTCATTTGAAACGGATAAAATGATTATCAAGCCCTTACTCGGTGATTGGACAGCGAAACATTACCCAATTAGCCCCACATTGTTTAAATCCGATTACAGCGGAGCAAAACACCTCGCAGTTGTAGAAGACCCTTTGGCTGGTACAGTGTTGCATATGGAAAGCGCTGTATTGCAACCTATTTCTGCTTTTTGGGTATATTTACGTTTTGCGATACTTTTAGTGTGGTCGATTTTAATTTTTTCTTCCCTTGTGTATTTTGTTGTGTGGTTTTTGCTGAGACTTAAAAAACACCCGGCATCGAAAATCCCATGGCAAGTTCATACTTGGCCGCTGTGTGCTAGCATTTCTATTCTTATGGCCTTTTTGTTTAATTTAATGGCAATGAGCAATCCGATAAAAAACCTGAGTCATCCCGGTTTTTACTCAGTCGGTTTGATGCTAAGTACGCTGCTATTTGCTCTTTTTGGATTTATGGCTGTCATCGCGTTAATCCGCTATTGGAAACCAAAATTGTTGTACGGCTATTTCGCTTTGGTAGCAGTTATGCATGCAGCGGTTATTTTTTATCTTGCGCGCTTTGGCTTGATTGGCATTCAAACCTGGGCTTAATTTTTGGCTGACGATCGTTGTTCCCGAGCGTGAACATGAGTGTGATGCCAGCGTTCACTTTGCCAGCGTTTCCAATACATGATAGCGCGACAGGCTTCATCAACAACCGCAGAGAGTAAAATTCCGTAAATTCCCCAGCCAAATATAAATGCAAAAATGTAGGCGAGAGGAATGGCAACAAACCAGGTAAATAGGGGGCCTATCACAGAAATAAGAAAACCATCGCCAGTCGCGCGTAAACTTTGACCGACAATAATATTGACGGCCCGAGTAGGTTCGGTGAGTGCGGCCAAAAGGAAAAGCCAAATTGATGCGGAAATTAGCAGTTCATTATCTGTGTAGACACGCATAACCGGGTGACTTAATAAAACCAGTGAAGTACCAACAATGCCGGCCGCCCAAAGTGCAGCTTTTAAGCTTTGACGCATTTGCAATGCAGCACGTGCGTAGTTGTTAGCACCAACATATTGTGAAATTAAAACTTGAGTCGCTGTGCCAATTGCGATGGTCACAATCAGCCCAAGGAGAAAGGTGTTGAAAGTGTACACTTTAGCAGCTAGCGCGAGCGTGCCCAAGCCAGCCGCGAAACTGTTCAATACAATCATATTGAGATCAAATGAGAGTGGTTCAATCATGCTCGGTGCCGCGATTCTTAACAAATGTTGACTAGCTTTTTTAAACTCTGAGTGTATTGCGACCCACTGAAACTTAAGTTTAATGTGAAGAAAGATTACAACAGCACTGAAAATTAAAGCCAACAAAGAAGCACCCACACTGGCCCAGGCCACACCTACGATCCCCAGCTTGGGAAATCCAAAAAGACCAAAAACTACGATGCTATTGCCAAGAACATTACTTACAAAAAATAAGATATTGGCGTACATGTTCCATTGTGGTTGACCGTAAATGTTCAATACACTTTGAAAAATAAGTTTTGCAGCCCAAACAATACCCATTAAGCAGATAATGCTCATGTATAAATTGGCATTTGCTCGCACTGGGTCAGGGAGACCCATTAGCTGGGTTAAAAAGGGAGATAAATAGAATAGGGCGAATGTCAGCAGCGTGCCTAGAATTATCCCCCAAAAGCTATAGGTGGCAATGGTGGCGAGCGTGCGCTCATTGTTGCCCGCTCCCAGGCGTTGTCCCGCGACGCTGCTGCCGGCGAATATCGTTACCCAGAGAATATTCACGCAAAAATAAATCACCGGTGTCATAGCACCGGCTGCTGCAGCGGCGGAATCGCTAACACGGCTGAGAAAAAAAGTATCCAAAACAGGCACACTCAGTTGCAAGGCCTGTTCAACCAGCAAAGGGCGGCTCATGCCCCATAAACCTTTCTTTTGGGCAGAAGTATCAGTCATAAAGGTGAATAAACCAGATAAAGATCAGTGGTGAGATTTTAACACTTAACCAGCTTCAAGCATGTAAGATAAAGAAGTCGCAATGCCCAGGAAGGACATAAAGCCAGCAATATCGGTTACTGTTGTCAAAATAATAGAAGAGGATAATGCAGGGTCCTGCCCCATTTTTTTAAGTACGATTGGAACCAGGGCTCCTGCTACAGCTGCAATGGTCATCGATGTCAGCATCGCTAAGGCAATAATTAAAGATAAACCTACACTGCCGCTCCAGAAATATACGCCGGCGCCACAAGTAATCGCAATGGCACTACCATTAATGAGTGCAGCCAGGGCCTCTTTACTTGTCACACGAAACCAATGGCGAACAGTGATTTCACGTAAAGTTAAACCACGCATAGTGACTGCGAGGGCTTGGGCGCCGGTATTTCCAGATTGGCCTGCGGCTATCGGTAACAAAATTGCGAGTGCGGTGTATTTGGCAATCGTTGCTTCAAACATTCCGACAACGGCCGCCGCTAAAAATGCGGTAACCAAATTAATTTGTAGCCAGGGCTGGCGTTTTTTTACAGCGAACCAACTGCTGGAAAGTGCACGTTCATCTTTGCTTGCTCCCACCATCATTTGCATATCAGTTGCAATATCCTCTCGCAGGGTTTGCAATAAACTTTTTGCCTGAATCACGCCAACCAGTAAGTCATTGCCGTCAATAACAGGTACCGACTCAAGATTTAAATTTTTAATTTTTTCAAGAATTTCGTCTTTCGGGTCCAGTACTGAAACGCTGGTCGAGAGGGGGGCTGCTAGCGATGCTAGAATTTGCTTTTTATCTGCGATCAATAATTGCTGCACTGAAATCTGACCACTTAGACGCATGTCGTCATCCAGCAAGAAAAGCAACTGTGTAATAGGAGCGCCTGCAGTTTTCATTTGTGCTACAGCCTCGCCCACAGTGAGATTTTCACTGAAAGCAGAAACTTTAGTGTTCATCAGCTTGCCTGCTGTATCATCGGGATATTCCAGCAGCTCCTTCAATTCCTTGGCGATATTTTTATCTAAAAGTGTAAACAAACGGCTTTGGTTTTCTGCGTCCAAACGACTCAATAGAGCCGCACAGGGTCCCGAATCCATTGTTGATAAAACGTCTCGTGCGCTTTCATCTGGAAGCGCTAATACAATGGCTTCAAGTGCGCCTAGTGGTATGTGCAAAAGCACAGGTATCACGATATGAATGGGTTGGTTAACCAGTATTTCTGCGCTTTCGCTTGGCGTGAGGGTTTCTAATTTTCGCGCTGCCTTGATAGGATAATTCAGTAAAAATGTTCTATTAAGTGCTTCAAGAGGAGTATCATTTTCGGTCGCTATGCTAAGCATTTCAAGATTCTCCAAAATGTTTTGAATTGACTATATCGCCAACAGAATTCACCAAGGCGAGTAAGCTGCCCCCATAGACACTGCAGATATTTGAAATCGGGTCACTTGCATTTGGTGGCTTTATCGCCGTCGTCATTTTTTCAACGCCTTGTCTAAAATCCAGATGCCGTAAATATCCAATTAAGTGATTGTGCCGATCAAGCACCGGAAGCACATCCGCAAACTTCCAGCCAGGGTGTTTTTTAATAGACGTTAGAGTAGAGCCTGCATAAACCGGATGCACTTCCGAATCGGTAAGCGAAGCTAAAGCCGTTTCTTTATGTGAACTAAATAATTCACGCGTATTGATAAACCCTTTTAAATTTCGTTCTCTGTCCACAATAAAGATAACATCAAGAACGGCATCGCGAGAGGCAATTCTTGTGAGCGCTTCTTTAATATTGATGTCAATGGGAAGAATGGGAGCCTTGGTCTCTGTCCATGCTCCGACAGCGTTATCCGGGTATTTTAATAACAGCTTACAAGTTAGGCTGATTTTCTCGGGCAATGCCGACAATATTTTCTTGGCGGTATTTTTTCCCGCATAACGCAATATCGCGGTTGACTGGCTGATTTTCATTTGCGACATAAAGCCAGCACAAATATTGGGATCCAAATGTGTAAAAACCCGGGCGGCATAATACGGAAGCATTTTTTCCAATACTGGTCCTGCTAAACGATAGGGAATTTCTGATAATAATTTTGCGACTTCCAGACTGTCGTGAGCCTCTAGTACTGTGGCGGCCACTTCCGGTCGGGATTCGAGCAAGGCAAGTGCGAAATCCAAATTAGACTTGGACTTGGGCATGGCATTTCCCCTAAATCAATTTTCAGTTTCAGCAATGTTGGAAGACAATTGAATAACTTCTTCCTGAAATTTTTTAGCCGGTACTATGACGCGTCCTTCTTGTGTTTCTAAAATCATAGATGTGGGCGTCACCTCAATCAGTACGCCCCGCAGATCTCCGAGGACAACATTTTCTCCAATACGACAATGTTTGCGTGCGTATTGTGCCCCAATAACATTTTCTATCAGTGTTTTTGCACCTAAACCAAAGGCCAATGCACCACCAAAAAATAATACACCGATGGAGACGATGAGCGTGTTACTGAGAAGGTGAACATTGATACCAATCTGGCCGGCACCAATAATGATGGAAGTTAAAATAACAAGCACCTGTACAGAACGCCCCAATAATTCTCCGTGCTCAATTCCGGTTGTTAAAGCGGTGCTAATTGTGGCTGTTTTCAAACCATTTCCAAGTAAAAATCCGGCGAGAATAATCAGTAAGCCTGCGATAAGGCTGGGGAGCTGAGTGATGATATTGTCCATCCAGCCGGAGAACATTTTCCAGCCCAGCGTGTTTGCTGCCGCTGCGACAAAAAACAGAATAATGACCCAATAAACTGCATTGCCTATGATGCTTGCGTAAGAACTGCGTAAATTGAACTGGTTTTCGCTACCCGTTTTTGCAGCACGTTTAAAGACCCAGTCAAATCCACCGATTAACTTTCGTGTGGCAGCGCGAAGAGAAAGCGCCAGTATCCAACCGGCAAATAGCAGGAATATTGCACCCAAAATCTGTGGGGTATTTTGGATGATGTGGCTTGCAAATTGTTCGTAAGTCTCCACAAGAGCAGATTTAACGCTAAAAGCCTCTGTCGCCATTTGTTTCCCCCATTTATTTGATTGGGTTGTTATTGCGCTTTAGGCAGGGCAATGACAGGTATCTTGCCCTGGAAAACATGAAATTGGAATGAAGTATTCACCATGACCGATGTGATAGAAAACCATAGCAATAAGTATGGCTATAAAGAGTAGGGCTTTCCAATGAAGCAAGTGCATGTACCGTGTGTCGCCTGCTTCCTTTAAAGCGTGAGCTGTCATCGCTAATCTTGATTCAGTCAGCAGTAATCTTTCAATCACGAAGTCCAAGTGTTATCGGTTTTGCATGCAACTAGACAGCGCCGGTGCTTGAGTATTTTCAACAGAGACAATGTTATGAAAACTGAAGCCCTAAAATTAAGCGAAAAAGCAGTAGAAGCCGTTCAAGCCTTACGAATCCAAATCGAGCTCAATGGAGGTAAAAGATTGCGATGCAGAGATACCCAGGAACTTGTGCAGTTGTTGGAAATAGCACAAAGCTCAAACTCTGCAAACGTGGCTACCGCTTTCAACAAATTTAAGTCAGAGCTATCGGAGCGTCAACGTGTCTTCTTTAAAAGCGTCGGCCTATCGTTTGACCAGAAAAAAGTAGAAGTGACAAAGAGCAAAACAAGCTATCGCGGCGTAGCCAGTGACGTTTCAAAAATTGGCGGCACCGCGACTTCCGAACCGGCAGAGCGCGGAAAGCGTAAAATTATATACCGTGGGCAAGTTAAGTGGGTTTGAGTATCAAGCTCCGCTAAGAAAACTATTGTGGTAGTGGCTGATTAGTAAAAGTTGAGATTATTATTTAATCGCTATGTGCTGAGCCTGGAATTTCTGTTTTTCATCTTGTATTGCGGTAATAGCTTGTTATTCTTGACACCCTTCTTGTTGTGAAAAATCATCGGATTTAATTGGATGCTCAGTGGAAATCTACGATGACTGGCGTTAGAGTATTGGTAGGTACGAAGAAGGCAAGTTGTAGTGACAAATTTATTATTAGTATTTATCTGTCTAGTGTTGGGTTTGCTTTTTCAGCACAGTAAAAAATTTCCGGAATCTTCCGCTGCGGTATTAAATAATTTTGTCATTTATGTTGCGCTGCCTGCGCTTATATTTAAGGAAATCCCGGTATTAAAATTGGATCAGGAAGCATTGCTTCCTGTGATTATGGCTTGGGTTGTAATGGCTTTTTGCGCCCTCGTGGTGTTTTCATGTGCGCGCTTGATGTCGTGGTCTCAATCGGTTACCGGCGCAATGTTGTTGGTGTGTGTTCTGGGTAACACTTCATTTGTTGGTATTCCATTACTGGAAGCTCACCTCGGACGAGATTCTATTCCTTACGGAATTTTGTATGACCAGTTAGGGACTTTTTTGGCATTGAATACTTTCGGCATCGCGGTGGTAAGCTTTTACTCGAGTGAGGGTAAAACTAACGCGACTCAAGTTCTATATAATATCCTTTCGTTCCCGCCTTTCATTGCTTTAGTCATTGCATTTGCTTTGAGAGGGGTTTCTTTGCCGCTCTGGTTTGGAGAGCTGGCTTCTCGTTTAGCGGCGACACTTGTGCCTGTTGTGGTCGTGGCGGTAGGGATGCAATGGAAGTTGCGCCCTGAGAAAAGCCATTTGAAGATTATTAGTTTTGCGATGCTGTTGATACTCGTCCTCAAGCCCGCTTTTGCTTTCTTAATTTTAAAATTTCTGGAGATTAAAAGTTTCGTTGCCTATGTTGTGGTGTTGGAAGCAGCGATGCCAGCGATGATCTCGGCAGGAGCTTTGGCGGTTTCGGCAAATCTGGCACCGCGTTTAGCTTCAACTATTATCGGATACAGTTTGTTGTTTTCGCTTGTCAGTGTTTGGCTTTGGCGAATTACATTAATATATTTATGAACCATTAGGTGTGCTAAATATTTTTTAAATAATCTAAACAGGAGTGATCGTGAAAAAATCCTATGTCTTAATATTACTGTTTTTGTTAGTTGTAGCCTGTTCTAAGCAGAGTGAGCTACATGATGCTATGGAAACAATGGAAGATTCGTACAAAACGATGAAAAAGGCAGATTCATTAGATGAAATGAAAATTCAACTTGAAAACTTTTCTGCAGGACTTGAAATCGCGCGGCAACAAAAGGTCAAGCCTGAAGATCAGGAAACATTTGACGCAGGTATGAAAAAACTTACCGCGCGTGCAAATATTTTGCTTAAAGCAATTGAATCCGGTGATATAACGGAAGCAAAAGAAGCCTTAAAAGAGCTGCATGAGCTAGAGGAGGAATTTCATGAAAAGCTAGGCGTGGAGCACTGAGGAATGATTTGAAATAATGAGTAGGGGAGAGCGCTTGACTAATTAACAATTAGTCAAGCGCTTCAGATTAGAAATGATAGCTTACACCAAAAACCGCAGCATAAACTGAGCTGTTAATCAGGGTAATGGTGAGTAGAAGATACTTTAAAAAGATGTGAGATAACTCATGTCTGTTGGTGCTCCTTGTGCCGATGGGACATATGTGAGCTTTATTGCGCAGTGATTAGATGCAGTAAACGATTTAAAGTTCAGAACCCTGGAAGGTCACACTTCAATTGATATTCAGTGTTGAAACACTTTTTGTTTGATCAAACCGAGTTTTTTTATGCGTGAGGCCAGCGTGGTGGGTTTTAAGCCGAGAATGGCCGCCGCCCCATGTTCCCCGTATATTTTACCCTGAGCTTTGCGCAAGGCATTTTCTATTGCACGAACCTGAACAGATTTGCAATCTTCTTCAGTGAGAACCGGAGACTCAAGCCGGTCAATAGTTGGTAGCGCATTCTGAATTTGATCCTCTAGGACTAATTTATTGCCACGACTCAGAATGACTTGGCGTTCAATCATATTTTCCAGTTCACGAATGTTTCCTGGCCAATCATAGTTTTGCAGGCGTTGCATTTGTCCAACGGAAACAATCAGTTCAGGCTTGCCGAAGCGTGTACAGGTTTTTTTGAGAAAGTGCGATACAAGTAAGGGAATATCGGGTTGTCGTTCGCGTAGGGGCGCTGAGTGAACAGGGAATACATTGAGACGAAAATATAGATCTTCCCTAAATTTCCCCTCACTGACGAGCATTTTTAGGTTTCGATTCGTAGCGGCAATCACACGAACATTAACAGTATGTGTTTTGCTTTCGCCTACACGTTCGAACTCGCTATCCTGTAGTGCCCGCAATAATTTTCCCTGAAGTTCAAGTGGAATCTCGCCGACTTCATCCAAAAATAAAGTGCCACCATCGGCAAGCTCAAATCGTCCCACGCGATCAGAAATTGCGCCAGAAAAAGCACCACGTATATGACCAAAAAATTCGCTTTCAAATAAATCTCTGGGAACAGCTGCACAATTTACCCGAACCAGCGTGCGGTTTTTACGTTCACTAGAATTATGTATGGCTCGGGCAATCAATTCTTTCCCTGTACCGGACTCTCCAGTTATCAGAACGGTTGCATCGGTTGGTGCAACCAGTTGTATTTGATTGATCACCTGTTTGACTGCATGACTCTTTCCCACAATAAGGTGGGAGTTGTAGCCCTCATTAATTTCTTCCTGCAAGTAGGCGTTTTCGAGTTCCAGTTTTTTTCTTAATGTTTCAACTTGTTCGAGGGCTTTTCTGAGTTTCAACTCAGCATGCCTTTTGTCTGTGATATCTCGGAAAATGACCACGGCTCCAACAAGATGACCATTATCTAAAATCGGTGTGCTGGTATACTCCACAGAAAGAGGCTTGCCATTCTTTGTCCAAAAAACTTCGTTTTCAACTTGACGAATTTCTCCATCTTTAAACGAAGTGTAAATAGGGCAGTCTTGAACACAATAGTCCGAGCCGTCAGCATGACTATAATGAATTGCGGAGTGGATATTTTTACCAATTAGTTCCGAGGCCTTCCAGCCCAGCATGCGTTCTGCGGCTGGATTAACAAAAGTAGTGCAGCCATTTGCATCTATTCCGTAAATGCCTTCGCCCGCTGCACTCAGAATCAGCTGGTTTTCACGTTCAATTGTCTGAAAAACCTGATGAATGCGTTGCCACTCAAGTAAGCCATAATTGTGGTAGCGCTGAGCACTGGTATTTAGTCGCCATTGGTGAAATTGATTTTTATCTCGAAGACAAAAAATTAAATGGATACCTTCCGAATCTTGAACTTTAGTGGCCCGTGAGGCGGTTAATTCCAGAATCAGATCTTCGTCTTCATCTTTTGTCAGTGTCAGTTCATCTAATACGCCGATACCCAAAGCCATTACTTCTTCTGTAAAGGTAATGAGTTGAGGCAAGGCATTTCGAAAAAAAGAACTGACGTGTCGTTCGCTTAATTCTTGGGCTGGCTGACCAAGTAGATTGCATGCCAATGCATTGGCATACAGAAACTTATCCTCTACGGGATCGATCACAACAACGCTTTCAGGCAGATCTCTAAAATGTGAGTAGGCTGTCTGGTTAAACATTGCATCCCCCTTTTTATTTTTCGCTTTTTACAACGAAAAATCGTGCCAGTTTCAACGAAAATACGTTAACAACGAAAATTCGTTGCTCCAGGTTTGCATGGCATTTGCGGAAGAAGCCGCGCTATACCTGATGTTTAACGTGGCTATGCAACTTGGCACATTCATCGCTATAGGAATGTAAGCGAGAAAAAAAGCTCGATTTTGCAACAATAAAATACGGACTTCGATGTATTACCGAGATGTTCGTTGAGAAATGATGAGTGAGATGCACCTTATTGATTCACTGGCGCACGCAGTTGGTGCGCCAAGCCACTAGGAGAATATTATGAGTAATAAAAGTCTGGGTGATCCATACAGCGCTGACTCTTCCTTGAACCACAGTAAGACTTGCAATTGTTCCGCATGCAAGCATGGAAACGATCTTAAGCAGTATTCACAAGCACTGGAGCGGGAAGCTGAAATGTTAAGTAGCGCTCCCGCCGATTCGACCGATGCTAATAAAAACGATCCAGTTTTGGACTCGAGCGAAAAGATCATGGAGCGCGCTATAGAAAACGCAATTGTGCGCGGAATATTTGGACAGAATGATGCCAGCCGTCGTCGCTTTATCAAAGCTGTTGGCGGCGGCACACTCGCAGCAGCACTGTCTTCCATTTTGCCAATGGGCGCGATTAAAGCTGCGGCAATGGAAGCGGGAGGAAAGTTGGAAAAGAAAAAACTGAACATTGGCTTTGTTCCCATTACCTGTGCTACACCAATTATCATGGCACACCCTTTGGGTTTTTACGCAAAGTACGGGCTTGATGTCGATGTCATTAAAACTGCTGGCTGGGCTGTTGCGCGTGACAAATCCCTGAACAATGAGTATGACGCATCACACATGCTTACACCGATGCCTCTTGCCATGACGATGGGTGCAGGTTCGACCGCCAAACCTTTTATTATGCCGGCGGTGGAAAACATTAATGGCCAGGCTATTGTTTTGCACAACAAGCATAAAGATAAGCGCGATCCAAAACAGTGGAAAGGTTTTAAGTTTGGTGTTCCTTTTGAATACTCTATGCACAATTTTTTATTGCGTTACTATGTTGCGGAATTTGGAATTGATCCGGATAAAGACATTCAAATTCGTGTTGTTCCACCACCGGAGATGGTGGCAAATCTTCGAGCGGAAAATCTAGATGGTTACCTTTCACCTGATCCCTTTAATCAAAGAGCTGTTTGGGAGAAAGTTGGATTTATTCACACCTTAACAAAGGATATTTGGGAAGGGCATCCATGTTGTGCCTTTGCTTGTAGTCAGGAATTTGCGACAACTTATCCCAACACCTTCGCTGCCTTATTTAAATCTATTGTGGATGCGACTCATTATTCAGCGAAATTTGAAAACCGCAAAGAAATTGCAGAAGCCATATCACCGAAAAACTATCTTAACCAACCCGTCCCGGTTGTGCAGCAAGTATTAACAGGACGTTATGCTGATGGTCTCGGTGCGGTGAAAGATGTTCCAGATCGAATTGACTTCGACCCTTTCCCCTGGCATTCAATGGCTGTTTGGATTCTTACGCAAATGAAGCGTTGGGGATATGTAGAAGGTGATATCAACTACAAGGCGATTGCCGAACAAGTTTATATTGCAACCGATGCGGGTAAGGTCATGAAAGAGTTGGGTTACGATGCACCCACTAAAACTTATGAAAACTATACCATCATGGGCAAGGAATTTGATTACAACAAACCGGAAGAATATATATCCAGTTTTGCGATTAAGCGATCTTAAATTTAAGTGGAGTTAATATGTTCTCTCTTAGAGCGCGTTCGATAGTTCTATCAATTGTTTTTCTGGTGGTCACGCTAGGCTTGTGGGAAATCGCAAGCCAACCTCCGGAAAAAACCGAGGCTATGTCTGAATATGAATTGTTGATGGGTGGTGCAGACCAGGAAGCACGTGTTCCTCCTCCGTCTGCTGTGATTTCCTTAGCAGTTGAAGAAATCAAAGATCCATTTTATGACAAAGGACCCAATGACAAAGGAATTGGTATTCAATTGGGTTACTCGATATACCGAGTACTTTTCGGTTACATAATGGCGGCACTCGTAGCAATACCGATTGGGTTTGTAATTGGAATGTCTCCTTTAATGTATAACGCGCTCAATCCCTATATTCAAGTATTAAGACCGATCTCCCCTCTGGCATGGATGCCTCTTGCGCTCTTTATAATTAAGGATTCTGAAGCTTCGGCAATATTTGTTATTTTTATTTGCTCAATTTGGCCCATGTTAATCAATACAGCTTTTGGAGTGGCGGGAGTACGTAAGGACTGGGTTAATGTTGCGCGTACACATGAGCTGAGTTCTTTGCGTACGGCTTTTACAGTTATTCTTCCAGCAGCAGCGCCAACTATTTTAACGGGCATGCGAATTTCTATCGGGATTGCATGGTTAGTTATTGTTGCTGCAGAAATGTTGGTGGGTGGCACGGGGATTGGCTACTACGTGTGGAATGAATGGAACAACCTCGATTTAACTAGCGTGATTTTTTCCATCTTGATGATTGGCGTCGTCGGCATGTTGTTGGATTTGGGATTAAATGCAGCAGCGCGTCTTGTTCAGTATCAGGAGTAGTTATTTATGATGAAGCATTTTTTACAAGTTCAGGGTTTGGCGAAACGCTTTGGCAATCAGAAAATAGATCAAGCGCTTACGGTTTTTGAAAATGTCGATTTCAATATTGATAAAGGCGAATTTGTTTGCATTATCGGCCATTCCGGTTGCGGCAAATCTACCATCATGAATATTTTGGCTGG
>JBNKVX010000006.1:19808-79004 GCA_050299435.1 Cellvibrionaceae bacterium | reverse complement strand
GACGCAAGTTGAACGGATTTAACACATAAGCTGACACATTTAATTGACTGATCTCTTAACTGCGGATACCACTTCTCTCTCGTTTCAGATTTTTCCCATTCAACTGTGTCAAAATCCGAAAAATTATTAATAAAATCCATCTTGCAACTCAAAGGCTTATCCAATTGGTCAAACGTTCTAACTAATTTTCACATAAAATAAGCTCTTCCTTGCTCACCATAATTGGGATGCCTTCGGGAAAATAGTATCGGTACGTTTTCTCTGTGGAAAAACCGTCCTTAATAGTGGGGTCTTCTATATCGGTTTTAATTGGGATGTCATCTGATTTGCAACCAGTAGAAATAAAAATTCCATTAAAAAATAAAATAGCTATCATCGAAATGTTTAACATTTTATTCCTTCATGATTATTTTTATCTTCGTAATTATATTTTTATGAATTTTTTTAGTGGAATACCATTTGAAGCAAGATAATCTAGTAGAGCTTACATTTATTGTCAGTCATTACCTGCCAAACGTTAACAAAAAAATATTTCTAACCCAAAGAACCGTCATTTTATCTATTCTGTCTCTTATTTACTCTATATTCTTTATAAAGCAAAAAGGCACACCAATACGTTTCGCTGTCTTTGGTTCACCTGAATAACTCACACTAGCGATTTCTAGATTTACGATATCACCACCAGACCACTTAATCAGATATGGAGTGTTGTCATACAAGAAAATATGCCAACCACTGATTCCATCGTAACGCTCGTCATAAGCTTTATTTTCGTTGAGAACAATGGACACATCTGAAGACGACGACATGGAAGTGGTAACACCATCTCTTCCTCGAGCTTTATTCGTTTGCTCACAATCAGTATCATAACTAACTATAAGCTCCTTCCATCCATCAGAATCAATATCAATTGTTAGCTCTAAAAACCCACCGTTCCAAGCAGGATTTGAACTGAATTTTTCCATTTTCTTTTTAAAGTGTGCATCAAACTTATCTCTAGGCATGACTCGCTTTACTTGTTCCCATGACTGCTTCTTGAGCTGAGGCTGCCACTTTGTTTCTTCTTTAATCTCAATCCATTTAGGGCTTGAAAACTCGGGAAAATCTGCGTGATATTTCATCCTGCAATGCATGGGCGTCTCGATTGCATTTAACATCTCTACCATTCTCTTGCACAATTTCAATTGATCTTTGTTGATCATGAATGGCTGGTTGTCTGGAAAATAATTCATATATTTCTTTTTAATGATAGTTTCAACATCCCTACCATCATTTTCTTGTGACGAACTTTCAGATGCCTTCTTATCTGCTAAACAACTTGCAGCTAGCAACGCAAGGGAGACAAACAATGCTCCACGCACACAAAGAAGGCTTGCCATACTCACCTCTCTATTAGACCTTCGTTACGATATCTAAATAATTTGGCCGACAGAAGATTTGCAGTTAGTGTAAACAGCACATTTGGGAAATACCCTTTTCATAGATCGATAACACGATGGTTTTGGCACCAACCAAGGCTTCAAAATTCGTGCCAAAATGAAGGTTTTGGTGCCCAGGAGAGGACTTGAACCTCCACGGCCGTAAGGCCACCAGCACCTGAAGCTGGCGTGTCTACCAATTTCACCACCTGGGCAAGGCAGGGAATACGAGGGCCGCAAACTATAAGTTCAACAATTGAGCCTGTCAATTCAAAGACTTAAAACAGATTAATTTATGGATGATTACTCTCATCCTTGTGTGAAAATTGCTGTGCTGCCTGCCGAATTACACCCAATTGTTTTTTGAATCTACGGCAATGTCTGCAAATTAAGGTATGAAAATGCAGGGAGAACTTTTCGCCCGCTTTCAAAGGCCGATCCATAGCTTCGGAACTGAGACGGCTGGCCTCACGACAACTAAGCACCGGAGGCTCCTTCGGAAAACCAGCGGTTTTCCAAACATTCTCGTAAGCGCATGCGTGCGCGATGCAGTTGCACATGTAGGTTACTGAGTGTCATACCCATTTCTTCGCAAATCTCATCACTTTTTAAACCAACAAATTCTCGCATCATAAACGCTCTGGCCTGGGTTTCTGGCAAGGCAATTAAGCAAGTTTCAAATACCTGCCAAAACTTCTCTTGTTTAAACGCCTTTTCGGGGTTACCCCAGCTTTCTGGCGCTTCTTCGCTTTTCCAATGCCCGCGCCTGTTGAATACATCGGGGATGGACTGGTCTTCATCATCGCCCATCAGATTGGTGTCTTCGAGGTTACGCGCCTTTTTTCTCAAAGCGTCGGCGATTTTGTGTTTTAAAATCGCAAAAACCCAGGTCTTGAAGGCTGACTCTCCCTTGAACGCTTTGGCGTTTTTAGTTGCGCCTAACAACGCTTCCTGCACCACGTCTTCCGCCAAATCTTCGTTGCTAAGCTGTAAGCAGGCAAATTTAAACATTTGCTGACGCAAGGATTGATCAACTTCTATATTCATTGGTCGTTGGTTTTAAACCTTTCTTACAGGTGTCGTTGTGAGGTGTAGTTGTGAGGTATGGTTGTGAAGTATCTTCAAATGAAGGGAAAACCTCACTCCGTATTTTTCCAGGTAATGCTACCCACCGGAATGCGCTCCCCTTTGTCTCTCAACTGCACAGTGCTTGTTTGCAAGGTTTCATTTTCCTTCCCATAGTTGGTGTAAATATCCAGTGTGAGCGTGATAGGACCAAAAAGTTCGACGCTACGATTAGAAAACAAATCCACCAAAATTTCGTAATCCCCTTCCAGGGCAAAACGTGTGAGGTATTCTTCGGGTCCAAAGCCGTCTGTGATATCGAAAGGCAAATAACCGCCCGCAACACTGTGCGGTACATTGTAGGAAACATATTCCCCGCTCGGCTCTTTCACCCACAAATCAATATCCGCCACACGCGAATTCCAACTTAAAACAATACGCACATCCAGATCCAGATTTTCCAGCAATTGTGATTTCCATTGTGGAATATTTAAATTTTCTTTTTTCAAACTGGCAAGCAAGTGATTCAATTCCATAAGCGCCACAATGCGCAATTCTTCTTCCAATTCCCAGGGGCCCGTAATGGCTTCAAAATAATAATCAATGGCCCTTTGATAATCTGCTGTTTCCTTCGTCTCACGTGCTTTCTTTTCCCACACATTAGCCAGATCTCGTGCCGACGAGGCCTCCCAGCCATTTAATTTTTTAACGTGCTCCAAAACGGATATTGCCGCGTCAAGTTGATTAAATTGCACCAGGTTGTAGGCCACCATGCGCTCAAGAGGAATATTTTCAGGGTGCTGCTCTAACACGTTGGTGAGAACACGCGTCGCAAGTTGAGTTTCTCCTTCTGAGAAAAAATAGTGGGCGACATCCATATAAAAAGTTGGGCGTGTGCCGAACAGTTTTTTCTGTTCAAAATAAATATCTATTGTGGTCTTTTTCCCTTTTGGGTCTCCGTTTTTTATTGCCTCGAGATAAGGGCGCTCTGGTGACCAGGCTTGAATCGTTGTGGTGGCTACCGGTCCATCGGGCATTGAGGCACGCATACCCGCCACTACCACTTCTTCAATTTTCGAGTCGCCCTCTGAAACTCTTTCTACCAAACCTGCTTTTTCTGTTGAACCGGCAAACTCCGATTCAACTTCTTCTCTCACTGGTGAGTCAACATTTGCGAGTTCACGTTTCGAAGAGACGCCTTTTTTATTCACCTCTTCCACCACGTCACTCAATTTTTGTTTTTTAGAATTTTTCCACCAGGTCTTGCGCTCTCCCCACGCTTCGTTAAGAAACGCGACAATATCGCTTTCTTGGAGCGCCTCATCGTGATCCGCCAGATACTGTTTTCTCAACTGATCATAAGACTTCGCTTTTGGAAATTCTTCCGGTGGTCGTATGCCGTATTCCACGTAATCGTCAATATTCTCAAGCACCATCAAAGTTGTGAAAGGTGTGGCGAGCGAATATTGCATACCTAATTCGGTAATAACCTTTTCATTGGTATTCAGATCTCCCATCAAATTATTTAGCTGCAAACGCAGCCAATCGTAGCGCGCAAGCTCGCCCACTGCGCGCTGCTCAAATGGGACGACAAATAACAGTTTTTCTTCCGCGTAAAATGCAAGTGTGCCTTCATGTATATCTGTCAGCGCTTTTGGTAACCTTAGCGCAAGGGCAATGTGAATTTGATCGCGCACACTGATCCATTCAGTGATGTCCAGGCTCACTGGGTCACCATTTACACGGAGTTCGATATCAGGAATTTCTTTGCCAATCAATTCAACAATGTCTTTGTCGTAAAGCACTCTGGTATCCAGCAAAATACCACGATTTGAATAAGCACTGTGATACAACCAAGTTAAGTCAGTTTTGGGTCCACTGGCCACGACGTAAGTAGGAACTTCAATATTTAGAGGTGATAAGCTTCCCAAGCTGGAGAGTCCATCACTGAAAAGTACGGCAATATCCGGCTTAAAATCTTTACTTACTTGAACCAGCAATTCAAAATTGGTCGCTCCGTCATAAACCAGATCTTTCAACCTGTCGAGCACCAAGTTAGGCTTAATATCTACAAAATTAATTTTTTCATCGAGAATAATGTCGTTAGAAAATACAAGTAGTTGAATTTCAATTCCGCTCAATTTTTTCTTTCGCAGACTTGACAAATACCTCTTTAAAATTCCCACATTTTTCCAATGTGCTTCCTCCATGCTTGCTGAGGCATCCCACAATATGGTAATTCGTTTAACTTCATCCTTCTGCTTTAACATTTCTTCTTGTATTACTAAGTTTGCATTCACATATCGGTGACCATCGTTCGCGGTAGCAATAACCGCATCGGAATCATCATCTACAGAAAATCGCGCGAGAAAATCTTCCAATTGCTCTGTACGTTTGAAACTGTTGGTTAAGGCATTAGCATAATAAAAGCGTTTTCCGGTATTTCCTTCCTGCCAGTCCACACCAGAATCAAAGGGCGATTTTTTTACAGCCGGGGGATAGCGCATACCGTCTGCACTGATTGTTATTGATAAAGCTGCCTGGCTGTCTATTTGACTGAAGGGGTAAGTGTAACTGTGTATCCCGATAATATTTTGATCCAACGAATGCGAATAGCTGACACGAATTTTTCGTGTTCCCTTTGCTGGAACCGGATAGATTTCTGTGCTGAAGGTATTACCTCGTTTAATTTCTGCGATACCTGGATCAATCTCCTGATCTTCGATTTCTTCAAAGGTTTGCCGCGCTTTTTCTTTTGGAACGGCAACACCGGGAATCATGACATCCCCGATATTCAGGGCATAACCGATTACCAGGGCATCTTCTGGCAAGGGGATTTCAATCTTGGCCTCAACATCTTCATCATGATTATTTCTTATGGTGTACAGCACATGGGTAATAGCGCGCGCACCCATCACTTCCACATTGACATCAAGCGCTTCGACTTGCATTACACGCATTTCCATATCACGCGCAATCGAAGAATATGTGCGTAGTTCTTTCACCCGTTCAAATATTGCGGGTTCATCCCCATCCAGCTTTAATTGCAGATTGCCGCTGATAAACTCAAAATGCAGGGGCTCATCAAGAATTTCCTGAGGAAGAAAAATCTGATTTTCTTCAACCCTGTAGTCAAAGGAGGCAATAACAGTACGCCCCTCTTCCAAGTGTTCAACAAACAGACGGTTCCCGGCCTCAAATTGCAGATAGCCAAATTCGAGTGATTCCTGCCCCGACACGAATATCCATCTACCCAACAATTTATCTTCAGCGGCGCCCAGCGCGCTCTCGCACATTACCACTAGGGAAATGAGTAACCAAAAAACTGCTCTCAAGTCATTTTTATTCATTGTTTAACTCCAGAGAGATATATGCGACATCATACCAATGCAATCTGCACCTCATAAGTGGACAATGCACAATTTGCCACTTATTCTGCAAGTAGCCGCCATCATTCAGGAAATTCAGTAAGAATTCGGCTCTGAAAACGACCAATGTCTTAATTCACCCATTCTTGTACAGGTCTACACGAACCATGACTTACCTCAGCAAAAGCGGAGATGCCCTTCCTGCTAAAGGGCACACTAAGAAAACGGTCACGAAATCCGTGTCTGTTACCCCTGAAAGTATTTATCAGTCGCGCCGCAAGTTAATTCAAGCAATGGGTTTTGGCATGGCGACGGCAAGCTTTTCCACTACTGGTCAAGCGGGTATTTTCGACGTATTTAATTCCTCAGACGAAAAGAAATCTGTCTTACTTGCCGATCGTCAAACACTGCAATATCAAAAAGATAAGCAACACACTAAATTGACGCTGACGCCGGAGCAAAAGATTCTCAGTCACAACAATTTTTATGAGTTCGGCACCGCTAAAACGGACCCACTTGAGCATAGTCAGGCCTTCAAAACCGAACCCTGGACGCTGCGTATTGAGGGTGAAGTCAACAAACCGGGAACGGTGGATGTGTGGGAGCTGATTCATTCAAGTGAACTGGAAGAACGGATTTATCGTATGCGTTGTGTTGAAGCCTGGTCGATGGTAATTCCATGGATCGGTTTGGAGTTGGGCAAACTCCTAAAACAATTTGAGCCTACCAGTCGCGCAAAATATGTCGCCTTTGAAACGCTCTATGACCCGGATCAAATGCGCGGCCAACGAAGTCGTTTTGTCGGTGGCGGTATCGATTACCCCTACGTCGAGGGCCTGAGGATAGATGAGGCCATGCACCCGCTTTGCATTTTGGCTGTGGGTTTGTACGGTAAAACTCTCGCCCCGCAAAATGGCGCGCCCATTCGTTTGGTTGTACCCTGGAAATATGGATTTAAAGGTATTAAATCAATTGTCAAAATTCGTCTGGTTGAAAAAAAGCCGCCTACAACCTGGAATTTACTCGCTGCTAATGAGTACGGGTTTTACGCAAATGTTAATCCAGCCGTTGATCACCCGCGCTGGTCTCAAGCAAGTGAACGCGTCATTGATGACAGCAGTGTATTTGATGTAAAGAGACAAGCCACCCTGCCCTTCAATGGTTATGCGGATGAAGTCGCTGGCCTATACAGTGGTATGGATCTTAAAAAGTTTTACTAAAACGTGATGAAAAAACCTCTCGCTCTTGGGCTGCACATCCTGGTGCATCTTGTTCCTGCCTTTTATCTCTACTGGCTTTATAAAGCGGCCGTCTCTGGAGCCTTGGGCGGAGAACCTGTCGAAAGTATTATTCACTTTCTTGGATTAGGCTCATTACGCTTACTGCTACTAACCCTCGCCGTCAGCCCTTGTGCCAAGCTGTTTAATTGGGGGCGACTCAACAAACTGCGCAGACCACTAGGGCTTTGGTGTTTCACCTGGGCCTGTTTACATTTTGCGGCATGGTTGTGGCTGGATTTGGCATTAGATTGGAGTCTAATTGGCAAAGAGTTGATCAAGCGAACTTATATTGTTGTGGGTTTCTTCTGTTGGCTGGTGTTGTTGGCTTTGGCTGTGAGCTCATTACCTTTCTTGCTAAAGAAAATGGGATCGAAGTGGAAGCGTTTGCACGCCTGGATTTATCCTGTTGCCATTTTGGCCTGCGTTCACTTTTGGTGGTCTCTAAAAAGCGGTTGGATTGAACCCGCCATCTATTTAGTTCTATTTTGTTCGCTGCTTGTGCTACGCAAGAAAAAGCTCCTGCTTTGGCTACCGCTGTCTAAAAAATCTAAAACCCGCGTATAAGCCCCCACATAAAAAGAAACGCATCCTTGCGTATAAACGACCGTTTTACTTGGCAATGGTTTACGTCCACGTCAGACCATTACCGGTCAGGGCAGCAGCAAAATACTCACTCCAACTGGAATCTAGTTATTGCTAGGAACAGCAACTTTTTCCAGTTCTTCATCAAATTCCATTGTTTTATCCTCTTTAACTTTAGGTAAAATCTGATTACCGATTACGATGCTTCATATAAAAAAAGCCCCGCTTGAAATTCAACCGGGGCTCTGATGTTCTCTGTCCTCCGGTGGCGCCAGGCTTCCGAAGGAAACCAGGCATCTAAATCAATGTTTTCATTGCGACCACATACAGCCTATTCAAGCACTTCGCAACTGAACTGTAGATGAACGAAAAATTCGCCTTAATCATCATTTACACCTTTATTTCATAGTTAAGTTTGGCTTCGTCGCCACACATCCCTCGAAAACCCCAGCAATAGTCTGGCTGTTCTTTGAGGATAATTTCCAAATCGATATTTGAAATACCCACTTTCTCTTCAATTTTTTTAAAAAGGTTATTTATTAATCCCTTCAGGGTTTCCTTTTTACGCCCCGCCATCATATTCACTTCAATCAAGGTATAGGCTTCGGTTCTTCCTTCTGGATAAAACAAATCCTCTTCTTCCAGCAAAACAAATCGATGCGAGCGTTTATTTAAAGGAAACTTTAAACTTTCATGAAGGCAATCATTGATCACATCCGATAACAACTGTCTTTTGTTCTGCAAATTTTTCTTCAATCCGTATATCACTATCATGCTTGTATCCTGGTATTTTCCATATTAATTTTCAAGTTTAAATTTTTATGTGGTTTTCCCACTTTGTATTTTTGTTATAAGTCTGATTTTTCTTTAGGCAAACTAAAGCGTCACGCACTAAATCGCAAAAATTTAGTCACAGCGATATGTGCATTTCTCTTAGCAAAGTGAAATGCATTTGTATCAAGTTTTACCTACAAATCTTATAGCAAAATAATCTATATTTTTTCCTCTTTACTTTTCATCTAGCCATAAAAAAACCCGGAAGGTTTGGCCTTCCGGGTTTCTTGTTTGATTCTCTGGAAGGCTTTTTTAACCTGCCAGAGCGAATTTCTACTCTACCAGGTTGAATACTTAATTGTCACCATGACTGTCTTGAAGACTGGACGCCAAATGATAACTGCCGCAGCAAACAACGACGCGCACACGTTTGCCACACATGCTAAATGTGTAGAGCCGTATAATGCTTTCGTTAATAATTGCTGAAACATACCTTCAACCTGATTGGCTTAATTTTGGGGGATTCTACCGCTATTTGAAAAATTAAGAAAGCCCTCCGTTAGAGGGCCTGAAATAGATGACCTATATTAAAGATCCAGGTGAATTTAATACAGCAACACCGGTAAAGCTTCCACCTCGCAATAGTTAGACTCGGTGTCGCATATTTGCATTACAAAATATAGCGTCTCTGGAAGATCGGTAATCATGTCATTGATATCCAGTGGGTCCAGGGTCGAATTGAGATCTTCGTAAGCGGGGTAAGCCACGTCACACATCAAGGTGAACTCAGGCGTATATTGGCAATATTGAAAACCCGTGGCATTGCAAGTCAGTCCGATACCGCACAGTTCGGCATCGATTAGCCTGCTGCCACTGACTCCAGGAATATCATTGATGCGATACTCAACAATATAGTCTCGTGTAGCATCCACATCCCAATACACTTCAAAAAATCCGTCATCCACATAGGGATCGATTTCAGGTACATAATTAGTAAAGTTCGCGGTGTCGATACCGAAACTATCCACCATATCGAATCCGTAGAATTGCGGATAAAAATCTGATTCATAATAGGCGTGAGAATGGTGGTCATCCTCAATGTACACATCCGTATGGACTCCACCGCGACAACCCGCTGCGAATATCACAGCGATCAATAAAATTGTAATGATGATCGTTCTGCCCATAACACTCTCCAAAAAAACAACATCGATATACGAGTGTTTATTTTGAAAGAGTGTTACTGAACGCGACCTGAAAAATCTCGGCTCAAACTGAACCGAAACTGAATATATGACGACTTCTAGTTATTTTTTTCGTCTTTATAAAGCGTACGGGTCATTTTTTCCGTTGTGATAAAGCCCCAGTTCCATTTCTCATGGTATTTTTTCAAGGGCTTAAGGGCTACAATTTCTTCCTCATTTTTGCCATTAGCAACTAACTTGCTTACCGCTTTTTGCGCCTCTTCTAACATTTCATAGGACGCTTTGAGTGCTTCCCTATCTCCTATAGCGCCATGACCGGGTATGACTACTGTGTCCTTGTTTGCCAGTTCATATAATTTTTTCTGTGCGGCAATATAACCTTTGACCGTGCCGCCATTGTCCAAATCAATAAAGGGAAACAAGCCATTAAACAGGGCATCGCCCGTATGCAGCACATTGAGATCTTTAAAATAAATAACAGCATCACCGTCTGTATGCGCATTGGCAACATGAAAAACCTGGGTTTCAATACCATTTAAGTGAAAGGTGACTTCACTACTAAAAGTAATAACGGGTAAGGCGCCCTGAGGTGTCTTCTGTTTACCCTGCGGGCCGTCCTGCTCCATTTCTTTCAGTCGTTCACGTAAGTTTTCGTGTGCGACGATGTGTGTTCCACTCTCACCAAAGCTTGCATTATTTCCCACATGATCGCCATGAACATGGGTATTGATCAGGAAATTCACAGGTCGAGCATCAATATTTTTAATCGCAGCCGTTAATTTATCCAAAAATGGAGGCATACTGTCATCGATCATAATGACACCATCATCACCCACTGATATCGCGATATTTCCGCCAGTAAATCCATTCTCGCCCTGTAGTACGTACAATCCTGTAGCCACTTTTTGTGTGCTGAAACTCACTTCCTCAGCAGCATGACCGCTTGTACCAAGTAGCAAAACGAACGGCAAGATGAGTAGCGTAGTGATTACTTGCAGTTTTAATCGAAACATAAACATGACCCCCCTTACTTTTTGATTTTGAAATGTAGCATGTGAGCGTGTGCTTTTGGTTAACTTCGATGTCAACTACCTATTCTACCGCCACCCTTTTTAGTGACAGCTACAACGGCTGGCCGCGGCGGCATTGCAGAATCAAAATCTGGCCATCGTGTAGTAGGCGCATCGAAATGGCTTCCGTCAGCCGGGTGCTGCACCGCACAAAACAGAGTCTCATTATCGGGTGTAAAGAATGGCCCGCATAATTCAGCTCCAACAGGCGTTCGTAAAAAACGTTTTGTCAGTGCCTTGTTTACTCCGCTCACTTCAGCCGCCCATAGGCCGTCAGCAACACCTTGATATGTAGCGCCGTCAGTCGCTATCCAAATGTTACCCAGCTGATCGAAAGCGCAATTGTCCGGGCAGGATAACCATCCATTTTCAGTTGTCTTTTCGTGATAGCGGGTTTCAGTTTTGCGAGGATCACCGGCGATCAAAAACATATCCCACATAAACGTGTCGGCACTGTGGTCACCAGATTCCGGCCAAAATTCAACTATCTGTCCATCACTATTAAAGGCGCGAGGGTTTGCTGAATTTTTCTCATTTTCTTTTCGGCGAGAATTGTTTGTTAGCATGGCGTAAACATGACCATTCACAGGATTGATATCAACATCTTCCGGCCTGTCCATGTCTGTCGCGCCTAGCAGATTCGCCGCAATACGCGCGTCAATCACGACGTCAGCCTGACTTTCGAAGCCATTTTCTGAAGTTAGAGGCCCATAGCCATAACGCAGCGGTAGCCACTGCAACACACCATCATCCTGAAATTTAGCAACAAATAACTCGCCTTCATCCAGTAGATTTAAATTCGCATTTCGATCATTTTCTTGAAACTTTTTACTGCTGATAAATTTATAAACGTACTGAAATTTTTCATCATCCCCCATATAGGCCACAACACGTCCATCCTGGTTAATCAACACATTGGCCCCTTCGTGTTTAAAACGCCCTAAGGCAGTCCGCTTTTTGGGTTTACTCTTTGGGTCGAAGGGATCAATTTCCACTATCCACCCCATGTGCAAAATTTCACGTGGATTTTTATCCAGATTCCATCTATCAAAATGCTTTGCCCAGCTTTTTACATTTGTGGACAAATTAAAACTTTCCAAACTGCGCTTTTCGACGTTTAGATCTGCGGAAAGATCAAAAAACATATCAACATTTTCCTCACCGCTTAGCACCGTGCCCCAGGGTGTAACACCCCCAGCACAATTCCCGTAAGTTCCCAACGTGCGAATACCATCTTTAGACAGTTTTGTCTTCATTCGATTGTGCCCTGCAGCCGGGCCACTCAATTCCATTTCTGACAGTGGTGTAATCCTTCGATTGTATTTTGACGAAAGATTGATTCGCCATTTTTCTGCTTGTTGATAAACCTCCACAACACTCATGCCATGTGCTGCAATATCAATTTCAGTCTGCGCGAAAGTCAATTCATTATTGTGGGGAGCGCCAGAAAACATTAATTCGGTACAAGTACCCTCGTGATTAACCACCAATAATCCATTGTTAATTTTCTTTTCTTGCGGCGAAGACTCTGTATCAGCTAAAGGAATAAAACCTACGAAATCATTATTGTAACCAAATTGTGTTGATTGACTGGCTTTGCTTTGTTTGGCCGGATCAAACTGCGGAGCTTCCTCGAAAATGCGATCGCCCCAAGTAAGAACAACTTGATAGTCATAACCTTCCGCCACGGTAAGATTTTTATCCAGCCCCTGCGGTAATTCTTTAAATGATAGGGGGCAAATGGCGATTTTTTCTTTTTCGTCTACGCTAAAGGAATTCTCTTTGTTCTCGATTTTACAGCCAGCCAAAACACCGCTTACACCTAAACCCACACCCCATTCCAGTAAGGATCTGCGGCTTAAACGCTTTTGCAATATTATTTGAAATTCAGATTGTGAATTTGAACTGCCGTCAGACATATTCCCCCCCTTTCCAATTATCAATTGTTTGAATGCGAGACCACGCTAAAATTCAATTTAACAAGAATTGATGAAAGATTTATGCAAACCTGGTGAGTTAAATTCTTAGATCGAATTCTTTGGCATTACCCAAGGCTTGCAAAATATTATTATAAGTATGCATATCACCTTCTGCCATTTGCTGCACGCGCCCTTCAATATAGGCACCTCGATTTGCTGAGAGAATCATACAGTAGATGACAGTTAATTTCGCACGCAAACGTGTTTCTTGTCCACGGTATTTGACGAAGAATTCCACATTGAGATTTTTCCCTAAAGACACTGCCTGCTCCATTTCCAGACCGAAGCCTTCTACTGATGCGGTTTTGATAATTGCAGGAAAAACACTACGATCCGCCAGCATGGTACGACCCTGCCAGAAAACCATATATTTTGGAGAGCGTAGTCGCTGATCTTTAGTTTCTGTGCCAAACAAAACTGCTGCCTCAACAAATCCCTCTATAAGTTTAGACAGCAGTTAAAAAAAAGCGAGTCTCTATATTCCCTTACAAGATTACTTTGGACAATCACTTGAAGTTTCAGGCGACATCAGGAAGCGCACATTGGCCACACCCAATTCGCCAGAACCAGAAACACCAATAGCAAATGGTATGTTCATGTTTTCAAAGGTGTCGCCTTCTTGCGCAAAGCAAGACAAATTGACTTGCAGATTTTGCCAGCCTTTTTCTGCTATTGAATTCATATAGTGGCTAAGCTCAACCCTTCTTTCACACGAAAATCCGCAGAACATAATGAGTTCCACTTTTGCACCCAGTTGTTTAAAGTTCGTAATATCCACACTGACGACACCGTTTGCTTCCGCAATATGTGCCAGGTTTAAAGCTTGTCCTTCTTCTAAACTTAAAAACGCCATGGGGGTATTATTGAAGGTGAAACGCAGTGCATCCTCTTGAACATCCTTATCCATCGTTTCAATTTTGACATCGCCTTCATTCAGCTCTGCAAAGCTTCCGCTGAGAAAGCCACGAGATTCCGCATTGCGAATAAACACTCGCCAAGGCTCAATCGGTTTACCCACATAAAAATCAATGTCGCCATCAAGTGGGCCAGCCACCCCTTCAACATCCACTTCCAATTGATCCGGCCCTTCACCACCTTTTTCATAATCCAATCCATAGCCGTAGGCAAAAAGCGGGTCGTAATTTTCGTGGTGTGGATTCAAAACATCTTGCGTTGGTAACTTGGGCCAGGAAAAAGACAGGTGACCAAGAAAATCATGGTCAACGGTACCGTCAGCTTTAGCTAATATCACATCGGCAATACCATCGCCTTCACTTCCGGGCAACCAAGCTGCAACAAACGCATCCGAGGCATTTAATTCGGGATTTACCCATAAAGGACGACCTGATAGAAAAACGGATACAACTGGAATGCCATCATCTTTTAATTTTTCCAATAAAGCCAGATCGATTTTATTTCCCGGTTGGTATTCAACCGTATTTAAATCGCCTATGCCTTCAGCGTAAGGGTTTTCTCCAAATACAACGATTGCAGCGTCGGGCTTGGTTTTATATTCACCTTCTACTGACAAAGTTACTTGCCCACCCGCGGCCTTTACTTTTTCTTTTATGCCCGCAAAGATAGAAGTGCCGCCCGGAAAGTTCTGATTGTCTTTAGTGACACCTTGCCAATTAATAGTCCAGCCACCACTTTGCTTACCGATATCATCTGCTCCACTTCCTGCGACCAAAAGGTTCAACTTTGGAGACAAAGGCAAAATGCCATTTTTATTTTTAAGCAACACTAAACTTTCGCGCACTGCTTGACGTGCTATCGCCCGGTGCCCCGCATTACCAATAAAGTTTTCTGCATGAGCATAAAAACGTTCAGAAGGTTTGGGTGCATCAAATAATCCCATCAACACTTTGACACGCAAAATACGTTTAACCGCGTCATTAAGACGGCCTATACTAACTTCACCGCTTTCATATTGTTTCAACAAATTATGGTAAAGCGCTTCCCAATCGTTAGGCACCATGTACATATCCAGACCCGCCGCCAAGGCGTCCGGACAAGAAGCGTTGGTGCAACCCGGAATTTGACCGTGCCCATTCCAATCACCAACAATAAAACCTTCAAAACCCATTTTATTTTTCAGTACATCCGTTAACAAATATTCACTGCCATGAATTTTCTTTCCCTGCCAGGAATTAAAGCTGGCCATTACCGTTTGCACACCTGCAGATAAAGACGTTTTATAACCAGCAGCATGGATATGCGAGAGCTCTTCTTCCGAAACAAGCGTGTTGCCCTGATCATCGCCATTTTCTGTACCACCATCGCCCACAAAATGTTTAGTGGTTGCTAGCACATGTTGTTCATCAAGAAAATCTTTGCTGCCAGGCTTGCCTTGCATGCCTTCGACCATCGCCGCAGCATAGGCTGCAACAATTTCCGGTTTTTCTGAATAACTTTCATAAGTGCGTCCCCAACGATCATTTTGTGCAACTGCAACGGTGGGGCCAAATACCCACTCAATTCCTGTGGCTCTCACTTCTCGCGCAGTGGCTTCGCCAATTTTTTTAATTAGCGCCGGGTTGTTTGCTGCGCCCAAACCAATATTGTGAGGAAAAACTGTCGCACCCGTTAAATTACCGTGTCCATGAACAGCGTCTGTCCCCCAAATTATGGGGATTGCAACTTTGCCATCTGAAGTATCCATCGACACCTCGTAAAACGCATCAGCCATACGCAACCAATCTTCCTGTTTCGCATTGGGAATGCGATAAGGCATGGATCCACCACCATTTAGAATTGAACCGATATGATATTTTTTGGCTTGTTCGGGGTTAATTGATTGAATTTCTGCTTGGATAATTTGCCCGACTTTTTCCTCAAGAGACATTTGCAGAAAAATCTCATCGACTTTTGCGTTTATCTCTGGCGTATCTAAATTTGGGTGTTCTGAACGAGGCCAGATCTCTGCATTTTCTAAATCTGGCAATGAGATAGGTGTGGGATTTTCAGTTTGTTTAGTGCACGCCGATAAAAAAATTAATACGCTGGCTGAGACAACAAGGGAAAGATTTAAAGCAAGTCTATACAGTTTCATAATGTCACTTCCAATTTAATATTGGTTTTATTTTTGGTAAACGCCAAGCCACTAGGTAAAGGGATGACGCAAAACGATTGTTTCTACACGATCCGGACCAGTTGACACAATATCCACCGGAATGCCCACCAGGCTCTCAAGCCGAGAAATATAGTTTGTTGCAGCTTCGGGCAAATCATTTTTATTTTGTACTCCTACTGTTGAGCTTTTCCAACCTGGCAAGCTTTCATAGACCGGTTTGATGTCGTCCCAACCTTCAGAATCACAGGGAATCCCAACACTTTCGCCTTTTGAGTTTTTATAGGCCACACAAATTTTTACCTCCTCCAACTCATCCAGCACATCAAGCTTGGTTAAACACATGCCTGTCATGCTATTAATACGCACTGCGTGTTTAACCGCAACAGCATCAAACCAACCTGTGCGCCGTTTGCGCCCGGTGGTTGCACCAAATTCGTGACCTTTCTCTCCGAGATGCTCACCGATTTCGCAATCGAGCTCAGTTGGAAAAGGCCCCGACCCAACACGAGTGGTATAGGCTTTAGTGATTCCCAAAACATAATCAAGATAAAGCGGGCCAAAACCGGATCCGGTTGCGGTACCACCAGCCGTTGTATTAGAGGAAGTGACAAACGGATAGGTGCCGTGATCTATATCCAGGAGCGAACCTTGCGCTCCCTCAAACAAAATGTGTTCTCCATGCTCGCGCGCGGTGTGCAATATATCAGACACATCGGCAATCATAGGTTTAAGTTCTTCACCTAAACGCAATGCGTCTTGCAAGATGGTTTCAAAATCCTGGGCCTCGGCACCATAGTATTCTGTTAGTGCGAAATTATGGTACTCAAGCACTTCCGCAAGCTTGTGGCTGAAGCGCTGTTCGTGTAGCAGGTCTCCCAAACGCAGACCACGTCGTGACACTTTATCTTCATAGGCAGGGCCAATTCCACGTCCGGTTGTGCCAATTTTCGCCGCACCGCGTTTTGTTTCTCGGGCTTGATCCAAGGCAACATGGTAGGGAAGGATTAAGGGGCAGGCCGGAGACAATTTTAGTTTGCTTCTGACTTCAACTCCCTGCTCTTCGAGCTCTATAATTTCTTTCATCAAGGCATCCGGTGCAAGTACAACACCGTTGCCAATCAGACAGGTAACACCGTGATGCAAAATACCTGAAGGAATCAAATGCAAAACTGTTTTTTTACCTTCGATAACCAGTGTATGTCCAGCATTGTGACCACCCTGAAAACGCGCCACGTATTTCACTTGTTCTGTCAACAGATCGACAATTTTGCCCTTACCTTCATCGCCCCATTGTGTACCGAGTACAACAACATTTTTACCCATAAATAATTCTCTTACATCGTTTACAATCAATCGATTGACTTAACAACAAAATCCCCGTCTTCTTCTACCAAAATGCGATCGCAGTTTTGATAGTCGCGCGCTTCTCTTTGTGTTGATAAACCGCACACCACTTTTTCACCTTGTGCACGCAAGGATTTAATTTTTTCCCATGCAAATTCGTTTTCACTGGCTTCGGCAAAAATACCTTTCTCATCGCTATTGCGGCTGATATTAATTCGACTGATTGCGGTCAGATCTGCAGCGAAACCTGACGCGGGTCGAGCTCGCCCGAATGCTTCGCCAATATGGTCATAACGTCCACCACTGGCAATGGCATTGCCCACTCCCGGCGCAAAAGCACCAAAAATAATACCAGTGTAGTAGTGATAACCGCGCAATTCGCTTAAGTCAAAATACAAAGAAGCATCGGGATAGCGTTGCTGCAAAACATCGGCGATATGCACCAATTCATTCAAAGCTGTATGAACAGCTTGAGGGGCATTAGCAAAGACACTTTCAGCTTCTTTTAAAATTGATGCGCTGCCAGACAGACCTGCCAAAGCTCTCAACCAATCTGCAACCTGCTGGTTTTCAACTTTCTCTTTTAACCAAGAGTTGATTTCATTGCTGGCTTTTACCTGCAACAAATCAAATAATTCACTTTCATCTTGCTTATCAAATTTCGCGTACGCAGCCAATGCCTTAAATATTCCAGCATGTCCGATATCGATATATTGCTTTTGCAAGCCCGCCGCCTGCAAAGCTTCAATAAGGAGGCTTAAAACTTCCACATCGGCGCTTAAGCTGCTCTCACCGAAGAGCTCAATGCCAACTTGCACAGGCGTACGTGAAGCCAAGGGACTTTTGGGTCGCGTATACATGACGTGGCCGGCATAACATAAGCGGTTGATACCATCACGCTGAATGCTGTGGGCATCCATCCGTGCCGCTTGAGGGGTAATATCCGCACGTATCCCCATGGTCTTACCGGAGAGTTGGTCGGTAAGTTTAAAGGTAAGCATTTCGGCATCTTCACCCGAGCCGGAAAGTAAGGAATCAACAAACTCGACCATAGGAGGAATGACATAGTCGTATCCCCAGGAACAAAACAAATCAATCAAACGGCGGCGCACACTTTCTACATTGCGTGCTTCGTCTGGCAGCATCTCTTCAATGCCGTCGGGAAGTAACCATCTATCAACTTTATCCATTGAATCGCCAACTGTTTGGTAAGGCCTGAACACGGTCACTGCGACCATGTCCATAAAAAAACCGGCTACTTTGAGCCGGTTTGCTTATTTTAACACCTTCCAACCCGGGGAAAAACTCAATAATTAACGGCCTTTTGAGTTATTCAGGTATTTGAAAAAGTCACTTTTCGGATCAATCAACAGGATATCTTCTTTTCCTGCGAAGGTGTTCTTATAGGCATCGAGGCTTCTGGTAAATGCATAAAATTCAGGATCCTTATTATAGGCTCGCGCATAAATTGCCGCGGCTTCCGCATCGCCCTCACCTCGAAGCAATTCAGCATTTTTATAGGCTTCCGCTTCTATGATCACTTTTTGGCGTTCTGCTTCGGCTTCAAGAAAGGTCGCTTCTTTACGGCCTCGCTCCCTTAATTCATTCGCTTCTTCTCGACGCTCGGCTTTCATACGTGCATATACCGGATCGCTGACTTCTTCCGGTAAATCGATTTTCTTGACCCGCACATCAACCACTTCAATACCCAAAGACTCACGCATAAATGCGTCCAGGCGCGTTGTTATAACGTGCATCAATTGATCACGCTCGCCACTGACCACTTCATGAAGGTTGCGAGTTGCAAACTCGTTGCGCAAACCTTCGTTGATGCGCTGCTCTAGTAGCAAGGTAGCTCGCAATTCGTCACCGCTGGTTGCGGTGTAGTATTTTCCTACATCAATGATGCGCCATTTCGCGAAAGAATCCACCATCATGGACTTCTTCTCAACCGTGATAAAACGTTCTGCACGCGCATCCAATGTAAGGATTCGCGCATCGAATTTACGCACTTCCTCAGCGATGGGGTATTTAAAATGCAGGCCTGGCTGAATATCGTCATCCACCACTCGACCGAATTGAAGTTTTACACCTCGCTGAAACTCGTTGACGATATAAAGTGAATTAAAGGCCAATATGATAATCAGCAAGCCGAGAATATAACCGCTTAAAACTCGTGTACTCATGGTCTGCTGCTCTCCCTTCTACGATTGCCTGCACTCAACTCACGACTTAATTTATCAACAATAATTCTGCTTATTTCTTCCATTTGCTGATCACTGAGCTCTAGGGTCGCTGCAGTTCGAGACCCACTCGACGAACTTAAGGGGGTACTGGCTAATTTATCCAAAGGTAAATACATCATATTATTCCCGCCTTCCACATCAACCATTATCTTTGAACTTCTGGCCATAACTTCTTGCACAGATTCAAGATACAAACGTTGACGGGTCACTTCGGGTGCTTTTTTATATTCTGCTAGTAAGTATTCAAAACGCTTGGCCTCACCTTCCGCTTCGGCAATCACACGCCCTTTATAAGCCAATGCAGCCTCTACAATTCGACGTGCCTGCGCCTCAGCTTGTGGCAAAATTTGGTTGACCTTGGCCTGCGCTTCGTTTTTGTAACGTTCTTCATCTTCCCGTGCTTCAATCACATCATCGAACGCTTGTTGAACCTGACGTGGCGGTTTTGAATCTTCCACGTTAACGGTTTCCAAACGAATGCCTGTTCCATATGAATCCAGATATTCTTGCAAACGCGCCTGGACTTCTGTCGCTAGCTCGGCACGACCAATAGTCAAAACACTATCCATAGTCATGGATCCCACCACGTGCCTCAATGCAGAATTTGCAGCTTGTTGCAGGCTGTTTTCGGGTTCGCGCACATTAAGCACAAAACTCTGGATATCACCGACGGTGTACTGTACTGACAAACTGACATCCACGATATTCAGATCCTGAGTCAGCATCTCTTCTTGAGAGCTCCACTCTCGTACCGAAGTAACACGCTCGATAAAAACCGTATCAATCAAAGGGAAATTCCACTGCAAACCGGAACCTTTGGTAGAGTGATAAGTACCAAATCGCAATATCAAAGCCCGTTCCTGTTCATCCACCTGGTAAAAACCCAAGCCGCCGTAAACAATGGCGCCTACCAACAAGAGCACAACCAAAATACTGCTGTTGACACCAGGCCCCGACCCAGAAGATCGGTCACCGCCACCACCTTTACCTCCAAAAATTGAGGAAATTTTCTTTTGTAGGTTTTTGAGTGCCTCATCCAAGTCGGGCGGGCCATCATTACCACGCTTGCCGCCATTGCCCCATGGATCATTGTTATTGCCACCCGGTTCATTCCAGGCCATAGGATTACTCCGTTTTCTTATAAATTCGTTTAAGAGTGGGATATGAAGGTGAATTTGCCTTTTTCAACCGGTGTGCATCTTACACCCTTATCTAAGGAATAATTAAGCTAAACCCGCCCGTTGATCTTTATCGTTGTTATTTTCACATTCTACAGAAAGTGGCGTGATCATTAATTCACCCGCCTGCAGGTTTTCTGCTGATAGCATACGCTGAAACTCCGATTCAGGTAGCCGAACTTCGAGATCGATCTTGCCATCAGCAGTGCAGCTTTCACTAAGTACTACTCGTGAACGGTAGAGCCTCGCACGCAAACTTCCCATATTTGAACGCAAGCGCAAAATCATATGCTGGATGTCGTCCGCGAGACATTCTGCAATTGCAGTATCCAGTAAATCCAGGCCATTCCTGTCTAGTGCAGACAGCCATACTGCCTGAGGTCGCCCCTCTGCGTCTCTATCTATCTTCGGCGAAAGGTCAGACATGAGATCTATTTTGTTGTAGACCATCAAGCGTGGGATTTCGTGTGCATCAATCTCCTGCAAAACGGTATTCACGTGAGATATATGTTCCAGTTTGTCAGGTTCAGCAGCATCGACAACATGTAAAAGCAAGTCGGCACTCGCCGCTTCTTCCAGGGTCGCGCGAAATGCCTCCACCAAACGGTGAGGCAGGTTACTGATAAACCCCACGGTATCCGCCAGCACTGCTGCTCCCACATCAGGTAGCGATATGCGGCGCATTGTGGGATCCAGCGTGGCAAACAATTGATCTTCTGCATAAACATCCGCAGAAGTGACGCTGTTAAATAACGTCGATTTGCCTGCATTGGTGTAGCCAACCAAAGAGACAGTGGCGATGTCGGCGCGAGATCTAGCCCTCCGCCCCTGCGCCCTTTGACGACGCACCTTATCTAGCCTTTTCCCAATTGACTTTATACGCGCACGCAACAAACGACGGTCTGTTTCGAGCTGGGTTTCACCCGGGCCACGTAAGCCAATCCCGCCTTTTTGCCTCTCCAAGTGAGTCCAACCCCGAATGAGGCGTGTCGACATGTGCTGCAATTGAGCCAACTCGACTTGCAACTTCCCCTCGTGGGTACGCGCACGCTGAGCGAAAATATCAAGAATTAAACCTGTCCTATCCAGAACGCGACATTCGAGTACTTTCTCAAGATTGCGTTCCTGACTTGGACTGAGATCGTGATTGAAAATCACAAGTTGAGCTTCATGGCCTTTTACCAGGGCTTGCAGCTCTTCGAGTTTTCCTGTGCCAATAAAATATCGTGCGTTGGGCGTGGCGCGATGGCCAGTCAACATATCCACAGGATCTCCACCTGCGGATAGGACTAATTCTTCAAACTCCTGAGGATCGTGAGTAACTGCAGGTTGCGAAAGTTCAAGGTGAACCAATACCGCCAGTTCACCTGAATCAGGTCTATCAAAAAACAAATACGACTCCGTTAATTGCTACACCTCTTAAGTATACGCTTACCTGCCTCAGGAATCTGCTTCTCCCTCATCAATTGATCCATCTGGATTCAACATTGGAACACGAACTGGACGAGAAGGAACGACGGTAGAAATGGCATGCTTGTACACCATTTGGCTCACGGTGTTTTTCAGTAGCACGACAAATTGATCGAAAGATTCCACCTGCCCCTGGAGTTTGATGCCATTAACCAGGTAGATCGATACAGGGATGCGCTCTTTGCGCAGTACGTTTAAATAAGGGTCTTGTAAGCTGTGCCCTTTTGACATGATTATTCTCCTGAAAAAAACAAAAAGTAAGTAAGCACTAACCGGAAAAACTCAAACCCCAATTTCGGCGTCTTAGTAAAGCAAGTTAGGCAAGCGTATAAAATAAACTGACAATAAATTGATCCATTGGTGCCATCATATCCTCATGAAGCTCCAATTAAAGACCAGTGGCCATTATATTGATCTTTTACTCCAAAAATTCAAGGCTTGTTGCAAAATTTCACTTTTCTTTAAACTTAAGCCGCTTTCATCTTGAGTATAGACCCAATTTAGTTCATTCCACGCACGCAACCAGGTCAATTGTCTTTTCGCAAGTTGACGTGTCGCGGCCAAGACATTCTGCTGCATCTCATCATAGCTGCATTTTTCGGCAAGGTATTCCCAAACCTGGCGGTAACCAACTGCTCGCATTGAAGGTAGATCAAGGTTTAAATCGCCACGTTCAAATAATCCTCGCACTTCCTCAATAAAGCCTTGCTGCAACATAGCTTCAAAACGCAATGCAATACCTTGGTGCAATATTTTGCGGTCGCGTGGCGCAATAGCAATCTGACACCAATCATACGCATTTAACAATCCTTCCTTAGTCGAAGTTCGCAATTCGGTCATGGTTTTTCCGCTCACACGATAAACTTCCAATGCCCTGGCGATGCGTTGCGAATGATTAGGATGCAATGTTTGCGCTAAATCAGGGTCTACTTTAGCCAGCTCTGCGTGAAGATAAGGCCAACCTTTGTCTTTTGCTTCAAGTTCAATTTGTTTGCGTGTATTTTCATCAGCCTGCGGGAGATCAGATAAGCCTTCCAACAAAGCTTTAAAATACAACATGGTTCCACCAACCAGGATAGGCGTTTTATTACGATCCAGAATTTGTCTAATCGCTGCTTCTGCATCTTTGCAAAATTCGGCAACAGAGTAACTCTCTGCTGGATCTCGAATATCTATTAAGTGATGAGGGACTTTTGCCAACTCTTCTTGACTGGGTTTGGCGGCACCGATATTTAAATCTCGGTACACCAGGGCGGAATCCACATTAATAATTTCGCTGGGGAAACATTCGGCCAAAGCCAAAGCAAGATCTGTTTTCCCTGAGGCAGTAGGCCCGAGTATGGCGAGAACGCCTTGTTTGCCAGGACTCATTAACGACCGCGAAGAAAAAGCTTGTCGAGTTCAGACAAGCTCATTAAAGTCCATGTAGGTCGACCGTGGTTGCATTGACCACTTCGCTCAGTCGCTTCCATTTCACGCAACAAATTATTCATTTCAGGAATAGTAAGACGACGATTTGCTCGCACCGATCCGTGACAGGCCATCGTCGACAGAATTGAATTAAAATTTTCCTGAATACGTTGACTGGTACCGAATTCAATAAAATCACTTAATACATCGCGCACAAGTTGTTCGACGTCGCTTTTATGCAAAATTGCCGGCACTTGTCTCAGCAATAATGTTTCTGGTCCGGCCTGTTCAATATCAAACCCCAATTGTTGAAAATTTTCTCGTTTTTCTATTGCTTGATCGGCTTCGCGTTCACTCACGGCGATTGAAAGCGGCACCAGCAAGGGTTGCGACAAAATACACTGTTCGCCAAACTGTTCTTTCATGCTTTCATAAGTAATTCTTTCGTGTGCTGCGTGCATATCCACCACTACTAAACCTTCACTATTTTCAGCCAGGATATAAATCCCTTTTAACTGCGCGATGGCGTAACCCAAGGGTGGAATTTCTTCGTCTTTATCCAGATCAGAAAAAGTTGCGGCATTAGCGTAAGTCGGTTTTCCTTGTGTAGCGAATTCTGCCGAACTATCGGGCTCATTAACCAAACTCGAATAAATTGCGATTTGTTCTCTAACTTGTAAGCCTGTGTTTGATTGCCGACCTAAATTTAGCGCCGCTTGTTGGGTAACTTGTGCATAAGGTGTTTCTGAATTTTCATTTTGCTTATTCTCATCCATACCTGAAACAAATTGTGATTGGTCCCCAGGACGAATGTCTGCCAAAGCCTGATGAAGCGATGAAAAAATAAAGTTGTGAACTAAACGTGTATCGCGAAATCTCACTTCGTGTTTGGTTGGGTGTACATTTACATCCACATTTGCCGGGTCGATTTCCAGATAAAGTACATAAGCCGGATGACGGCCGTGATACAACACATCTTGATAGGCTTGCCGAATTGCGTGGGTTACCAATTTATCTTTGATACTGCGGCCGTTTACGAAAAAATGTTGCAAGTCAGCCTGACTGCGCGAAAAACTGGGAAGCGCCACCCAGCCCCACAATCGGAGCCCGGTTCTTTCCATATCAATAGCAAGTGCATTTTCAATAAATGCTGGCCCACAAATCTGCGCAACGCGCCGTTCTTTTTCAGTTTGTGTTTTCGCAGGTCGCCAACTGTGAATCACTCGACCATTATTTTTTAAAGAAAAACCCAACTCAAATCGAGATAGCGCCAAGCGCTTTAAAGTGTCGTCAACACGCCCAAATTCTGTTTTTTCTGTACGTAAAAATTTACGTCGTGCAGGAGTATTAAAAAATAAATCTCGCACCTCAACACTTGTTCCCTGGGGATGAGCAGCAGGAGAGATACTGGCTTCCATATCCCGCCCTTCTGCTTGTGCACACCATGCGCTATCACTTTCACCGGTGTTACTGGTAACTTTTAAACGTGAAACTGAACTAATACTTGCAAGTGCCTCACCACGAAACCCAAGCGTGGCGACTGCTTCAAGGTCTTCAAGTTCGTATATTTTACTGGTTGCGTGACGGCTTAATGCGAGAGGGAGATCGTCCTTGCTAATGCCGGAACCGTTATCACGAACACGCAAAAGTTTTACGCCACCATTTTCAACATCCACATCCAGTTGATTAGCGCCAGCATCAATACTGTTTTCCAATAACTCTTTTAGCACCGACGCGGGACGTTCTACAACTTCACCCGCCGCAATTTGGTTCGCCAAACGCGGGCTTAGAACTTTAATAAGAGACATAATAATTAACTGGTAGGAATAGTAAGTGTTTGACCGATACGAATACTTGTGCCGTTCAATTTATTTGCTTGCATCAGCTTTTTTACGCTGACATTGTAACGTGTGGCGATTTCAGACAGGGTGTCACCTCTGGCGATCACATATTGGATCGTTCCACCGCCTTTTTGTCGCCAGGCAACCCAGGTTCCTTCGGGTGGAGCAACCTCGAAATGATCTTTGACACCTTGAAAAATAGATTTCGCCAACTTCGCTTGATGCGCAGAAGATCGCAGGTTTTTTGCCTCCTGCGGATTGGAAATAAACCCTGTTTCAACCAGGATGGACGGTACATCCGGCGATTTCAAAACAAGAAAGGCAGCTTGCTCAACCTCCTTTTTATGCAGGTGCGCCACACTACCCATACGCTTTAATACTTTGTCGCCAACTTCCAAACTGTTTGCCAAATTGGAGTTCATACTTAAATCCAACAATAATTCCACGACAACGTCGTCCTTATTGCCAAGCACCACGCCTCCGACTAAATCCGCTTCGTTTTCTTTTTGTGCCAGGTATCGCGCTGTTTCACTGGTTGCCCCCCGCTGAGACAAGGCAAAGACACTCGCACCTCGTGCACTTTTATACTTGAATCCATCTGCGTGCACGGAAATAAATAAGTCTGCTTGTTCTTTTCTGGCTTTATCACGTCGTGCTTTGTGAGCCATGTAGTAATCACCAGTACGAATCAACATCGCCTTGTAACCAGGCTCCTGATCAATGATGCTTTTTAATTTTTTACTGATGGCAAGCACAACATCTTTTTCTCGAATCTTATTCGGGCCAAGCGCTCCCGGATCCTCACCACCATGACCGGCATCAATCGCTATTAATATATCCCGGCGATCTCCAGTACTGGGTATGACAGATTTAACTGTTTTAACAGTCTCTTCTTCCAAATCATACAAATCAATTACCAAGCGATCGCTTTTTCCTGCTTGTTTCGCTAACGCAAAGCTTCGGGGTTTAACGAGCTCTTTTAGGTCAAGCACGACTCGCAAGTCGTTGCCATTTCGGCTTCCATGACGAATTTTATTGATTGGTGTATTAAGTAAGTCCAACTCATTTAAAGAAGCAGAAAAATTCGCACCATCGATATCAATAACGAGGCGTTCGGGATTACCCAAAGTGAAAACTTTATGTTCGACAGGGCCGCTCAGATCAAAGACCAGTCGCGTTGAATCCGGTGCGCGCCAGAGTCGGACGCTTTCCACCGTTGAAGATAACGCTGGGTAGGTGATAAATAATACTAAAATTAACGTGATCCAGTTTTTTCTCAAAAGCTAAAATCTCGCATAATCTTTACCCCCAAATCAGAAGCCGCATTTATTTGTAATATTCGGCTTCCGACATCAGCTTGTAATTCTACAACGATATCAGCCAATGCCAAATAGCCAATTCCTCTTTCTGGCCACTCAATCAAGCTGATGTTACCAGACTGAAAATAGTCTCTTATACCCAAAAATTCCAATTCTTCAGGCTCACCCAAGCGGTACAAATCAAAGTGGTAAACCGTGATTCCACCCAATTCATAAGACTCAACCAGTGTGTAGGTTGGACTCTTAATTCGACCTGAATATCCAAGTGCCTGGATTAAGCCTTGGCAAAAAGTCGTCTTGCCCGCGCCTAGCCTCCCTTGAAGGTAGATAACACCACCTTGATTTTGACTCGCAAGCGCGGCCGCCATAGCTGCACCTGCATGCCGGGTGGCCACTTCGTTATTGAGGCTGATTTCCTTAAATTGTTGAGTTTCCAAGGAAGCAATCACTCGTTAAGCAGATAGCGAATATAAGGAATTAGATCAGAGGCCAAAATTCCCCGCTCCCCCACCTCATCCACACAGCAATCCGCAGCATCACCGTGAACACAAACTGCCAGTGCCGCTGCACTGTCCAGGCTGAGGCCCTGCGCGATAAGAGCACCTATCACTCCACTGAGTACATCGCCCATGCCGCCTGTAGCCATCCCTGGATTGCCAACATTTGCCAACACAATGCCCTGAGCTGAAGCGATTAAGGTACCTGCCCCCTTGAGCACGACTACACCACCGTATTTCTGCTGGATTCTACTGACCGCAGTAAATCGATCGTCCTGGATATCCTGAATGCTGCAGCCCAACAAGCGTGCAGCTTCTCCAGGATGCGGGGTTAACACCCAGTTCTCTCGATGAGATTGACGTACTACGCGACCCTCTGCCAACAAATTGAGCGCATCTGCATCCATCACCAAAGGCAAGTCAGTCAAAGTAGCTTGTTGTAGCATTTGTTCTGACCACGAAGCTCGCCCTAGCCCCGGCCCCAATACAATCACATCGGGTTTGCTTAAAAGCGGTTCAAGTGCTTGGCCAGAAGGAACACCCACCACCATAAGCTCAGGGCAGCGGGCAAGTATCCCAGACACATGTTCAGCTTGTGTTGCGACACCAGTGAGACCAGCTCCAGACCTTGCCGCCGCCTCTCCGGCAAGCGCTGCCGCGCCACCCATCCCGATATCACCCCCAATGACCAACACGTGCCCAAACTTTCCTTTGTGAGCATCCGCTTCTCGATCTGGAAGGTGGCTCATCAATTCAATGCGCCCTATTCTCCGATAGGCAGCTTTGACGGTTTGAAAACTTTCAGTTGATACACCCAAATCTGAATAGGACAAGTGACCAACCAAAGCAGGGCCGCGACTGGTCAGCAAGCCGGGTTTCAGGCCAATAAAACAACAAGTCTCCTGAGCCTTTATAGCGACACGCCAAACCTTGCCAGTATCCCCGCAAAGCCCAGAGGGGATATCCAGGGATAAAACGGGGATTTCGCTTTGGTTTATTGTGTCGATGGCTTCCGCAAACACCCCCTCTACATTTCGATCAATGCCCGAGCCCAATAGGGCATCCACCACCACTGAGGCGTCTGTCAGGTGCTGACTAAAAGACTGTGAATCAAAAGCTTGAATAGGGACGTTTTCTTGCTTTGCATACTCCATAGCCTGCTTCGCTGAACCCTGTAATTTACCAGGATCAATCAAGCTGAAGACAATGACCTTCAATGCACCTTGCGCCGCCAATGCGGCAAGTACATAGCCATCGCCTGCATTATTTCCTGCGCCGCATACCACAACAATTTTTTTTGGCCCAGACCAGCGCATTAACAAACGATCATATGCAAATTTTCCTGCTCTTTTCATGAGTACAATGGCAGGAATACCCTGATGTTCAATGGCGATTTCATCAAGCTTGCGCGTTTGTTCGCAGCGATATAACTGAAATGGTAGAGAATCTTTAGACATAAGTTCAGCACAGAGATAATGTGCGCGGGATTATACGTGAGTCCATCTCTTGCCTAAAGCAGGTCAATCAATCATCCTTAGCCAAAGCTGATTAAATTGCGCAGCTGGTAGAAATTCACTTCGAATGGATCACCCAAAATAGCAGCTATGAATCTCGATACGCTTGAACAACTCATCAGACAATGGTCAGAGGAAGCCGGATTTCAAAAAGTTGGAATCAGCAATACTGATTTGAGTGTCGAAGCGCCCAAACTGCGGACTTGGCTCGAAAAGAAATACCACGGCTCCATGGATTGGCTGGAGCGCAACTTCGAAAAAAGACTTCACCCGGATCAACTTCACGCAAACACAATTCGCGTGCTCAGTTTTCGAATGAACTACCTACCGAGCAATACCGATGAAATTAACATTTTAAAGACTCCGGAAAAAGCCTATATTTCTCGTTATGCACTCGGACGCGATTACCACAAACTAATTCGTAAGCGACTGGCAAATATTGCCGAAAAAATTGAAACCTGGATAAGTGATAACAATTATCAAATATCTGTAAGCCAGCGCGCCTTTGTCGATAGCGCCCCCATATTAGAACGGCCGCTAGCCAACAAGGCGGGCCTCGGTTGGACAGGCAAACACACTTTAATTTTGGACAAGCAAGACGGCAGCTGGTTTTTCCTGGGAGAACTCTTTACTAACCTGCCATTCAAGATAAACGAGCATCCAACACCCAACAGCTGTGGCGATTGCGAAGCGTGTCTTAAAGTTTGCCCTACCCAAGCTTTTCCCAAACCGTATGAACTCGATGCGACACGCTGTATTTCTTATTTAACCATCGAAAATAAAGGCGCGATCCCTGAAGAATTTCGCGAAGTCATGGGCAATCGCATTTACGGTTGTGATGATTGCCAATTAATTTGTCCCTGGAATAAATATGCAAAACCGACCTGCGAAGAAGATTTTCATCCGCGCCACAATCTCGACTCAAAAGATCTTATTGATTTATTTAATTGGAATGAGAAAACTTTTCTCGAAAAGACTGCAGGTTCACCTATTCGTCGCATTGGCTACCAGTCCTGGTTACGCAATATCGCGGTAGGCCTAGGCAACGCAGGAAATAATTCAAATATCATTGCCGCTCTGGAAAAAAAACTTGCTGACCCTTCAACGTCCCCACTCGTTAGCGAACACATAGAATGGGCGTTAAAACAGCAAAAAAAACAAAAAAAGATTCGCAAGCGAAAGTTAGTTAAGCCTGAGATTCAGCCTTGATGGAAAGCCAATTTACTCAAGCCAATCACTATCAAGCCCAACACACTAACTGTACTTACAATTGTTAGAATCGAATAATGATTGTCAATTGCCAAACCAAAGAGTATCGGAGAAACGGCGGTTGCAACCACAACAAAAGCTGCAACCATTGATCGAATTCCTCCTAAATGTTTTTTCCCATAGAGTTCTGCCCATAAAGCTGATCCAAGTGGCCCGCCAAATCCAATCGCCACACCCAGAAAACCCAAAAATAAAATAATTGATAAGTAACCGTCGGCTAACAACAAAAACAGGAGCGCAAGCAATATGGGCACGTTATACCAAGGTAATACTTTTTTTGCAGAATAACGATCTATTAGCTCTCCTACTAAAAACGAACTCAACCAATGCACTACACCATAAAGCACAAATGCACTGGCCCACAACTGACCTGACCAGACTTTTTCACCGAGCACAAAATCCTGGTGAATAAAAATGCCCGTCACCACAAAAGGACCAAAAAGGACTGCAGGCAAAATACACCAAAACTGCAGTTCTTTAAGTAAAGAAAAACGACCCCTTATTTCACGTAAAGCGTCAGCTTCATCTGGCTGCTCCTCAATATGAACAATGAATTCCTTTCGCACCAGATAAGAAGCCAAAGGAATATAAATACAAAAAACCAGAAACGCATAAGCAAACCAGGAATAAGCGTGTCCAATTTGCGTCAAAAGAAAAATTGCTAACAAAGGAAGAACTATCTCTCCACAGGGCACCGCCGAAGCTGCCATTCCCAAGGCCTTGCCGCGATCTCGCTCAAAGCTGCGAGCCATTGTTACCATTCCGGTATGAGGCAGCAAACTTTGACCAAAGAGGCGAACAAGAAACAAACCCAGGAATAACACCCAATAGGAAGAGACCAAAGCCAGGCAAATACACGCAGCACAAAGTCCTATTGCGGAAGCTAATGCGAAAAGCCGAAGTGGAATCTTATCTATCCACACTCCAGCAAAAAGAAAAATAAACCCGGCGAGCAAGGTCGCAAGAGAATACACACCTCCGTATTCTCCTGCGCTCAAATTCAAACTTTGTTTAAAGCTTTCGCCGTAGACACCAACGAAAAATGACTGACCGAAATTACCCCAAAATACTGAAATAAATCCAAAAAGAACGAGAGGCCATTGACGCCCGGGGAAACGCCTCAAATTTAGCATTAAAGTAACTAGTCCAGTTTAATGAAATGTTGTCGATAGTATTTGAGTTCTTCAATTGATTCCAAAATATCATCGAGCGCAAGGTGGCTACCCTTCTTTTTGAATCCTTCATATAAGGCTGGCTTCCATCTTGCAGCAAGCTCCTTTAAGGTACTCACATCCAGGTTTCGATAATGAAACCACCCTTCCAATTGGGGCATGTACCGTGCGAGAAATCGTCTATCCTGGCAAATAGAATTACCACACATGGGAGACTTTCCTTTTCCAACCCAAGCTTGCAAAAATGCAATTGTCTGATTCTCCGCATCTAATTCAGTGACCCGACTTTGGCGAACCCTTTCGGTAAGTCCGGATTGTCCGTGTTGCCTCGTACACCACTCATCCATTCCATCCAATAAATTATCACTTTGATGAACGGCCAAAACCGGCCCTTCGGAAAGAATATTAAGCTCGCTATCTGTGACAACAGTTGCGATTTCTATTATCCGATCAGTTTCGGGCACTAACCCGGTCATTTCCAAATCAATCCAAATCAAATTTTGGTCGCTGTAAGTCATGCACATTTCCTTTACAATGATCCGCCAGATTCTAGCAGTTCAACGCTAGTGTGCCTATTGAATCAATGAAATTTGTACGTGTAGGACAGTTTCTTTAATTTTTACAACGGAAACAGACTATTGCAAATGCAAAAAGTTAACCAGAACTTAAAACCAAATGTCGAAACGAAAACTCAGCAAACAACAGAGTGAGCGAATTAAAAAGAATCAGCAGGAAATTATTGATTTTGCTGATGACAACAAAAACGAACGCCACGGCATTATCATCAGTCATCATGGCAGTTTTGTTGATGTCGAATACGAGGAATCAGGGTTACGCAAGACAGTTTCTTGTCATTTGCGTGCGAACCTGGAAAACGTCGTTAGTGGTGATCGAGTTATTTGGCTTGAAGAAGGAGAGAAAGGCGTCGTTGTTTCTTTCGAGGCGCGCGAAAACGTGTTACAACGCCCAGACAGTTTTGGACACCTTCGACCAGTTGCCGCCAATATCAGTCAAATTGTTATTGTATTTGCACCTGAACCTGAAGCACACCACGGTTTAATCGATCGTTATCTTGTCGCTGCAGAAAATCTCAATGTCGATATCGTTTTACTTCTAAATAAATCCGATCTTATCAAGAATCAAGCATTTGAAGAACTCAGCAATTTAATTCAAGCGTATAAACACATTGGATATAGGGTTTTGGAAGTATCAGCGCACACTGGCACTGGTTTAAACATCCTGGAAGATTATTTAAACGACCAGACTTCTATTTTTGTTGGTCAATCAGGTGTCGGAAAATCATCTGTCATCAAAAAATTGCTTCCCCATGAAAATGTGCGCATAGGTGAATTATCTGAAGTGATGGCCAAGGGCAAACACACAACCACTCATTCACAGCTTTACCACTTTTCGTCTGGTGGTGTTTGCATAGATTCGCCAGGTATTAGAGAGTTTGGCCTTTGGCATTTTGACGCAGACGACGTACTACACGGCTTCATCGATATAAGAGAGCACGCACTAAATTGTAAATTTCGCAATTGCCAACACGATAGTGAACCAAATTGCGGTGTTAAAGAGGCTTTGAATACGGGTTTGCTGTACAAATGGCGTATGGACAGTTATAAACGCATAATAAATACCCTCAATGAAGTGGATATTAAAAAGGGTAAATCACGGTAGTGAAAAAAGTAGTGACACAATGAGCATCCCAATACTGATTGAGCCAGAAGAGTTAGCCAATTATGCGGACGAGAATGCACGCATTGTTGACTTGTGCTCTGAACAATCCTATATGTATGGACATATTCCCGGTGCCATTCATTTACCTGCCCAAACCTTAACGCTCAGTCGCCCCCCTGTTCCTGGCTTATTGCCTGACATTACACACCTTGAACGCATATTCGGTTATCTCGGAATGAACCAAGACACACATTTCTTTGTTTATGACGATGAAGGTGGCGGTTGGGCGGGTCGTTTTATTTGGACTTTGGACGTAATTGGGCACAAAAATTACAGCTACATAAACGGCGGAATCCTCGCTTGGCGAGCTGCGGGTATGGAAGTTGAAACAGACGAAAATAGTGTGGAACCGACTTCGCCTAAAATCAAAATTGATGGCGACGCACAAGTTGATGTTCAGGAACTGTTGAATTTGTTGGAACACGAAAATGTAACCATTTGGGATGCACGCAGCCCTGAAGAATATCGCGGTGAAAAAATACTGGCAGCGCGTGGAGGGCATATACCCGGTGCGATCAATTGTGAATGGACAAGCTTGATGGATCCCGATAAAAACTATCGTATACGGGAAGATGCAGAAGCGCGTTTAGGTATGCTAGGAATTCGCCGAGGACAAAACATTATTACTCATTGTCAAACACATCATCGATCAGGTTTTACTTACATGTTAGGTAAAATTCTCGGATTCAATATTCGTGCTTATCCAGGATCGTGGGCGGAATGGGGAAATCTCCCCGCAACCCCGGTGGAGGATAGCTCCTCTTGACCGAAGCACTTTTTATTTTTCTCCAAAAAGTCGCTCCTCAACATCTCATTTCTCGTTTAGCAGGCTTTCTGGCAGAATCAGAAATTTCCTGGTGGAAGAATTTTTTTATTCGCCGCTTTGCCAAATACTATGACGTAAATTTAGAGGAAGCCGAAAAGAATCGAGCAGAAGACTACAAAAACTTTAACACCTTTTTTACGCGTGCACTGAAACCAGGTGCGCGTATTATTTGCCAAGAAGAAACCCATATAGCCTGCCCCGCCGATGGTGCGATCAGTCAAATTGGAAAAATAGATAGTGACAAAATATTCCAGGCGAAAGGCCATAATTTTTCACTGGATGCCTTACTGGGTTCCGATAAATTTACAGAAACATTTCAAAACGGAAGTTTTGCAACTATCTATCTTGCACCTAAAGATTATCATCGAGTCCATTGTCCGAGCGACGCAACATTAAAAGAAACCCTACATATTCCAGGAAAACTTTTCTCGGTTAATAATACAACTGCGAATCATATCCCTGGATTATTTGCTCGCAATGAGAGGTTGGTGAAAATATTTGAAACAAATCACGGCCCAATGGCCGTCATCATGGTCGGCGCCATGATTGTCGCCTCAATTGAAACAAGCTGGGCGGGCCTTTTAACACCAGGCACTCGCAAAGTACAAACTCAAACCTACAACAGCAAGGAATTTCAGTTTAAAAAAGGTGAAGAGTTAGGTCGTTTTAGACTCGGTTCCACTGCAATTCTTTTGTTCCCGTCAGGAAAAATAAACTGGAACAACAAGCTAATGCCGGGCTCTTCAGTAAGAATGGGAGAATCTATAGGAAGCTGGATCTAAACTGAACGCGTGCAAATTGCACCGCAATCAGGAAAATCCGGGCAGCTTAAGCCCTTTGCGTTTAAATAACGACAACAAACCTTTACTGCTTTTCTTATTAATATAAGAATCTCTGATTGACACTATATCAATATCATACGCACCCGGCTCAAGATCTTGTACGATTTCAATACGCTCAATTTCGCCAATTGAAAATTTTCCAGAATCCAGCTTCGCTTGCTTTTCTTTTTCATCAGCAGCGAGGTCAAGCAAGAAAGGTTCGTACAAGTGTTCTTTGTAGGCATCAACAACAACCATCACTTTGGGTTTAAGTCGTCGATCAAAATTCTGTTCAACAACAACGCCCACCTCACCCGTAGACAACTCAACTAATGTCCCAGTGGGATAAAGACCAATTGCACGAATAAATTCAACAACCAACTCTTCCTGAAATTCAATTTCTCTCAGTTCATAAAGTTTTGCAACAGCTTTTGAAGGTGAAAGGGGTTGTGTGCGCCCACGTGGATTAATCGTTTCATCGTAAAACGTCACGATACCTGCAATTTTTCCGAGTAGGGGTATTTTGTCTCCACGCAGATGCTGAGGAAATCCACTACCGTTAACACGTTCACAGTGCGTTTTAACGACTGATGTTACACGAGGTTTTACATCTGGCAATTTGCGAAGAATATCAACCCCGTAGTCTACGAATTTTTCGTAGGCTTCCTTTTCCGTTTTATTTTTTTCTTTTGTTTCCAATAAATGTTTTGGCAGGCGTGTTTTACCAATATCTTTTAACAAAACACCCATTGCCAGCACATCCAATTCCGCTTTAGGTAATCCAATATGTCGACCAAATAATATTGCCCATACTGCAGACCTCACAGCGTGGCTGTAAGTGTACTGATCTTTTTCTCTCACCCGGCTTAACCAGGTAAAGGCATCCGGGCTGCGAATGACGCTATCCACCATGTGACTGGCAACACGCTTGGTTTCCTGAACAGGAATATTGTGATGATTTGCATCCACTTGCTCCATCACATCGGTTACCGCTTGATAAACCTGCAAATGCAGTTCACGGGCACGGCCTATCTCATTTTCAATTGGCGCCACTTCCCGATATACGTCACGGCGTATTTTTAGTGGTGCGACATCAACAACTGGCGCTTTGGCGGCTGCGCGCGCTAGTCTCCGGTTTTCTTTGGTACCGCCTGAAGTGAGTTTTCGAAGGTTGGTCTTGACGGGGGCGGATCCCTTGGCGACATCAATATAAACAAAATTACAATGAACCTTGAGCTCCTTGATTTCATCAATATCACGAATATAGAAGCCCTGGAGAGGAAATGGTGTTTGCGTCCACGGCCGATCCAGGCCGGAGACAAACATCCCAACAGTCAATTCATTAACATTAACTCTTACCTGTTTTATTCCCAAAGGTAACGTCCTCAACTTCACTTAACTTAACTTATTAATTCAACTGGCTCATCGACGGCAGGTCTTGTTCACTTCAGCCCAAGCGTTCCATGTCAACCCCCAGCCCACAAATTATAAGCCATTGCCCGCCCAGCGCGATGCTTTTGGGGATAAAAGGGATTAAATTTTGATAGTCGGACACATTTTGAACGACTTAATGTGACTATGTGTGATATTTCTCAGATAGTTCGTGAACCGCTTCAATAAATGCGCCGGCATTGGCAGGGTCTACCTCGGGTGTAATCCCATGCCCAAGATTGAATATGTGCCCTTCACCTGAGCCGTAAGATTCCAGAATGGCCGCGACTTCTTCACGTATTCTGTCAGGAGTGGCGTACAAAATTGCTGGATCCATATTACCCTGTAACGCAACTTTGCCACCCACGCGCGCGCGCGCTGATCCAATATCCACCGTCCAATCCAATCCCAAAGCATCGGCACCCGAACCTGCCATTGCTTCCAACCACAAGCCACCACCCTTGGTAAACAGGATTACCGGAACTTGCCGGCCTTCATGCTCCCGGACTAAATTCGACACAATTCGCTTCATTGGCTCTAGCGAAAACCGGGAATAAGCATTATGTGCAAGTGCGCCGCCCCACGAATCAAAAATTTGAACAGCTTGGGCGCCAGCCTGAATCTGCGCATTGAGGTAATTTGTAACGGAATCTGCCAAGATGTTCAGCAAATGCAGAGCCAATTCTGGTTCATTGTAGATGAGCGCTTTGGTCTTGCGGAAGTCGCGACTGGATCCGCCCTCTATCATGTAGGTTGCCAAGGTCCAGGGGCTGCCGGAAAAGCCAATCAGAGGTACTCGACCATTCAGCTCTTTGCGAATTAGCTTCACGGCATCCAACACATAGGGCAGCTGCTTCTCGGTATCCACAACTTTAAGTGCTTCAATGTCTTTGGCCCCTTGCAGTGGCTTCTTAAACTTTGGGCCTTCCCCGGTCTCAAAATACAAACCCAAACCCATAGCATCGGGAATGGTTAAAATATCGGAAAACAATATCGCCGCATCCAGAGCATAACGTTCCAGTGGTTGCAGGGTCACTTCGCAGGCTAACTCAGGATTTGTGCATAAACCCATAAAGTCACCCGCTTTAGTTCGTGTTGCACGATATTCTGGCAAGTAACGCCCCGCTTGTCTCATCATCCAGACAGGTGTGAGGTCTACCGGTTGACGAGCCAAGGCCCGCAAGAAGCGATCATTTTTTAATTCAGCCATTTATTTTTTTCGCTTGTTTCTGATTAAACGTCCAGATAGTCCAATATGCCCTGAGCAGCTTCACGCCCTTCCCAGATTGCGGTCACAACTAAATCTGAACCGCGAACCATATCACCACCAGCAAACACTTTTGGATTTGAAGTTTGAAATTTAAACTCTTGCTGCTCCGGCGCTTCTATCCCACCCCAGTTATTTACCTTTATGCCATGGTTTTCTAACCAGGGTGCCGGATTTGGTTTAAAGCCAAAGGCGATCAACACAAGATCGGCAGGTAACACCTCTTCACTTCCTTCAACAGCAATGGGTCTTCGGCGACCGTTTTCATCTGCCTCACCCAGTTCAGTGGTGACTACTTTTACACCTTCTACTTTTCCGTTTCCGACGATCTCAATAGGTTGTCGGTTAAACAAAAATTGTACGCCTTCCTCTTTTGCATTTTGCACCTCGCGACGTGAGCCCGGCATATTTTCTTCATCACGCCTGTAAGCGCAAACCACACTACTCGCACCCTGTCGAACTGAAGTTCGATTGCAATCCATCGCGGTATCTCCACCGCCCAATATCACAACACGTTTATCCTTTACACTGATGAAATCTGAGGCATTTTTTTCAAAACCCAGGTTGCGATTTACATTTGCAACTAAAAATGGAAGTGCATCGTAAACACCAGGTAAATCTTCTCCAGGAAACCCACCTTTCATATAAGTGTAAGTTCCCATTCCCATAAACACCGCATCGTATTCTTCCAGCAATGCTTCCATGCTGATGTCTTTACCGATTTCTGTGTTTAAGCGAAATTCAACACCCATCTCTGTAAATATTTCGCGACGTTTTACCATCACAGACTTTTCTAATTTAAATTCAGGAATTCCAAATGTTAACAGTCCGCCAATTTCAGGGTAACGGTCGAAAACCACTGGCTTAACGCCATTTCTTACCAACACATCAGCACATCCCAAACCTGCGGGCCCAGCACCAATAACGGCAACCTTTTTGTCCGTTGCGACCACCTTAGACATATCGGGCTTCCAGCCCAAGGCGAACGCAGTATCGGTGATATACTTTTCTGCATTTCCTATTGTGACTGCACCAAAACCATCATTTAAAGTGCAAGCTCCCTCACACAAACGATCCTGCGGACACACTCGGCCACACACTTCAGGCAATGAATTCGTTTCATGACTCAGCTCAACTGCTTCAATAACATTGCCTTCACTAATCAGTTTTAACCAGTTCGGAATAAAATTATGAACTGGACATTTCCATTCACAGTAGGGATTGCCGCATTCAAGACAGCGATGGCTTTGACCTTGAACCTGCTCATCCGAATAGGGCTGATAAATTTCAACGAATTGATGCGTGCGTGTTTGCATGTCCTTTTTATCAGGATCTTGTCGGCTAACATCCAAAAACTGAAAATTGTTGTTTAATCGTTTACCCATAGCCAGGAACTCCTCAAGCTGCACGCGCATTGGCACGTTTTAATAAACTCGCCAAATCTGCCGCGATGGGTTTAACTAAAACGAATGAAGACACCAGGTTATCAAAATCTTTCAAAATACTGGCACCCCACTGACTTTCTGTTTCAGCTACATATTCTTCAATCACTGAACGCAAATGACTTTTGTGCTCACTCACGCGAGCATCATCCAGAGAAATAGCTTCAACCGATTCTTTGTTGTGTTTCATCGAGAAATTATTCTCCTGATCATAAACGTAAGCAATTCCACCAGTCATACCCGCACCGAAATTAACTCCGGTTTTTCCAAGTACTGTGACCACACCGCCAGTCATATATTCACAACAATGGTCTCCAGCGCCTTCGACTACAACATGCGCCCCAGAATTGCGAACACCACAGCGCTCTCCTGCGCGGCCAGCGGCGAACAGCATTCCCCCTGTTGCTCCGTACAAACAGGTATTTCCCATTATGCTAGTTTGCTGACTTTGGAATTTGGATTCGCGAGGTGGCCTAATCACAATTTTACCACCGGCCATGCCTTTACCCACATAGTCATTGGCATCACCTTCTAAATACAGTTCCAGTCCACCGGCATTCCATACTCCAAGACTCTGACCTGCAACTCCCCGCAAGTTAATTTTTAGCGGACTGCCATTCATGCCATCATTGCCATGACGCTTAGCAATTTCCCCGCTAATTCGCGCACCTATTGAGCGATCACAATTTGTAATTGTGAAATTAAATTCGCCCGCTTTTTTTGCCTCGATGTTTGGCAGAACTTCAGCAACCATCCTTTCTGCCATTTCACCTTTATCCCAGGGCGCATTGCGACTAACCTGACAAAACTGCGGCTTGCTTTCTAACAAAGCATCCGTGTGATAAATAGGTGACAGATCGAGTAACTTTTGTTTTTCGGTATTTCCTTCAAATGCTTCCAATAAATCAACACGGCCGATTAATTCAGACAAGCTGCGCACACCGAGTTTTGCCATCCACTCTCGCGTTTCTTGAGCAACGAATTTAAAGAAATTCATTGCCATTTCCACAGTACCTATATAGTGATCTTTTCGCAGTCTTTCTTGCTGTGTCGCGACTCCGGTCGCGCAATTATTTAAATGACAAATTCGCAAATATTTACAACCCAAGGCCACCATTGGGGCTGTGCCAAAACCAAAACTTTCCGCCCCTAATATTGCAGCTTTGATTACATCCAATCCGCTTTTTAATCCGCCGTCTGTTTGAATGCGCACTTTGCCTCTGAGATCATTGGCTCTTAAAGTTTGATGCGTTTCTGACAAACCTAACTCCCAGGGTGAGCCTGCGTAACGAATAGATGTCAGTGGGCTTGCTGCAGTACCACCGTCATAACCTGAAATAGTAATTAAATCGGCGTAGGCCTTGGCGACGCCGGCGGCAATAGTTCCAACACCAGGACGTGCGACCAACTTTACACTAACCAAAGCAGAAGGATTAACTTGCTTTAAATCGTAGATTAACTGAGCTAAATCTTCGATTGAGTAAATGTCGTGATGAGGCGGTGGAGAAATAAGTGTTACGCCCGGTACGGAGTAACGCAAACGCGCAATTAAATCATTAACTTTTTTACCCGGTAATTGTCCGCCTTCACCAGGTTTTGCACCCTGGGCAATTTTAATTTGTAGCACTTCGGCATTAACCAGATAATGAGGGGTCACACCAAAACGCCCAGAAGCAATCTGTTTTATTTTTGACATACGAATTGTGCCGTAGCGCGCAGGATCTTCCCCACCTTCGCCACTATTCGAGCGACCACCCAAGGTATTCATCGCTTCTGCCAAAGCTTCATGCGCTTCAGGACTTAAAGCACCCAAAGACATCCCCGCCGAATCAAAGCGTGGAATAATGTCACTGATACTCTCAACCTCATCAATTGAAATCGACGATGCAGTATCTTTTACTTTCAACAAATCTCTCAGCGTTGCAACCGGACGATTATTTACCAGTTCGGCGTATTTTTTCCAAATCTTATAGTCGCCGCTTTGCACCGCCTGTTGTAAGGTTTGCACCACCTCGGGATTGAAGGCGTGGTATTCCTGGCCGTGCATATATTTCAGAAGACCACCCGGTTGAATATTTTTTCTTTTTTTCCAAGCTTCTTTTGCCACAGCTTTTTGATCAGCTTCCAAGACTGAAAAATCGCTGCCTTTTATCCTGCTAGCCGTACCATCAAAACAGATATCAATAACATCTTCGGATAATCCCACAGCCTCAAATAATTGCGCACCACGGTAGGATGCAACTGTAGAGATTCCCATTTTTGACAGAATTTTCAGGAGGCCTTTGCTAATACCCTTGCGGTAATTCTTATAAGCCTGTTGATAATCGAGCTGAATTTCTCCAGAACTGATTAAATCGTTGAGTATGTGATAACTCAACCACGGATATACGGCAGTTGCACCGAATCCAATTAAGGCCGCAATATGGTGAGAGTCTCGCGCAGTCCCCGTTTCTACAATGATGTTCGCATCACAACGTAAGCCTTCTCGAGTTAATCGATGGTGTACCGCTCCGGTCGCGAGCAAAGCATGAATAGGCAGCAAACCTTCTTTTAGATTGGCATCACTTAATACAATGAGTGTTGTGCCTTTTTTAACAGCATTGACGACATTTTCTGTTAACAACTCTATTGCTTGCTTTAACTTTAAGGTATCGGCGTCATATAAGAGGCTAAACACTTTATGCTTGTAACTGTCCCTTTGAATATTTTTTATTGCTTGAAAATTTTCAATTGACAGCACAGGGCTTTTTAAAATAATTCGATCAGCATGGGCAGGCGTCTCATCATAAACTGATAGTTCACGTCCCAAACAGGTTTCCAGAGACATAACAATCGCTTCACGCAAAGGATCGATCGGCGGATTTGTAACCTGTGCAAATTGCTGCCTAAAATAATCAAATACACTGCGATGTTTATTCGACAAAACTGCCATCGGTGTGTCATCACCCATAGACCCTACGGCTTCCTGAGCATCTTCTGCCAGTGGTCGCATCACCTGATCGCGCTCTTCAAAACTCGCCTGAAACATTTTCATGGCTGTTTTTACGTCATCTTCCGTTAGGCTATTCACCAAAGCCGAATTAGGAGTCTCATTTTCGATTCGGGAAGAATGCTCTGCCATCCATTTTTTGTAAGGCTTGCTCGACTTCAACAATTCGTCAATTTCTTTGGTGTGATGCAACTCGCCTTTTTCTGTGTCTACAGAAAGTATTTGCCCTGGCCCCAAACGTCCCTTGGCAACCACGTTTTCGGGTTTGTATCGGTACACACCAATTTCAGAAGCGACGGTAATAATGTCATCATCAGTCATCACCCAGCGAGATGGACGTAAACCATTTCTATCCAGAGTGCACACAGCATAACGACCGTCAGTCAACACTAAACCTGCAGGACCATCCCAGGGCTCAATGTGCATGGAGTTGTATTCATAGAATGCACGCAAGTTGTCATCCATATGCTCAGCATTTTGCCAAGCAGGCGGCACCAGCATGCGTATTGCGCGGTGCAATTCCATTCCTCCAATTTGCAGTAATTCCAACATGTTATCGAGACTCGAGGAATCTGAACCTGTGCGGTTCACGAGCGGAACAATCTCGTCTACTTTCGGAATAAATTGGTTCTGAAATTTCTTGCTACGAGCAACAGACCAGTTTCGATTACCTGTGATCGTATTGATCTCACCATTGTGAGCCAACATCCTAAAAGGTTGCGCCAGAGGCCAACGTGGCATGGTGTTGGTTGAAAAACGCTGATGGAAAACACAAATGGCGGTTTCCAGTTTCTCGTTTGCGAGATCAAGATAAAACTTAGGCAAATCCACGGGCATCATTAGCCCTTTGTAGGACAATACTTTGGAACTCAAACTTGCTATATAAAAACTTGTGTCTTTCGCCAGTCTTATTTCTGCTTTACGTCTTGCGATATACAAGCGAGCTTCAACTTCGGGAGAGTCTTCACCATCAAAATTGACAAACAGATGGACAAATTCAGGAAGTGTTTCTTTGGCGATTGGGCCGAGACAGGCTGGATCCACAGGCACTGCACGCCAATGGATATCTACCAAACCTTGGGCGGCAAGCTCCTCTGCCAATATCTTTTTGGCAGTCCCGGCTTTTTCAGGATCACGACTCAACATCAAGGAGCCAATAGCAAAAACTTTGGAAAGCTCAAAGCCTTCTTCTTTAGCAATAGATCTAAGAAAACTGTCAGGCTTTTGAATCAACAAGCCACAGCCATCACCGGTTTTACCATCGGCGGCAATGCCTCCACGATGAGTCATACAGGTCAGCGCTTCAATACCCGTTTGTAACAACTTATGGCTCGGCCTGCCCTTCAAATGTGCAATTAGACCGAAACCACAGTTATCTTTGAACTCGTCGAGTTGGTATAGACCTTTATTCATAGGCGTTTCACTTGATGCTTCCAGGTTGAACATGATGCGAATTAGAGAGATGCAACTATCCTTCCCCTTTCGCTGATTTTGTTACAAATTGCCCCCCCAAGGACAAAAAAGCCCCTGAGGAAGAGGGGCTTGGTTATTGCGGGCGCAGAATGTTAACTGCTGATATGGGGGTTGGCAAGGGGAAAATAGATTCTACTTATCCACTCACGCAATAAAAATCGCCTAACTTCTTCTATTTGTTGCGATTCGCCGCGATCTCCTGTTGGATGTCTGAAAGGCTTCTCGGCCAGGGGCCGGTTTTCTTTTGGTTCAATGGTAAACTGCTAATGGCTTCCTGAGCTGCTTGTCGAGATGTAAATATACCCGTTACCACAACATACCAAGCTTTACCTTCTCTTCTTCCCAGGTACAAAAACAGATCATTTTTATTTTCTTGCTCATCCATGAACTGTATTAGTGCATCTTTTCGACTCGCCGCAATAATTTGCAATGTGTACATCTGCGGCGACTGATCCATAAGAAATAATTCGTCAGGTGTAAAATCCTTTGGCGGCTCCACTGATTTTGGCATGTTTTCTGACTGAGTCGTAGACGGAGTAGAAATCGGTGTATTTGTCACTACCTCTGCTTTTGGTTCAGCAGTGTTTTCTACTTCCGGACTATCCAATACCAATGGATCTTGAGGCTCCGGCTCAACCACTTCAACTGACATCTTTGGTACAGCCTGATCTTCTGGTTGTTGAGCGGGGTTTTCTCTTACTTCAACTTGCTGCGGAGCATCTCTCTCAGGAAGATTGGCTTCGGATGCTTCATATTTTTCCTCTTTTTCTATCGGAATTTCCAGTTTCTTCTCGACAATCGCAGATGACGGTTCTGAATCAGTTGGTATATCGCTTTTTCTAGCGAATCCAGCCCATATCAAGATACCTACCAAAAGCGCTAGCGCGGCTAAATGTGCTTTTGGTATTTTCCCCAAACCTGCCAGCGTTTCACTTACTCCGTCCTCATCTTCACGCCAACTATTCAAGGCCAGATTTAGTGCAACTCCCGGGGAACCCAACGATTGGCTCCAAAAATTTTGCACGTCATTTGCGCTGAATTTGCCATCATTTGCAAAACGCTTTTTCAGAAACCCGGATAATTCTGAAGGTGAAAAAAGAGGAATCTCAAAATCGTATACCGGCGTATCCAGCATAGCCATTTCATCGATACGATCTATCAAACCCGGCGTAGAGAAAAACACCATATGTAAACCGTAACCGGGGAAATTATTACCTTGCAGCAAACTCAACACTGCTCCAAGGCTTTGCGTCTCCATCAAGTGAGCGTCATCAAGAATGAAAATGGCGAGCTGCTTACTTTCTGTTAGCTGGGTGACGAATTTCCTTAAACACGCGAGACTTTCTCCTGCTGTCAACCCTCCGTAGCCATCATACAAATCAAATGAAGTGACGATGTTTTCAAGAAGTGTTGAAATATCCTGGTCGACGCTACAACCAATATGTGAAAGATAATGACAATCTTCCATTCGATGAGCCAGCTCTGCAGCCATAGCAGACTTTCCTGCTTGCAACCCAGCCTGCACCACCGGCAGCCCCTCACCAAAACGAAGCAGATGCATGATTTGCTGAATTAATCCCTCGCAACCTGGCGTGGCGTAATAGGCCTTCCTGGAATCTGAGATTTCTGAATTTTCGGATTTATCCATGTGGATCACCGATGTGTCTTTGCACCCTCAATTTGGAAGTGTCGACATTAGCGCTTGCTGTTCGAAGTCCTGACTGACAACCGCTTTTCCGCAGGCTTTAAGCAGTATCAAGCGAAGGCTGCCATCCAAAACTTTTTTGTCAACACTCATATAATCTAAAAAATCAGCTGAATTCATATTGTGCGGTGCTTCCACCGGAAGGTTTGCAGCACGAATTAATGTACGTGCACGATCAACAATATCATCATCAATCCAACCCAACTTATTTGACATCCTGCAAGCCAGCATCATTCCAACAGCAACCGCTTCACCGTGCAACCAATTTCCATAGCCTTGATGAGCTTCTATCGCATGCCCAAAGGTGTGACCCAGGTTCAGAATGGCACGCACACCGCCTTCTCGCTCATCTGCTGCAACCACATCCGCTTTTATTTCACACGATCTTTGAATAGCGGTAGCCAGTGCTTCATCATCCCGACCCATGAGCTTTTCAATATTCTGCTCTAACCAAACAAAAAAATCATAATCCGCTATTAAGCCATATTTAATGACTTCGGCCATCCCAGCCGACAGTTCACGATCAGGCAAAGTTTTTAGAATATCAGTATCAATCACAACACATTTGGGTTGATGGAAGGCTCCAATCATGTTTTTGCCTAGCACATGATTTACACCAGTTTTTCCTCCAACTGAGGAATCTACCTGGGACAACAAAGTAGTTGGAACTTGAATGAAATCTACACCCCTCTGATAGCAGGCCGCTGCGAAACCCGTCATATCTCCTACTACACCCCCGCCAAAAGCCAATAGTGTGGTCGATCGATTATGTTTTTTTTGCAATAAAGCATCAAAAATAAGATTCAATGTTTCCAGGTTTTTATGCTTTTCACCATCCGGCAACACGACCTGATCCACTTTGCCAATTTTGCCTGATAAGTGTTTAAAACTTTGAGGGTAAAGGGAAGCTAGTGTGCTATTGGTAACACACATAAGTTGTTGAGATTTAATCCAGGGAAGAAAATAAGACACGTCCTGCAAGATCCCCTTTCCAATAAAAATAGGATAGGAACGATCACCCAATTCCACAGTAATCTTTCGCATATAGTTCTCAAAGAAATTAGAGGAGATTAATGATTTCCGCAACCACACTGCGTGGACTGCGATTATCAGTATTTACTATGTGGCTTGCAACTTCGCGATACAGGGGATCTCGAAATGCGAGAAGTTCTTCTATCTTCTCACGGGGGTTTTCAACCTGCAGCAAGGGGCGTTTTTTATCCTTACAGGTTCGCTCAACCAGTTGATCAATGCCAGCAGAGAGATAAATTCTATGATCTACTTTTTTTAATGCTGAGCGGTTTTCTTCTCTGAGCACAATTCCACCACCGGTAGCTACAACCGCATCGTTTTCCTCCAGCACTTCCTTTAAAACAGAAGCTTCGCGATTGCGGAAACCCTCTTCCCCTTCCACGTCAAATATCCAAGGGATATCGGCACCTGTTCGTTCTTCAATAAGGAAATCAGTGTCGACAAATGAGGTGTTTAGACGGCCCGCTAACATTCTACCGATGGTAGATTTGCCGGCCCCCATGGGGCCGACAAGCACGATAAGATAAGCCACAGATAGTTAGTTGGTAATATTGTGATCCATGATGCGAGGTGTGATGAATATCAAGATTTCTCTTTTATCTTCACGGCGCTCTTTGTTTTTAAATAAATTGCCAACAACCGGTATATCACCGAGCAGGGGCACTTTTGAAACAGAGTTCACTGAAGTGACAGTATAAATCCCACCCAGCACAACTGTTTCACCATCTGGAACCAATACCTGGGTTTCTAATTGTGTAATATCAAGAATGGGAATACCACTCGCCAAGTCAATATCGCCAATCGAATCTTGAGTGATCTGCAAATCCATAATGACACGATTATCCGGCGTGATTTGCGGTGTAACATCCAGCTTTAATACCGCTTCTTTAAATGTGGTGGTCGTGCCGCCGCTTGCAGACTCTTCTTGGTAAGGAATTTCAGTACCAGACTCAATTGAAGCAGGTTGCTTATCACCCGTAATCACTTTGGGTTGGCTTACAATTTCTGCATAGCCGGAGGTTTCAAGCGCACTCAATTCCATGCCCAAAAGAAAATCACTTGATATAAGACTCCAGGTAAGCGCCCCAGCTGGGTTGAATACGCCCAGATCTACCATCGTTTGATCCTGTAATTCAAATGGACCCGTTGGATAGATGCTTTGCAAGGAACCAGAATCAGAAAACGCCCCTTCAAGTCGACCAGTTACTGAAAGCCCATCTACATCACCAGGCACACCGGTATTTGCAGAAGTCTCAGCTATACCCGCACCAGAAATTCTGACCCCTAGCTCCCGCCTAAAATTTGTATTGGCGATAACAATACGTGCCTCAATCATGACCTGCGGAATCGCAACATCAATTTGATCTATCAACCTACGGAACTGAACAATTTTCTCTTCAGTATCAGTCAAAATTATAGAATTGGTCCGCTCATCAACAATTGCCGACCCCCTCTCTGACAATATACTTCCAGTACTGACTCTTCCATTTTGGCCCCCTTGTCCACCAGCACCGCCTTGTGCACCGCGACCAGACTCCATAAATAGGCCAAAAAGTTCACGCGCATTAGCATAGCGCACTCGAATGTACTCGGTACGCAAAGGAGCAAGTTCCTGCAGTTGCTTTTTCGTCTCGATTTCCTGGCGCTCCCTTTCAGCTATTTCCGCTGCAGGACCAACCATCAAAACATTACCCATTTGGCGCTTGTCCAAACCCTTGGTTTTTAAAACGATATCCAAGGCCTGATCCCAAGGAACATTTTCAAGTCGCAGAGTAATGCTACCGGACACTGTGTCACTGGCAACTAAATTTAAGTCTGTAAAATCAGCAATTAACTGCAGAACAGAGCGAACCTGAATATCCTGAAAGTTGAGAGAAAGCTTTTCACCCACATATTGAAATGCGCGTTCCTTCTCTTCAATTTCTGCAGGAGTAAGGGGTTTTACACTCACCACATACTCATTGTCTGCCTGGTAGGCCAAATAATCATAATCTCCAGTGGTATCAATCGATATCAGAGCAGCCGCACCTTCTTTCTGTGCAGACAACATTGAAACTGGCGTAGCGAAGTCCAAGACATCCAACTTACGTCGAAGCTGTTCTGGTAAGTCTGTTTTCAGGAATCTGATTTCTATACCGCTGGCCACTTCCTCTACATCAATTGAAATTCCTGGATCGGACAGTGAAACTATTACCTTACCTTCACCCACTTCACCTCGACGGAAATCAATATTTGTAATACCTGAATTCCCCGCACCAATAGTTTGTGTTGTTGTTTGAGTAGACTGCATAAATTCAGGCTGCTGCGTCACCTCAACAGAGGCTGCTGCTCCGGACTCTGCGCCAACTTCTACCACATACTCTATACCTTCTATGCGCGCAGAATAGGGAACCGCTGCGTCCAAATTGACAATCAGGCGAGTTCGACCTCCCCCTTCGAGTACAACCGCACTGGATACTTCCCCAACTGACATGGTGTATTTCTTTTCAGGCAAGCCATTCGTGACATTAGCAAAGTCCAAGACAATTCTTGCGGGTTGCTCGATTGTGTATCCTTCCGGCTCACTTGGCACGTCGTCAAAACTGAGGCGAATTTCAGCACGCTCCCCTGGCAGCTCCGCAAATTTTATGTCCTGCAAGGTTGCGCAATATGCAAACCCGGAACACATCGTCAGCAAAAGGAACAGGTAAAATTTTATTTTTTGAGTAAACATGCTTATAAATCCTTCTCAGAAAGTGAGAGTATTCGCGGTCTTTCTAACCAGGCACCGAGCCCATCTGACACTATTTCTAATAATTCAACTTGGTTTTCTTTTGTTGCAACAATGCGCCCATGGTTCTTACCGAGATAATTGCCATCGGTGACCCAATGGATTCCCCCCGCACCATCTTTAATCAGCGCCCACAACGTGCCGCCTTTTTCGATGGTTCCAACCATGGTAATTGCTGTTAAGTCAAAACCCTCCAAAAACTCTTTTTTGCGATTAAAGTCGGGTTTAACATCTTCTCCGCTTCGGCCCTGGGGGCGACGCATCGCGATATCCACTGGAGGATCAAAAGGGCTTCTTAACACCGCAGCGCTGTAAGTAAAGGATTCATAGGTGCTGAAAGTGGGAAGCGGTTCAATGACTCCGGCAGGCTTTGCCTTAACTTCCCGAATAAAGGCCTGCAAATCATCATTATCACCGCCAAAAGAACACGCACCCAACGCACTCGCTAAAACCAAAATTTTTATACTTAGAGAAATGAAACGCATCATCAATTCTCCTGAGCTTTATAGCGATAGGTTTTTGCGAGAATATCCATCGTTAACATGGTATTTCCTTCGCCTGCGCCTTTTATATTAAAATCATGCAAGGTCACGATTCGGGGCATCCCGGCAATTCCACTGACAAAAGTTCCAAATTCGTGGTAGCCACCATTGACTACAATCTGAATAGGAAGCTCGACATAAAACTCTGTCGCACGCTCTGCCTGAGGGGTAATGCTCTTTATGGTTAATCGACTTTGAACCCCTTTTTCATCGATATCATCCAACAAACCCGGCACTTCAGTACTGCTGGGCAATTGTTTAACCAGAGCGCCAAAAGACTCTTCCATTTCAATCATTTGTGCCCGGTAGCGATCCAAATTAGCTGCTTCAAATGCCTTACGCTCGAATGATTCTCGTAGCGTTTGCTCTTCTGCTTTTTTGCTTTCATGCGAGGCATTTTTGTCTCTAACAATAAAATAGAAAGCAGCAAACACAATTAACGCTGCTGCTAACAGCGCCACAAAGATTCTCGCTGGGGCTGGCCAAACACCAATTCGATCCCAATCAACATCATTAATATCAAAATCCTGAAGCTGATCGATAAATTGTCGAAAATCTGCCATATTAGTTATCCTCCTTACTTGCAGAAGGCAGCACTAAATTGACCTGCATTGAGAAGCGACTGGATTGATCACCAAAATTTGGGGCAACGGTTACTGACTTTAAATTGGGCGAGTCGAAAAACTCAGATGCATTTAAACGTCTCATAAAATCCGAGACACGATTATTGCTTTCACTCACACCCTGAATATTGATAACTTTGTTATTACGTGAAAGTGACAAAATAAATACACCGTCGGGAACAGACCTGGCAAACTCATCGAAATAACGAACTATGACCGGACGGGTTCCCTGTAGATCCTGAATCACCTTCATTCGCTCAAGAAGTTCTCTACGCTTTTTCTTGAGCTCTTTGATTTCTTTAACCTGTTTATCCAGCAAGCTAATTTCACTTTTCAAAGTGCCATTACGTCGATCCTGATTTTCTATCGCACTGTTAACCGAATGAATCCACGCCCACGAAACGAGAGCCGCGAGAATGCACATCCCAATTAACTGAGTAACGAATTCCTTTTTCTTTTCCTGACGGTGTTCTTCTCGCCAGGGTAATAAATTTATTCTGGCCATATTATTCGAAACTCCTTAAGGCCAAACCTGTGGCAATCATTAGCGAAGGGGCATCGTTGGCCAGAGCGGAAGCATTAACTCGAGAGGATATCGACATATTGGCAAAAGGATTGGCCACTGTAGCAGTTGTACCAAGCTTCTCCTCAATCAGCCCAGCCAAGCCCGCCATTGACGATACACCGCCAGCCAAAACTATATGATCGACATCATTATATTGACTCGATGAAAAGAAGAACTGTAAGGAACGAGTCACTTGCTGCACTACTGCTTCTTTAAAGGGATCAAGCACTTCTGGCTCGTAGTCATCTGGCAAGCCACCTTGTTTTTTTGCTAAGCCCGCTTCCTCAGCAGATAAACCATAGCGACGCTGAATTTCTTCAGTTAATTGGCGACCGCCGAAAAGCTGCTCGCGCGTGTACACCGTTTTTCCATCGACCAATACGCTCAAGGTCGTCATAGTCGCACCGATATCCACTACCGCTACGACTTGCTCTTCTTGATCTTCGAGCTGCTCCTGTATCAATGCGAATGCCCTTTCAAGGGTATAGGCCTCAACATCAACCACTTTTGGGGAGAGATCGGCCAATTCCAGCATTGAAGAACGAATGTCGACATTCTCACGGCGACATGCAGCGAGCAAAACTTCTACTTGTTCAGGGTTTTTGGCAGAGGGCCCTTGAATATCAAAATCAATTGCCACCTCCTCAAGCGGGTAGGGAATGTACTGATCCGCTTCGAGTGAAATTTGCAGCTCCATCGAATCTTCACTTAGATCACCGGGCATATCTATTAGCTTGGTGATAACCGAAGATCCGGCTACAGCCACTGCGGCGTCCTTTAGCTTCGTGCGTGAAGACTGCACAACAGCCTTAACAACCTGAGCTACAGCATCCACATCGTTAATATTTTTTTCCACAACAACGTTGGGCGGCAAGGGACGCACGGCGTAATTTTCGACGCGGTAGCTGTCGCCCTGGCGACTGAGTTCCAACAACTTAACCGTCGTGGAGCTTACATCCAGGCCGAGCATCGGCTTGGTCTTATTGTCAAATAAACCGAAGAATCCCATTTTTCTATCTATATCCGCAACTTAGCTGATGTTTATGTTATAGCACTTTAAGTATAGCCTGCAACATAAGACTACATATGTAAAGTGTGAAAAAGGTCTTATAATGGCAATTCATCGCGAATTACCGCCTCTAATCACCATTTCTGCTAAAAACCATGAAAAAGAGAACCAAAATACTGATTACCTGCCTCTGGCTAGGCCTAGCCGGCACAGGTGCCGCACTTTCAAGCATAGCAGGTATGTACCTCTATTTAAGTCCGAAATTACCCTCGGTGGCCTCAATTCGAGAAGTCAAACTCGAAACTCCCCTGCGAATATACTCCGCTGATAACAAACTAATCGGGGAAATTGGTGAACACCGGCGAGCCCCCCTCAGTATTGACCAAATTCCTCAAGATTTAATCAATGCCATCGTCGCAACCGAAGATGAAGACTTTTATGAACACTCGGGGGTGTCCTTTAAAGGTATTGCCCGCGCGGTCTTTCATATCATTAAAACCGGCCGCAAGGGCCCGGGCGGCGGGACTATCACCATGCAAATAACCCGTCACGTATTTTTAAATTTACGCAAGGAGTTCACGCGAAAATTCAATGAAATTATCTTGGCACGCAAACTGGAACAGGAACTTTCTAAAGATGAAATCATGGCCCTGTACTGTAATTTCATGTTTCTCGGAAAACGTGCCTATGGTGTGGAAGCGGCGGCGCAGGTTTACTACGGGAAAAGTATCAATGAACTCAATCTCGCACAATTAGCCATGATCACGGCGACATTTCAATCGCCATCCAGCAAAAATGCCATTAATGATCCAGAAAGAGCGTTGGAAAGACGCAACCATGTGCTGAACCGCATGTTAGAGGAAAAATTCATAAACCAAGCACAATTCGAGGAGGCGAGCGTTCAGCCAATTACGGCAAAACAACATGGAAGAAGCCTGGATATTTCTGCGCCGTATATCACGGAAATGGCGCGAGCCAAGGCGGTGGAGTTATTTGGGCAAGCGGCCTACAAAGATGGCTACGAAATTTATACAACCATCGACAGTAAATTACAGGAAACTGCCCAGCAAGCCGTGGTGAATGGCATTATGGAGTACGACGAACGTCACGGATATCGCGGTGCTGAGCAGGAATTTGACACCACTTTAATTGTTAGCAGTGAAGATGACGATGGCAATGTCACATATGATTACAGTGCTTGGCTACCTCTGCTTGAAGCAATCCCGACTTACGCAAATTTAATTCCAGCGGCAGTTAAAGAAATACTTGAGGACCAAGTGACTTTTTTGCTTGCTGATGCCAGTGAAGTTGTAATCCCCTGGGAAGAAAACCTTTCGAAGATTCGACCTTACGTCAATGAAAATGTTCGTAATCCGGCAGCAAAAACGCCAGACGAATTGCTTCAGCTTGGCCAAGTTGTGCGCCTGAAGCCGGATGACGAGGGAAAATGGCAGCTCTCACAACTACCCTCCGTTCAAGGAGCATTGGTAGCCTTAAAACCTGACAATGGCTCGATTCTGGCGCTCGTTGGGGGCTTTGATTTCCACCACAACAACTTCAATCGTGTTACACAGGCAGAACGTCAGCCCGGCTCCAACTTCAAACCTTTTATCTACACCACCGCTCTGGAGCACGGCATGACTGCCGCAACGGTCATCAATGATGCACCTATCGTTTTTGAATACGATGAACAATTAGAAACTGACTGGCGCCCAACCAATGACAACAATACCTTTTCGGGTCCAACGCGACTTAGAAAAGCGCTTTATGGCTCAAAAAATCTCGTCTCTATCAGGGTATTAAGGGCAATAGGTGTCACCAAAACCGTAAATAATCTTGCTAAGTTTGGATTTGATACCACCAACATGCCCAGAGATTTGTCCTTGTCCTTGGGCAGCCTCAGTGTCACCCCTTTAAACCTCGCCTCTGGATATGCAGTTTTTGCAAACGGCGGTTATCGTGTAAATCCCTGGTTGATTCAACGTATTGATAATCTCGAAGGTGAAACGATTTTTCTTGAACAAGCTCTTACTGTTTGCCGCGAATGTGAATCCAAAGAAGAATCTGCCCAAGACGATACAGAAGTAAGTTTGACAGAAAATACTGAATCTCTTATTTCGGAAGACTCGGACAGTGAAAGTGTGCAAGATGGCGAAAATGTAGAGGAAACAGCCGATACAATCATGCCAAATGATCCCTATGAATTTTTAGATGATCCCTTTGAATTACCTTTTGAGATCAAGTATTGGCTCGGAATACTGAGCGACAAAGACTACCCACAAGCAGAAAAGGTATTGGATGACCGTGTGGCTTACATCATTGATTCAATGCTTCGAGATGTAATTCGCCAGGGAACAGGAACACGTGCCCGCCAGCTTGGGCGCAACGACCTTGCGGGTAAAACCGGTACGACTAATGGCCCAAATGATGTGTGGTTTTCAGGGTATAACGGTGACGTTGTGGCGTCCGCATGGATTGGTTTTGATGTGCATGCCCCCTTGGGTAATCGCGAATACGGTGGAACAGCCGCTCTACCCATTTGGATGGACTTTATGAAAGTTGCACTCGATGGAAAACCTGAAACCATCAGAGAACAGCCCCAGGGTATTGTGTCACTCAAAATTAATCCGGAAACGGGTGAAAGAGCACGAGTTGATGATCCTGATGCAATTTTCGAAATTTTCCGCAGTGAAAATGTTCCAGAGCAAAAAGATTCTGGGCAAGGCGCCCGTTCTCCCTGGGATGAACAGGAAGTTATTGATCAGAATATATTTTGATCGAAATTGAGAGTGATATTAAACAGCGCGGCTCAAATTAAGCAGCGCTGCAATAAAAATGGTAGTTAAAGGCATTTAACTAAAGATTGTTTACTTTGAGCCGCGGCGAGAAAAACGCTTGTTGAAGCGATCAATTCGGCCACCGCTGTCTACAACTTTCTGCTTGCCAGTGTAGAAGGGATGACACTCAGAACACACGTCGAGGTGGATTTCTTTAGCCATAGTTGAACGCGTTTTGATCACGTTGCCACAACTGCATGTGGCTGTCATTTCGCCATATTTAGGTTGAATATCAGATTGCATAATCGTCATCTCATTGTCTGTGTGCACCGCCACCAAATCTTGTGTCTAGCACGGTACATCTATTATCTTACGCAGCCCCTAACCAGGGAGCGCGCATACTACCAGAAACCAAAAAGAACACAATGGCCCGATTTAAGACCATATTGAAAATTGCACTCCCGCTGCCGCTGCCAGAGCTTTATGAGTACGGCATGCCGGAATCGCTGCGTGCCGACCAATGCGAAATAGGTACTCGTGTGCTCGTGCCCTTTGGTCCTCGAGAACTGGTTGGCATAATCATTTCACACCAACAACATAGCGAATACGATGAATCCCGGGTTAAACCCATTTTACAAACGCTTGAGGATGATCCCGCGCTCACAGCCGAACTCATCGCCTTATGTACTTGGGCGGCAAGTTACTATCATCATGCACAGGGAGAAATATTAGCTGCGGCTTTACCGCTGCGCTACCGAAAAAATGAAGCGCGCATTGATCTACGACAACGCGCCTGGCGCCACACCACAGAAGGCAAGGGTTTGCCAATTGATGCCTTAAAACGCAGCCAAAAACAACAGTCCCTTCATCAATTACTGTTGGAAAAATCGAGCATTAGCGAAAAAGCACTCGCAGAGAAGGGTATCAGTAAAGCTGTGTGCAAAGCCTTGGCTGATAAAGGGTTGATAGAAGAAACCTTGATAGAGATACCCAAAGCTCCAAGCGATAGCCCGGTTATTGCCTCACAAGCTCCTCAACTGAATCATCAGCAAAAATTAGCTGTGGATATTATTCGCTTCCACCGGTTTCAAACATATTTATTGGAAGGTGTCACTGGCAGTGGGAAAACTGAAGTGTATATGCAGCTTATTGCGCGCTGCCTTAATTCTGGCAGTCAAGCCCTGGTTCTAATTCCTGAAATCGGTCTAAGCCCGCAAACGCTTTCGCGCTTTCACTCTCGCTTCAATGTCGAAATTGCTGAACTACATTCGCGAGTCAGCGAAGTTGAGCGCGCCGCAAGCTGGGAAAAAGCCAGATCAGGTATCGCCCAAATCATTATTGGAACCAGACTATCTGCGCTCACCCCCGTCAAACAACTCGGAATCATTATTGTTGATGAAGAACATGACGCTTCCTACAAACAACAGGATGGTTTTCGTTATTCCGCTCGTGATTTGTGTATCTATCGAGCCAGCCAGCTAAAGATTCCTATTGTACTTGGAACAGCAACGCCCTCTTTAGAAAGCTTACACAACGCCCTTACTGGACGCTATCAACACTTAAAATTGGACTCTAGAGCCAATGAAATACAAGCGCCCAAAATGGAGATTTCTGATTTACGTAAGCAATCACTTACTTCTGGGGGCTTGGGACAAGTTGCGATAGATGAGATAGCGAAAACCCTGAATGCAGGAAAACAGGCGATGGTGTTTTTGAATCGTCGAGGCTACGCCCCCTTATTATATTGTCAACATTGTGGATGGCATGCTCACTGTGACGCCTGCGAAATGAACCTGACCTTGCATCAGTCACCTCCAAGGCTCCATTGTCACCATTGTGATGCACGTAAAGCAGTGCCCAAACAATGCCCAAGTTGCGGTAACGCGCAATTATTTCATCGGGGAGTGGGCACAGAACAGGTAGTAGAGAGTCTGGAGGGACTCTTTAACAGTGCCCTCGTCTTGCGCATTGATCGCGACACGACTCGCAATAAACATGATTTTTCGGATTTGCTTGACAGGGTACACGAAGGCAAGCCCTGTATTCTTGTGGGCACCCAAATGTTAGCAAAGGGCCACCATCTGAAAAATCTGCAATTGGTAGTAATTTTGGATGCCGACCAAGGGTTGATGAACCCTGACTTTCGCTCGCTAGAGCGCTTGGGACAATTGGTGACACAAGTTGCTGGGCGTGCGGGCAGAGAGCAAAGCCAAGGTTTAGTGTTACTCCAAAGCCTGCAACCTGAACATCCTATGCTTCTAAAACTTACCCAGGAAGGCTATGCATCTTTTGCGGAAGAACTTTTGGATTTGCGTCGCACTGCCTCTTTACCTCCATTTTGCTACAGCGCACTCTTTCGAGCAGAATCAAAAAGGCCAGAGAACGCGCTCGAATTGTTGGGGCTGGTTAAGCGCTTGCTGAAGCGAGCGCTGGTGGAAAACAAAAGCGCTAACAAAAACCACGCTCTTAGGATACTCGGGCCCTTCCCTTCAGCGATCGAAAAAATTCAGGAGCGTTTTCGTTTTCAATTGCAGGTTTACAGCCCTTCGCGATCTGAACTTCATCAATGTATTCATCTCAGCATGAAACATATTTACAATAATGCGCTCGCAAAACGCACGCGCTGGTCCATTGATATTGATCCCTACGACACAATTTAGGTGGCTCCCCAAACTACTCTGCTTTCTTTATTATTTTTTTAACAAAGCCATTTAAGCCACTAATATTTATAGAAAAAATTGATAATTTTTTAATGAAATTGCATACACTTGCAGTATTGATGGTTTACAATAGTGCACACATTGGGAACACCTTCGACTTATGGCTCACGACTACGCGCGCAAATCCCGTTCAGGGGCCCAGAGAAAACATTACGAACCTCGCGTACCCGCTTGGGTTTGGATGTTTACTGGCAGTGTGCTGGGTGCTTTCATTATGTTTTTGCTTCATCTATCGAAAGTTGAAGATGCCACTGAAAGTGAATTGCCGTTCGCAAATGTTCTTTCAACTGAGGAGAGCCCAAAACCCGCGGTTGAATTGCCTGAAAGGCCTTCATCTCCCTTTTCTTTCCCCAAACTTCTTCGGGACGCCGAAGTAAAAGTATCGGAGGAGGATGCTGGAAGCACCACTTCCGGTGAAGCCCTTCCGAGTTATGAATACATGCTTCAAGTCGCGTCTTTCAAGGATATAGACGATGCAGAACAAGTTCGCGCTGAACTTATTTTACTGAATATGGATGCACGCATAGAAAAAGCCACGATCAAGGAAAAAGAAACCTGGCATCGCGTGGTTGTTGGTCCTTTCACCTCCCGCTCTAAACTCTCAAAAGCGCGCAGTACTTTAATCTCTCATAATTACAATGCCCAGGTAAGAAAACGCGTTATTGCCAGCTAAAGCTCAGCTTGAAATCTCACGCCCGGCCCCCACAATGACCACAGTGAATTGAATAAAACTAGATTAAGGGGCGTTTGTGGAACAGTATCGCGGAACAACCATTCTCTCTGTCCGCAGGGGCAATACCGTTGTAATAGGCGGAGATGGTCAAGTCAGTCTCGGCAATACCATCATGAAAGGTAATGCACGTAAGGTGCGACGCTTGTACAAGGATCAAGTTATTGCCGGCTTTGCTGGCGGAACCGCTGATGCCTTTACCTTGTTTGAGCGCTTTGAAGCCAAACTGGAAGCTTACAATGGGCAATTGGTTCGCGCCGCAGTTGAACTTGCTAAAGACTGGCGCACTGACCGCGCATTGAGAAGACTGGAAGCGCTGCTTGCGGTTGCCAATGAAGAAGCATCCTTAATCGTTACCGGGAATGGTGATGTAATTCAACCCGAAGATGATTTAATTGCGATTGGTTCAGGTGGCGCCTTTGCACAATCCGCCGCAAGAGCGTTGCTTGAAAATACCGACTTGGCAGCCAGAGATATCGTCGAAAAAGGTCTCTCCATTGCGGGAGATATCTGCGTTTACACCAACCACAACTTTACAATTGAAGAACTTGCCTATTGATTCACGCTGTAACGCGTAAACGCAAGTTCAGCTGTATTTTAAGGAATCCATGAATGTCTAATTTGACTCCACGTGAAATCGTACTAGAGCTCGACAAGCATATTGTCGGCCAAACAGCAGCAAAAAAAGCCGTTGCTATCGCACTCAGAAACCGCTGGCGCCGCATGCAAGTCAGCAAAGACCTGAGCAACGAAATTACACCAAAAAATATTCTCATGATTGGACCCACGGGCGTAGGGAAAACTGAAATCGCGCGCCGCTTGGCCAAACTTGCTAACGCGCCATTTATTAAAGTTGAAGCAACAAAATTTACCGAAGTCGGCTATGTCGGGCGCGATGTTGAATCCATTGTTCGCGACCTGGTGGATCGCTCAGTGAAACTATTTCGCGAACAAGAAATTCAAAAAGTTCAGAATCGCGCGATGGAACTTGCCGAAGAACGCATTCTCGACGCGCTTTTACCGCCCGCGCGCAGTGACAACGAAGAAGGTAAGGAAAATTCCACTCGACAATTATTTCGAAAAAAATTACGGGAAGGCGAGCTTGATGACAAGGAAATTGAAATTAACCTCGCAGCACCCACTGTAGGTGTTGAAATCATGGCGCCACCCGGCATGGAAGACATGACAAGTCAGCTACAAAATATGTTTTCCAATTTACCGCAAGGGAAAACACGCAAAACCAAATTAAGCATTAAAAAAGCTTTCAAAAAACTAACCGATGAGGAAAGCAGCAAACTCATTAACGAAGAAGAATTGAAAGCGATGGCTATTGAAGCGGCAGAACAAAATGGCATTGTGTTTATCGACGAAATTGACAAGGTCGCCAAACGCGAGGGCACGAGTGGCGCTGACGTGAGCCGCGAAGGTGTACAACGTGACTTACTTCCGCTAATTGAAGGCTGCACAGTAAGCACCAAGCACGGCATGATTAAAACAGATCACATACTTTTTATCACTTCCGGAGCTTTTCACATTTCCAAACCCTCCGATTTAATTCCTGAATTACAGGGACGACTTCCTATACGCGTCGAGTTGGAAGCGTTATCTCCAGAAGATTTTGAACGCATTCTCACCGAACCCGATGCGTCCCTGACTGAGC
>JBNKVX010000006.1:0-19798 GCA_050299435.1 Cellvibrionaceae bacterium | reverse complement strand
AAGCGCTCTTGGCAGCTGAAGGAATCAAGCTTGAATTTACTTCAGCAGGCATCCGTAAAATTGCTGAAACCGCCTATGATGTAAATGAAAACACAGAGAATATTGGCGCGCGCCGCTTGCATACGGTATTGGAAAAACTTCTGGAAGACATTTCCTTCATGGAAGCTGAAGCTAAGGATCATATCGTAATAGACGCGGATTTCGTTGAAAATCAACTTGGCGAGCTTGCGCGAGATGAAGATTTGAGTCGTTTTATCCTTTAACGTATCCAGAAATTTAAATGAATAGTCAACGACCACCCGAAAAAATTAAGCTCCATCGCAAATCCTGTATTTTGGAACTTGGGTTCGCGGATGCTCAATATCAGTTGCGGGCCGAATATTTGCGTGTTTTTTCCCCCTCTGCCGAAGTCAAAGGCCATGGACCAGGTGAAGAAGTCTTGCAGCTCAACAAACAAGCTGTCGCAATTACTGGTATCGAACCACAGGGAAATTATGCGATAAAACTTATATTCAGCGACGGCCACGACTCAGGCATTTACTCATGGTCCTATTTACGAGAACTTGCTGAAAATAATGAACTCAACTGGCAGGATTACCTCCGCCGCGTTGAGAATCACGAACAGGAATCGGCTAAAAAGGCAGAACAAGCCGATACCTCCGTTGTGAAATGGGTGGATCCCAACTAAATGCTGCCCACAAATACCTAGAGCGAAGCCCCCCAAAACCGCTACAATGACTCCACTTCGCCCAATCCGGATTTCAAATGTCAGAAGAAAAAACCACACACTTTGGATTTGAACAGGTTAGCGTTGCGGATAAAGCCCAACGTGTTGCCGGTGTTTTTCATTCGGTCGCTGCAAAATATGATTTGATGAATGACCTCATGTCGGGAGGGATCCATCGATTGTGGAAACGCTTCACGATAGAAATTTCTGCTGCACGACCGGGCCAAAATATTCTCGATATCGCGGGTGGCACAGGAGACTTAGCGGCGAAATTTTCACGAATTGTTGGTGAAAATGGTTGCGTTGTCCTGGCCGACATAAATGACTCCATGTTAACGGTAGGACGCGATAAATTACTAGATCAAGGCATAACAGGAAATATTCATTACTCCCAGGCAGATGCCCAATATCTTCCCTTTGCTGATGACACATTTGATTGTATTACCATCGCTTTCGGCTTACGCAATGTTACTGATAAAGATCTGGCTTTACGTTCGATGTTGCGTGTTTTAAAACCAGGTGGTCGCCTCTTGGTGTTAGAGTTTTCCAAACCGCAGTCTCAAACTTTAGAAAAAATATACGATCACTATTCATTTAGAGTTTTACCTTTTATGGGGAAACTTGTCACTGATGATGCAGACAGTTACCGGTATCTCGCCGAGAGTATACGTATGCATCCCGATCAGGAAACCTTAAAAGACATGATGCAAAATGCCGGTTTTGTAGAATGCCGCTATTACAATATGACAGGTGGCATCGTGGCTTTGCACAAAGGGATCAAACCCTAGGACTGCTATTCAATGGACCCAGCTTTAGCCACCGGATTTGCCGAAACACTGGAGAATGTAATTAATACTGCTCTTCGTTATGATCCATCTACGGTCAACAAACTACGTAAGTTAGGTGGAAGCCTTATTCAATGCGAATTTCAGATGCCTCACTTCTCCTTATATTTTGAAGTTGAAAATGAAGTTGATGAAGATCGTCCTAAGCTAAAAATAAGCACATACAGTGAAAGGCCAGTCAATGCGCGCTTGAGCGGTTCGCTCATTGATTTTCTTTTGTTTTTTGCACGATCCGGTATAGATGAATCTCACAACCTTTCACAAAGTGGTTTACGTGTAACTGGCAATTCGGCCAAACTTGCAAGCTTTCAATCGGTTTTTAAAAACCTGGATATAGACTGGGAACAGGCTTTAATTAATCTCGCAAGCCCATTTGGCGAAACTGGAAAAGTTGCAAGCTTTCAATTTACTCAAGTGCTTAAACAAATAGTCAGTTGGAAAAATAACACCAAGAACTCATTCAAAAAGAATTTTGAAAGTTATTTGAGCGAAGAACTTAAAGTGTTACCCACGCAAACAGAACTAAATACTTTTTATTCTCATGTTAATTCTCTCCGCGCCGACGGAGAACGACTGAGGGCAAAAGTGAGTCAGCTCAGTCTTATAATTAACAAAGATAACCCCGGTAACAGATAATTTTTGGCGGTCAATTTTGCCCTTACTTAGACTTTTAAAAATACTTCACACAGCTGCGCGCTTTAGGCTCGACAGATTTTTGCAAAATCAAAACCTTGGGCTCACTGTTAAGGCAAGTTTGCTGTTTTTAATTTTTTACCCTAAATCCAAACATGAACGCGGAGAGGCGCTTCGTCTCGCACTCGAGGAACTTGGCCCGGTTTTTATTAAGTTTGGCCAATTACTGTCAACGCGTCCGGACTTATTACCCAACGATATCATCGAAGAATTGGATAAACTTCAAGATCGAGTACCCCCCTTTCCTTCGGCAATCGCTAAAAAGATAATTGAAGATGCCCTGGAAAACCCCGTTTCCCAATTGTTTTCCTCTTTTGAATCCGAACCTTTTGCATCAGCTTCTGTCGCCCAAGTGCATGCAGCGCAACTTAAATCCGGTGAAGAAATTGTTTTGAAGGTTATTCGGCCAAATATTCGGCAAATCATAGAAAAAGATATTGGCTTGATGCGATGGCTCGCCAGCATTGTTTCCAAAGTCAGTGCAGACGGTAAAAGGTTAAGACCGGTTGAGGTCGTGGAAGATTATCGAAACACCATTCTTGACGAGCTGGATTTAAACCGTGAAGCGGCCAATGCATCACAACTTAAACGTAATTTCAGCGCTTCGCCTCTTCTCTATGTGCCAGAAGTATATTGGGAATATACCCGGCACAATGTAATGGCAATGGAGAGAATTGATGGTATTCAGGTTACTAACCTTGATGCCCTAAAAGCACAAAAAACCAACCTGGAGTTACTCGCCAAGCGCGGGGTTGAAACATTTTTTACCCAAGTGTTTGACCATAATTTTTTCCATGCTGACATGCACCCGGGGAATGTTTTCGTTTCTAAAGAAACTCCCGACGATCCTTCATATATTGCCGTTGATATGGCAATAGTTGGCTCTTTAACGCGAGAAGATCAGTATTATCTTGCACGCAACCTGTTGGCGATGTTTAGACGCGACTACAAACAGGTTGCCGAACTTCATATTCAAAGCGGTTGGGTGCCTGCGCATACCTCAATGAGCGGATTTGAATCTGCAATTCGCACAGTATGCGAACCCATCTTTGAAAAGCCACTCAAAGATATTTCATTTGGGCAGGCTTTAATCACTCTGTTCCGTACTGCACAGCGTTTTGATATGCCAATTCAACCTCAACTGGTTTTATTACAGAAAACGCTTTTAAATATAGAAGGTTTGGGTAAACAGCTCTATCCAGAACTGAATTTGTGGGATACAGCACATCCCTTTCTGGAGAAATGGATCCGCAATCGTTTTCACCCTAAAACGCTTTGGAAAGAGTTTAAATACTATTCTCCTGAATGGATGGAAAAATTTCCGCAGGTGCCTCATTTAATTTTTGACACCATAACTGAAGTGAAACAACTTGCGAAGTGCGCACCTGAAATTCAAGAAGCCGCAACACAAATCACCAAAAATCAGAAAACACAAAGCCGAGTGAAATTTAAAAAAGGACTCGCTGCACTTTTTATCGCTGTAAGTTTAACAAGCGCATCTTCCGCAGTTTCGGCAGTACCATCTATTAGTTTGGTTTTGGGTCTGCTTGGTTTAACGCTTCTTTTTATATAAAAAAACGGGCCTTCGCAGGCCCGTTTTTTCTCAAGTTTTAATTGTGTAGAGAGATGTAAGTAATAAACTAATTACACACCACCCCACTGCCTCCCCACTGACTTGAGCAGGTACTTTCACCAATACAGCTTTGATTATTTTCCCAACCCCAGCCTGAACTGTTTTGACACAGCGGATAGCTACTGCCAAACCAATTACAGTAACAACTTCCACTATTGCCGCCGGAGCTTGAAGAGCTACTTCCTCCCGATGAGCTAGTAGATCCTCCAGAAGAGCTGCTTGAACCACCACAACTCCCACTGAAACAATCATCAGTGTGGCCAAAGCCAATCACACCATTACAATGCATGGTTTCAGAATATTCGCCACCACCACAAGAACCATTTCCGTAAGTTGCTGTGTTGTATTCCATGTCCTCTGCCTGACGTGTTTCACCATTTATGATGACGTAGTCCAATATCACATCTCGACCACTGGCATCATTGGTAAATTCAACATCAACATCACCCGAAGCGCCACCACTATAAACATAATTTTGGTCACTCGTTGATAATGTCCAGGTTTGTACAGCTGATCCACCAACAATCAGGCTAATACTTTCATCACCGTTTGTTCCGCGAGCGCGAACTGTAATACTGCCACTGCCGCCGCTGGAAGAACTGGAACTCCCACCTGATGATGAAGAGCTTGTTGTACCACCCGAGGACGAAGAAGAACCACCGGAAGAAGTTGAACCACCACTGCTACTTGAACCGCTAGGGGGAGGATTATTGCAACTTCCACTAAAGCAATCAGAAGTGTCACCAAAACCAATCACACCACTGCAATGCATAGTTTGCGAATAGGATCCGCCGCCACATTCGCCATCATAGGTGGCTGTGTTGTACTCCATATCCTCGGCCTGACGTGTTTCACCATTAACAAAAACCCAATCCAATTCCACATCACGACCGTCGGCATCATTATCAAATTCAACCTGGATATCGCCTGCAGCATTCCCGGTATAAACATAGTTTTGCATGCCTGTGCTCAGAGTCCAATCGGCCACAACGTTTCCACTAATTAACAGATTGATATGCTCCTGACCATTAGACCCCTGCGCCCGCACGACAATATCTGTGCTACTTGGACCACCGCTTGAGCTACTGCTACTGCCAGAGCTACTTGAGCCACCTGATGAACTTCCGCCACTGCTGGAACCTGTTTCGGACACACTGATGTCTGAACTACCTGAGCTTTGATAGCCTTCAGTCGCCAAAATCATGTAGTTGTGATTACCGAGATTCAAGCCCTGACTCGCCCAATAGTTAAAGTGATTTGAAACCGTGATCGTACCGCTGATTTGACCGAATCCTTTTTTCGGGCTTCTCACACTGAAGTATTGATAAAACGTTGCCGTGCCTTCAATCGATGGCTGATTAACGCGTTGACAACGACGAACGTTATACGTTGCTCCATCACTTTGAAAACTTCCGTAGTTTTGACCTCCATTACAAGACGAGGGATTGTAAGATCCGTAGCTTTCAATAACGTAGTATTCAATGAGTGGATTAGTTGTCCATCCGTACAAAGCCAAATAGGAGTTTTGAGAATTACTCGCTCCGTAATAGCCTTCGTAATAAACATTTTTAGGACCACCGGGATTCCAACCCTTGCCACCAACCCAGTTGTTGGTGCTATTACCCCATTGAGAGCCGTAACGCCCGCCATCGTATAGCGTCATTGTGGCATCGCCGGAATCTTTCCAAAAAGAGTAGTAGTGTCCGCCCTGATTTCCCGTTGAATTCGAACTTAAGGTTTGTTGTGCATTTACTTCAGTGACACAGAGGGCAACAGCACATGCAACAGGAAGCATGGCCCACCTTTTGAGAACATTAAACCTTGAAGTAACGGAAGAAAGTTTTAACATAAATCATTCCTCATAGTAGTTATTATTCAGAACAAGCCAAGGCTTAATCCTGCCAGGGATGTCTTCGAAACATGATTGATTTATTGGCTTATTCTTTTGCTGGCTTGTACTTCTATTTCTTTAAGCCGAAGGAGATTCTCCTAAATTCAACATGATAAAGTCAATATGACAATAAGTGCGTCGCTGTGATTTTTAATCTGTGAAATTGATTTTCTTATAACTCAAGTGCTGATCAGATAGAGGTTTTTATTTTTATGTTTACATAAATTCCTAATAAACAAGGGATTTAACTTGAATACAAGTTTTGTCGAAAGTTTTAGATTATTCTGGTTCCGAATGATCAACTAAATCACTAATTCCAAATCAATATACTCAAAAATTGCGATTTCATATGTAAACGTAATTACCTTGCAATATTGCCTTTACGATTTAACACTTAGTCACTCCAGTTTTTCTCGTAAAACATATACGCAATTCCAAAACTAAGTGAAAAATAGTCATCAGTTTCAACCAATGGGCTATGACGAAAAACAGTGTCTCCAAGGTAATCATAACGAAGGGATACACTGTAAAGCCAATTGCTACTTCGCTTTAATATGCCAGCTTTCAAATAGGCCCCACTGAAACCACTTTTTGCGTCATATTCTGGACGATTCGCACGAATATATTCTGTATCTATTTGATAATAGTAGTCGTGAAACTTTTCTGTCGCATACAACAAAGCGATATCCGACTTAAACCGCCATCCGTAAAACAGGTCAGGCTTTTTAAATGTCAGTTTGGGATTAAAGGTGTAACCAATATGCTTTGGAGAGCTAGACACAGTAAATGCAAGACGAATAGGAATTCGCAAAGCCCAGCCTTCTTTAAAATCTCTCCCACTTAGATTGAGATTAAACTCCGGTCCAAGTTGCATTGCCGTATCCAGTTCAGGCATTCCCTGTCTTAATTCATTGTCCTCGGTTGAACTTCGCAACTCCAAATCACCACTTAAATTAAACTCATATTTGTGGTTTGCAATAAATTCACCTCTAAGACCATCCTCTTCATCCAGTTTTAAAAAATCGCCTTTATAAATTGCAACAGGAAAAGGCAGGACCACCGTTTCAATTTCTTTCGATCCTCGATAATGATTCAAACTTTGGCCACCAAATCCTGCACCCATTTCCAGCCTGTGCTGACCTTCGGCTAATGTAAAAGGTGTGATTACCAATATTAAAAAAAACAAACTCAGCGAGTGGTACTTACTTCTAAAAAATTCAGGACCAAAAAAAACCCGCGTGAGCGCGGGTTTGATTATTTTTTGCAATTGCTTAGACATTGCCATCCGATTCCTCAGATGCTGTTGCTTCTTCATTACTGTCTGAAGGTGGTGGAAGTAATTCTTTAATCGAAAGCTTAATACGACCTCGCTGGTCAACATCAAGACACTTCACTTCCACTTCCTGCCCTTCCTTCAAATAATCACTGACATTTTGCACGCGTTCATGTGCAATCTGGGAAATGTGTACCAAGCCGTCTTTACCAGGCAAGAAGTTCACAAATGCACCAAAATCAACAATGCGAACAACTTTACCTTTGTAAGTTGCCCCTATTTCTGCTTCCGCAGTAATTTCCATTATTCGATCTATAGCAGCTTGCAAACCGTCACCATCGCCTGCATAGATTTTTATGGTTCCGTCATCATCTATATCAATAGAGGCTTGCGTTTCTTCGGTGATTGATCGAATAGTTGCTCCACCTTTACCAATAATATCGCGGATTTTATCAGGATCAATTTTCATAGTATGAAATTGTGGCGCGTTGTCAGAAAGTTTTTCACGCGGAACTGCAATCACTTTATTCATTTCACTGAGTATGTGTAAGCGAGCATGCAAGGCTTGCTCTAAAGCAATTTCCATAATTTCTTCGGTAATGCCTTCAATTTTAATATCCATTTGCAGAGCAGTTACACCGTGCGCAGTACCAGCTACTTTAAAGTCCATATCGCCCAAGTGATCTTCATCACCCAGAATATCAGTGAGTACAGCAAAACCGTTTTCTTCTTTCACCAAACCCATTGCAATACCTGCAACAGGTTCACGTAGTGGCACACCGGCATCCATTAACGCCAAGCTGGAACCACATACAGACGCCATAGAGCTTGAACCATTTGACTCAGTGATTTCACTGACCACACGCATGGTATAAGGAAACGTGTCTTCTTTTGGCAAAACCGCAGCAACGCCGCGACGAGCCAAACGACCGTGGCCAATTTCTCTTCGACCTGTTGCCCCAATGCGTCCGCATTCTCCAACAGAGTAGGGAGGGAAGTTGTAATGCAACATGAAATTATCTTTACGCTCGCCTTCGAGTGCATCAATAATTTGAGCATCTCTAGCAGAACCCAAGGTGGCGACAACCAAAGCCTGAGTTTCGCCACGCGTAAATAAAGCGGAGCCATGAACCTTGGGCAAAACTCCAACCTCAACCTGCAAAGGTCGGACAGTTTTGGAATCACGCCCATCTATTCTCGGTTCGCCAGCGACAACTCGACTTCGCACGATTTGTTTTTCTATTTTTCCGAATAACTCTTTCACATCTCCTTCGGAAATATTCTCATCTTTTGTAAATTCTTCCACCGCTTGCGTGCGCAATTCACTCAATCGATCATAGCGCTTTTGTTTGTCCGTAATGCGGTAAGCAACGCCGATCGAGTCTTCGAATCCACGCTTTATCGCGCTCTTGAGTTCCTCATTGACTTCTGCTGCCTGCCATTCCCATTTGGCTTTACCTGCGTCCGCTACCAATTGGTTAATCGCCTGGATGATCACTTGCATTTCCTGATGCGCATATAAAACTGCACCAAGCATGATATCTTCAGGCAACTCATTCGCCTCTGACTCAACCATTAGCACAGCATCTTTGGTGCCGGCAACAACCATATCCAATTCCGACGATTTTAACGCTGAATAAGTAGGGTTTAATAAATAACCTTCATTAATAGAATATCCAACTCGCGCTGCACCAATGGGCCCACTAAAAGGGATACCCGAAATTGCCAAGGCTGCAGATGTACCAATCATTGCTGCGATATCCGGATCGACATCTTTTTCCGCGGAAACAACAGTACAAACCACTTGCACTTCATTCATATATCCGTTCGGAAATAAGGGGCGAATTGGTCTATCGATGAGTCGAGAGGTTAAAGTTTCTTTCTCTGAAGGACGACCTTCGCGTTTGAAAAAGCCACCAGGGATTTTTCCTGCTGCGTAGGCTTTCTCCTGGTAATGAACTGATAGCGGGAAAAACCCCTGTCCAGGCATTGCTTCTTTTGCACCAACTACAGTACAAAGCACTGAGGTTTCAGCTATTGTGACGAGAACAGAACCTGTTGCCTGTCTCGCTACCCGGCCGGTTTCTAAGGTTACGGTATCTTTTCCGTATTGAAATTTTTTAATTACTGGATTCACTCTTTTATCCTTTATCTTTTAATTGCAAATGCCCCATTGCATTTGTATTTGCTTCATTTACATACATTTAATTTAGCTACAAACTCACTAGCAACCATTTTTTTGTAACAATTCCTAATGAAATAATCCCTAATAAAATAGTCCCTAATAAAACAATGCCCGCAGAGGCGGGCATTGATATTTCTTATCGACGCAAACCTAGTTTTTGAATCAAACTTGTGTAGCGATTCGCATCTTTTCTTTTCAAATAATCTAGCAATTTACGACGCTGGTTAACCATACGAATCAAACCACGACGAGAATGGTGATCTTGTTTGTGACTTGAGAAGTGTTCTTGCAATTTATTGATATTTGCGGTCAATAAAGCAACCTGCACTTCTGGTGAACCCGTGTCCCCTTCAGAGGTTTGATGCTCTTTCAGGATACCTGCTTTTTCTTGAGTACTTAATGCCATGTTAATTTACCTATTTAGTTTAATATGCAGGTTGGCTTTGAAAGTTATCACCTTTTCAGGTTTAAACCTTGCCAACCACCCACAACCTGACCGTGCATATTGACAGACAGGTCGATTCGAACTTTTTATACTTTGGTTTTCGCACCTATAAAAGTACACAAAGTCCTAATTCTTTTTAATTTGCCAGTAAGCGTTTTGGCGTGACGCTTCCTTCATCCGTGATAATGCCTAAGCCTAAAAACGTACCGCTATCATCAAAAACGCGCACCATATCACCTTCTTCTCCCTGGCGATACACTTCGGCATCCATCACCGCTTGCCCCTGCAGAAAATACCACGCGCTGCTTTTAGGTAATTCTAAGGGCGCCAAATCTTCCACTCCAGCATCAATGGGCAATAGATGCTTATCCAAGACTTCTGCTCTCAATTCACCGCGCTCACTTTCAAGATCATCAAGTTTGAAAGCTTGATCCAAACAGAACGCACCTGCTTTCGTCCTTCGCAAGGCTGAGATGAGCCCTCCCACCCCCAAGTCTCGACCAATATCTTCTGCGAGACTGCGAATGTAAGTTCCCTTGCTACACAACACGCGACAATCCAGCTCTACAAAATGTCCCTCACGTACTTCGTTCAGATCAAATTGGTGAATTTTTACTGTGCGCGCCTCACGCTCCACCTCGATACCTTTTCTGGCCAACTCGTACAGTGGTTTACCGTCTTTCTTTAATGCGGAGTACATGGGAGGGACTTGTTTAATTTCACCCCTGTACTTCGCAACAACTTTTTCTATATTTTGCCGTTTGAGCGAAGAGCAATCTGTCTCCTTAAGCACTTCGCCTTCAATATCGCCCGTTGTGCTGCTCAAGCCTAAACGTATCGTGGCCAGATATTCTTTGTCTGCATCCAACATATACTGCGCAAACTTTGTAGCTTCGCCGAAACACACGGGTAAAACGCCCGTTGCCAAGGGATCCAAACTTCCCGAATGCCCCGCTTTTGCAGCGAAAAAAAGTCTTTTCGCCCGTTGCAATACTGCGTTAGATGTTGCGCCCGCAGGCTTATCAACAATTAATATTCCATTGAGCTTACGCCCAAATGATCTTTTTCGTCCCATTGCTTACTCGCGAGGGATGACTAAAGCTCGCCTTTATCAGGCGCAGTTTCAATATTATCCTTTCCAGAATCAGCCTGCTTTTCATGATGGGCCAAATCTTCTGCAACGGCACGATCAATCAATGCTGACAAAGCCTGACCTTGAATAGCCACTTTGTCATAGTGAAAATCCAAGCGTGGCGTTGAGCGCATTGTCAGCTCACGGGAAACAAGATTCCGTAAATAGCTACTCGCCTTATTCAAAACATCAACGGCATCTTGATGTTCTTTTTCACTATTCGCACCTACAACAGTGACGTAAACTTTTGCAACCGACAAGTCTCGCACAACATTCACTGAATTAATGTTTACCATACCCAAGCGAGGATCTCTTACTTCCTGCTGAATGATCTGCGCCAAACTTCTTTGAATGGCGTCTGCAACACGATCGGATCGAAAAAACTCTCTAGGCATAACACTGCTCAGTAAACGCAAACTTAAAGTTTGCGTGCGACTTCTTTTACATCAAAGACCTCAATTTGGTCCCCGACTTTTACATCATAATTCTTAACGCCGATGCCACATTCCATACCGTTGCGCACGTCATTAACATCGTCTTTGAAGCGACGCAGTGATTCAAGCTCACCTTCAAAAATCACAACATTGTCACGCAAGACACGAATAGGTTTATTTCGGTACACCGTTCCTTCTACAACCATGCAACCCGCTACTTGACCAAATTTCGGTGAGCGGAATGTGTCTCTTACCTCAGCAATACCTACAATCTCTTCAATTCTTTCTGGCTCAAGCATTCCAGACAGTGCACCTTTCACTTCATCGATTAATTGATAGATGATGCTGTAATAACGCACTTCTACTGATTCACTTTCAGCAAGTTTTCGTGCAGATGAATCGGCACGCACATTAAAACCTACAACAATGGCATTAGTGGTTAAAGCAAGGTTTACGTCATTCTCGGTTATACCACCGATACCGCCGCCAATAATATTAACCTGTACTTCATTATTCCCCATTTCCGCTAATGCAGACTGAATAGCTTCCAAAGATCCTCGAACATCTGTTTTCAATACGATAGATAGCGTTTTCGTTTCTTCTTCGCCTATATTGGCAAACATATTTTCCAGCTTTGCCGCATGATGCCGTTGCAATTTTTCTTGACGTTCTTTCTCTGTACGAAACTCTGCCACTTCTCGCGCCTTTCTTTCGTCTGGCACAACCACAAACTCGTCACCGGCATTTGGTGGCGAATCCAATCCAAGCAACTCCACCGGAGTAGATGGACCGGCATCTTTGACAGACTGTCCAAGCTCATTAGTCATGGCTCGAACACGACCAAAACTTTGGCCCGCCAACATAATATTTCCCGCTTTTAGTTCACCCGCTTGAACCAATACCGTAGCAACAACACCGCGGCCTTTTTCCATACGCGACTCGATCACCACACCGCGAGCAGGAATATCAATAGCTGCTTTCAGCTCCAGCAGTTCAGATTGCAAAGACACCGCCTCCAAGAGTTCTTCGATACCTTGTCCAGTATGCGCGGATACAGGAATAAACTGCGTATCCCCACCCCAATCTTCTGGAATCACATCGCGTGTTGCCAACTCGTTTTTAACACGGTCAGGATCAGCAGCTTCTTTATCAATTTTATTAATGGCTACAACAATAGGCACACCTGCTGCTCGAGCGTGTTGTATCGCTTCTTCAGTTTGCGGCATCACACCGTCATCGGCAGCAACAACGAGAATTACAATATCGGTACATTGGGCGCCACGAGCTCGCATAGCTGTAAAGGCAGCATGTCCGGGCGTATCCAGGAAAGTCAGGTTCCCGTGAGACGTTTTTACACGGTAAGCACCAATATGCTGAGTAATACCGCCCGCTTCACCATCGGCAACTTTGGCTTTACGAATATAATCGAGCAAGGACGTTTTACCGTGGTCAACATGTCCCATCACCGTAACAACCGGCGCTCTATCAATCTTTTTCGCATTATCGTTACTGACTTCTTCCTGAAGCTTTTCTTCAACTTCATCAGCACTGACAAGAACAGGGTTGTGACCAAGCTCCTCAACCAGAAGCTGTGCTGTTTCCTGGTCAATAGCTTGATTAGCCGTAACCATAGTACCCATTTTCATCAGCGTTTTTACAGCTTCACCCGCCTTAATACTCATGCGTTGTGCCAGATCGGCAACAGTAATTGTCTCCGGGATATCGACATCGTGCACAATTTTATCTGTCGGCTTTTTAAAGCCATGCTTGTTTACTGCAATCTTTATTACCGGACGAGCACTTAAATTCGCTGTTAATTTTTTAGGTTTCGGCGTGTGAATGACTTCCTCAATTTCTTCTTCATCTTCTACGTAATCAAGTACAGAAGCAGCTTTCTTGGGAGCCAATACTTTCTTTACTGCCTTCCCGGCTTTTTTATTGTGCTTTTTATTTTCAAGCTCATCATCTTCGTCTTCTTTTTCGCGCGTTTTTTTGTGATGACGGTGCGACTCGTCAGTAACAAGTGCATCTCCGACCGGCTCTGCTTGAACTCCTTTCTTTGTTTTATCAGTTGTTTCAGATTTTTCTTTATCGCGTCGCTCTTTTTCTGCAGCAGCTTGTTCATCCGCTTTTTGTCGAGCTTCTGCAGCGGCTACACGTTTAGCTTCGATATCATCAACGAATGACCGGGATGGATCCGCTGCTGTGGATTGTTCGGTCGGTTCTGGAGTTTGCGTAATGAGCGTATCATCTTGCGGGGCGTCATCGACAACTTCTCTCTTGACGTAGGTACGTTTCTTGCGAACTTCAACATTGACTGTTTTCTTCGCTGCGCCGCTGCCGGTTTTCAAGGTTGTAGTTGATTTTCTTTTTAAGGTGATTTTCTTGGGTTCAGCCGCTGTTTCCCCGTGGCTTGATTTAAGAAAGGCAAGTAGTTTTTGCTTTTCATCATCTGTAACAACATCGTCAGATGACTCATGCGATAAACCAGCCTGCTTCATTTGCGCGAGTATTCTGTCGACGGTAGCCCCTACCGACTTGGCGAGTTCACTTACTGTTACATCAGCCATATTTTTGTCCGTATCCCCGTTACCGTATAGTCTTATTCACTTGCCTCTGCAAACCAGGGTTCGCGAGCTTTCATAATTAACGCGCCTGCGCGCTCTTCATCCATGCCATCAATTTCCATGAGTTCATCAATAGCTTGTTCGGCCAAATCTTCCATGGTGACAACCCCGCGAGAAGCCAGAGTTTGTGCCAGCACATCGTCCATACCTTCCATAGTCAATAAATCTTCCGCCGGTTGACTGTCCGCTGTTTTTTCTTCATTTGCCAATGCCTGCGTTAACAAGGCATCTTTTGCCCGCGTACGTAATTCATTGGCAATTTCCTCATCAAAACCTTCAATTGCGAGGAATTCTTCGAGCGGGACATAAGCCACTTCTTCTAAACTGGTAAAGCCTTCCTCCACCAATACGGTCGCAACATCTTCTTCTACATCGAGCGCCTGTATAAACACATCTCGCGTGCTGCCAGCTTCTTCAGCTTGTTTTTCGCTCCATTGCTCGGAGCTCATCACATTAATTTCCCAACCAGTCAACTCAGAAGCCAAACGTACGTTCTGTCCTCCGCGCCCGATTGCTTGAGCAAGATTATCCTCGCTAACAGCCAAATCCATTGAACCTTTTTCTTCATCAACAACAATTGATTCAATTTCCGCAGGCGCCATCGCATTTATTACAAATTGTGGTGCACTGTCGTCCCACAATACGATATCAATGCGTTCATTGCCCAACTCATTTGAAACGGCCTGAACTCGAGAACCGCGCATACCCACACAAGCACCTACAGGATCAATCCGACCATCATTAGTTGAGACTGCAATTTTTGCACGCGAACCTGGATCTCGTGCTGCAGCTTTTAAAGAGATTACCTCTTCAGAAATTTCCGGCACTTCAATTTTAAATAATTCAATCAGCATCTCCGGGCAAGCGCGACTCATATACAATTGAGGACCTCTCGCTTCCGGTCGCACATCCATCAACATTGCGCGAATGCGGTCATTCATACGAAAAACTTCGCGGCCCACTAACTCTTCACGTGGCAACAAACCTTCAGCATTATTGCCTAAATCCACAATAATATTGTCACGCGTGACTTTTTTGACTGTACCGGATAGTAACTCACCCACACGGTCACGATATTGATCCACAACCTGTGCACGCTCTGCTTCGCGAACTTTTTGTACAATAACCTGCTTGGCAGTTTGTGCTGCAATACGACCAAATTCTACGTTTTCCACCTGTTCTTCAAAAACATCACCCGGCTTGAGGTTTGGATCTTTCTCTATCGCTTCCTCAGTCGTCAACTGCGTACCCAATTCGGCCAGAGTATCATCATCAACTACTTCCCAACGACGCAAAGTTGTGTAGTCGCCAGTCTTTCTGTCGATAAGCACCTCTATGGTAGCTTCTTCGTCGTAACGCTTTTTGGTAGCCGTTGCCAGCGCGATTTCTATCGCCTGAAAAATTATGTCCTTATCAACGCCTTTTTCGTTTGATACAGCGTCGGCGACCAGCAAAATTTCTTTATTCATTGAGTTGCCTCTGATTCCGTTAAAGGAAATCCAAATTAAACCGAATGTCTCACACTAATACCTGGGAACCAGGTTAGCCTTTTCAATTATTTCAAAAGGTAAAAGATATTCTTCATCTTCCACCCTCAAAACCACTTCATCTTTTTCCAAACCTGTGAGAACACCTTTAAAATTTCGTCGCCCTTCATAAGGCAAACGCAATTTTACCGAGAGCGTCTCTCCAACAAACTCAGCGTACTGTTCAAGTTTGTACAAACTACGATCCATACCCGGTGAAGACACTTCCAAAACGTATTCACCTGCAATGGGATCTTCCACGTCCAATACACTGCTCACCTGTCGACTCACCCTTTCACAGTCTTCGACCAGCACTCCACCAGGTTTATCGATATAAAGTCTTAATATACTTTTCTTACCTTGTGCACGGTAATCCAAACCCCAAAGCTGACAACCCAACGAAACCACCACAGGTTCCAATAAGTTTTCCAACTGGGTTTGCATGCCTGCCAAGTTATAAACCTCTTAACTACAATTTCCGCTACTGCATCCACGCACACTGCCGCTTCTGCGCATTCTGCATTAGCAACAAACGACCCACAGGGGGTGTGCGAAATGCCTGAATAATTGCCGGGAGCAATTTCAGCCCTTGCGTCCATGCAAATCGCCGCTCCTGCGCTTCCTGCGCCCGCGGCATACGACCCACACGGATGTGGGAAGTGTTGAACAATTGCCGGGAGCAATTTCAACCCTTGCGTCCATGCAAATCGCCGCTCCTGCGCTTCCTGCGCCCGCGGCATACATTGCGTCCATGCAAATAAAAAATGGGCCTATAGCCCATTTCAAATTCCACTTCTGTACTGCGAAGAAGTGTTTATTTTAGCCCATAGACCGTATTCTGAATACTAAAAAGCCCCTTAATTGGGGCTCTTAAAAATCAGAACACAGCATGCTGGCAGCGAAGCTTGATGAACCTACAAACTTCAGCGGCTGCGCCCAACAAAGCGTTGAGCCCAATGCTCAGGCGTCTACCAAGTTACGCCCTTCAAAATAATTGGTAGCGGGGGCTGGATTTGAACCAACGACCTTCAGCGGCTGCGCCCAACAAGAGTTGAGCCCGACACTCGGGCGACTACCTCATCACCCTCTCAAATTATTGGTAGCGGGGGCTGGATTTGAACCAACGACCTTCGGGTTATGAGCCCGACGAGCTACCAGGCTGCTCCACCCCGCACCTGCAATTCAACAATTCTAAAATTATTGCTGTTCAACACTCAGCGAAGTCTGCACTTGCTGAGGGGGCGCATTATAGGGACGCGACTCATCCAGGTCAAGAACGACGGGGACTTTAAGCAACATCAAAATGAAAAAAGCCAGCAATGCTGACTTCTTAAGATGGTGCCCAAGGCCGGACTTGAACCGGCACAGCTTACGCCACTACCCCCTCAAGATAGCGTGTCTACCAATTCCACCACTTGGGCAATACTACTCTTCAGTTTCTGAAACGTCGGGAAGGTCCGTTTCAGTTGACGTTTCCGGGTTTTCTACCTCTGGAAGATCCTCAGAAAGGTCGTCCACTTCGGGAATATTGTCAATACTCATATCCGACTTAATCTCTTCCACTGCAGGAGGAAGATCGTCATCAACAATCTCACCAGTACGCTGCTTCGACATTATTGCCAGAGTAAAACTTGTAATAAAAAACACCGTGGCAAGTATCGCAGTCATACGCGAAAAGAAATTTCCCGAGCCGGTTGATCCAAACAATGTTTGTGATGCCCCCGCGCCAAAAGATGCACCCATTTCTGCACCTTTACCCTGCTGAAGGAGGATCAAACCAATAATGGCAAGCGCAACCAACAAATGAACTATTAATATAAGATTTTCCATTGAACTGTCTCGTGAACTCTCTCTATTTTCGTTCGCCGCGAAGCTAGCTACTTATTCTGCCGCGCGACAAATTGCAACGAAGTCATCAACTTTTAGCGATGCACCACCCACTAAGGCTCCGTCAATATCTTTTTGCTTAAACAACTCTTCTGCTGTATCTGGCTTAACACTGCCACCATACAATATTCGAATTTGATCCCCTTCTGGGCCCAATACTTCACGAATATAGGAGTGCACATCCTGCGCCATTTGTGGTGTTGCTGACTTGCCTGTACCTATTGCCCAAACTGGTTCATAGGCAATAATGCCTTTAGCTACACCTTCCAAACCACATAGGTGCACCACTTTGTGCAACTGCCCACCTACTACATCGAAGGTTTTTTCAGCTTCCCTATCTTCCAGGGTTTCACCTATACAAAGAACTGGAATCAAACCATTTTCGTAGGCTTTTTTAAATTTGTGCGCAACCAGTTCGCTTGATTCGCGATGGTACTCTCTGCGTTCAGAGTGGCCCACTATGACATAACGACAGCCCACATCAGTCAACATGCTGGCACTTACATCTCCTGTAAATGCGCCATTATCATTTTTGCTTAAATCCTGAGCACCCAGTCCAATATTGGAATTTTCCAGGTCGGCTGCTGCTGCTACCAAATAGGGATAAGGAACACACACTGCCACTTCCGTTTGGTGGACTCCAGTCCAAGTAGAAGTCAGATCCGACAGCAGTTCGCGATTGAAGTGGGAATCACCGTTCATTTTCCAGTTCCCAATCACTATTTGTCGTCGCATTTGCTAGCCTTTTGTCTTAACTTTTGTCTTAAAAAAGAGTGTCTTTGTGCTGTTTTATCCCCCCCGGACCAGGGGGCGTGCATGGTAGCGAAGAATGTCAACGGATACAATCCCTGGGCGGGCACGCGCCGACGAATATCAGCGCACCAATATCTCTACCTGAGAAGCGAGTTGTCGACACAAACGCTCCACAAGGGCATGATCCTCACCCTCTACCATCACACGAATAAGCGGCTCTGTTCCCGATGGACGCAATAACACCCTACCAGCCCCGGATAGCGCCTCTTCTACTTCGGCAATAGCTGATCTAATGCTCTCATTTTTATCTAAATCAATTTTTTTGTCTGTCCGTACATTGATCATTGACTGTGGTGTTTTCTGCATGCGTTTTTTCACCGCATGCAAACGCACATCTTCACATTTCAGTGCTGCCAATACCTGTAGCGCAGCAATAATGCCGTCTCCCGTTGTGGTTACATCATTACAGACTATATGACCAGAAGACTCTCCACCAAGTTGCCAACCATTGTTATTCATGGCTTCAATAACGTAACGGTCACCAACTTTAGCGCGCTCAAATGGAATTTCCAGCTTCGCAAGCGCTTGCTCAAAACCAAAATTGCTCATTAAGGTTCCCACCACACCATCACAAGCTACTCCGGTTTTTTTCCTGTGAGCTGCAATAATGTATAAGAGCTGATCGCCATCAATAATCTCACCTTTATCATCCACAAACATCACGCGATCACCATCGCCATCAAATGCAATACCCAAGTCTGCCTGGGCATCCAGCACGTGTTTTTGCAATGCATTTAATTTAGTTGATCCACATTCGAGGTTGATATTTAAACCGTCTGGAGAAACCGCCGTGGCAATGACTTTTGCACCGAGCTCTTTAAACACTTTGGGAGCAATGTTGTAGGTTGCTCCATTTGCGCAGTCAATGACTATGTTTAAGCCCTTTAAGCTAAATCCCCAAGGCAGTGTGCCTTTGCAGTATTCAATGTATCGACCTTCTCCATCTTCAATTCGCCGTGCTTTACCCAGATTTAAAGCAGTATCCATTTCCTTTTCTAGCTGCGCCTCAATTTCCATTTCAATTTCATCGGCCAGTTTGGTGCCTTCCGTGTTAAACAGCTTGATCCCGTTATCGGTATAGGGGTTATGAGAAGCACTGATGACTATTCCTGCACGGGCTTGAAAGGTTCGAGTTAGGTAAGCTATTGCCGGAGTGGGCATCGGCCCGAGCAAGCCCACATCAACACCCGCTGATATCAGTCCTGCTTCGAGAGCAGATTCAAACATATATCCGGAAATACGCGTGTCTTTTCCAATCAATACCATACCAGGTGTTGATCCATTTTTATCCGCAAGCACTTTTCCAACCGCCCAGCCGAGCTTTAAAAAAAACTGCGGGGTGATTTCCGCTTCACCTACGCAACCGCGAATACCGTCCGTTCCAAAATATTTACGGCCCATTAAATTTCTCCAATTATTCGACTGAGTTTAAACATATCCGCGGTTGCCTGGACATCGTGCACTCGCACAATATTTGCCCCGTTTTTCGCCGCCGCCAAAGCAAGCAGCAAACTACCGGGAAGTCGCTCATTCACTTCGCGCCCCAACAACCGCCCGATCATTGACTTTCTCGACAATCCCACCAAAATCGGGACCTTTAAAGTCTTGAATCGGGCGAGCGATTTTAACAAATTAAGATTGTGTTCGTCTGTTTTGCCAAACCCAAAACCCGGGTCAACCAATACCT
>JBNKVX010000005.1:0-80836 GCA_050299435.1 Cellvibrionaceae bacterium | reverse complement strand
CCGCTTGAGACGACAAATAGCGATTGGCAGTGCGAGCAATTCAATCTTGAAACCCTTTCTGCTGACCTGAGCTCGTTGATAAAAAGTGAGTTGAGTGCGGGTTTTATCTCCAGGCAGGAAGCGGAACGGGCTGAAAACCAACTCGATCATTCTTCTGTAACTCGAAATAGCTACACAGTTAATAGAGCAGAACCCGAACAAGGGTCTGAGCGTTGGGTTTTGCGTGAAGAAGCTGCCGAGGAATCAAGACAGATTATGGAAGCGGCAATCATGAGCGGGTATTGGACAAGTAAAGATAATCTCGAAATTGCGACGCTGATGACGGAACTGTCTGAAGAGCAGCGTCTGGCCTTGATCGATCAATTTATGACAGCACTGAACCAACAACAATTAGTACTTGATGAACCCCCTTATTTTTAATCACCAACATAATGGAGAGCACCATGAATAGAAGTTTAATGACATTAATGATTAGTTTGATATTTGTCTCACCGACATTATTTGCTGGAGCAACTGTGTCAGTTTGGAAAAGTGGCTCACGCACATATATGCAAGCCGTAATGACGGCGAATTACAACGGAGAAGATAGCGGCTCGGCGTATGTTGGGGCGAATGGTTATCTTGGTCAGGTAGCAATGTTCTTTGCTCGCGATTCTCAAGGCGACTATTTTTCTTGCTATGTTCAACCCAGCAGCGATCTATACGAACAAGCTGTAGATATCAAAAACAATTTCACGAATGGCGGCCGACTGTATGGTTACAGGGAAGATGGTAGCAATGATTGTGTCTTGTTATCGCTAGGCAACTATTCCTACAATCTCGAATAGAGTGAATAGTGTTTGAGGTTTTTGTGATTTCGCCAGAGCCAAAAAACCGGGCTCTGGCTTTTCAACTACGAATACTGGTCAAACCGTAGCAAACTCACTTCAGCTCAAAATTTTCAATTGTCACCGAACCACCTAGCTTCACCGTAGCGTAGTTAAAAATCGCAAAGCGATAGCCCAGAAAATAACGCCAATCACGCTTCATTTTGAAATTGTCACCCATCGGAATAAAGTGTGCACCGTCGATGCTGTAATAAAAGCGTGCATAACCACCTTCTTCACTTGTTCGTACATCGGCGACAGCGCGCAACCAAACTCGTTGGAACTTTGACAGCGGTGCGCTCATAATTTCTGTACCAATGTTGGAAGTTTGCCAATTGTTGTCTAACGTGATGTCATCAACCAGCGCTAAACGTAAATGACCGTTTTCTTTCTTTACGCCAATCCAGGTTGTGCTATCTCGCCACGACGCCAAGCCAGCCACATCACCGTCTATCATGTTTTCGAGATTCATTTCAATGGTGGCAGTAGACACCGGGCCTCGTGTGCGAATGGTTAGTGTGTTGCGTGCTGAATAAAGATCCTCAGTAACACTCGCCGTTTGCAAGACCAAACCATTACCAGCAGACCAGCGTTCGTTGTTGGGATTATGATTCCATTCCCATTCGGGTTTCAGTTTGGTAGTTGAAAAATCATCATAACTTAAAGGCGCACGCACTTTATCAGCAGCACAAGGTAAATTCGGGCGCGGATAGCTCGCAGCCCAGCTGCCATCAACTAACTCCACTTCAGGCCAACCGTCTTTCCAATGTATTGGGGCCATCACCGGTAAGCGACCAGCAGGAAAGGCATCATTAAAAGCCATGTAATACCAGTCGCCATTCTGTGTTTGTACGATGCCGCCCTGATGAGGTGAATGACCTGCATCTTCTCCTGCGAATGGCGTTTTCACTGCGAGTGGGCGAATTTCATAAGGACCATAGGGGCCGCTTTTTGAACGCGCAACATATTCACCGTTCGCGTATTGCGTAACAAAAATGTAGAAATCGCCGTTAATTTTGTAGAAGCGTGAGCCTTCAAGAGGGCCTGATAAATTTTCTGGTGTTTTAAAAACTAGCTCGCGTTTTTCTTCGGTCAATCCATCTGCGGCTAATTTCGCCACATAAATATCACCGTGCCCATAAGCAACGTACAAGTCATCTGTGTCGGGCTCAATTAATAAGCCCATATCGTAATAACAAGCATCAGACGCATGCTTTTCCCAGGGGCCCTCCGGTGATTTGGATGTAAAAACAAATCCCTGGTCACGCTCATCATGCATGCAACCCATCCAGTAAAAAGTTTGATTGCTTGGACGAAATTGCAAGGTGGAAGCCCAAATACCTTTGACATAGGCGCGGCCGCCATCAAGATTGTAAGAGGGATCAAAATCCAATTCTGGTACTGAATGACTGAGATACTCCCAATGCACTAAATCATAAGAGCGTAATAACGGGGCCCCCGGAGATTGATGAAATGTAGAAGCTGTGTAGTAATAAGTATCTCCCACACGTATGACTTCTGGATCAGGTAAATCTTCCCAGATAACCGGGTTGGTATACTCGGCGCTACAATTTTCCTTTTGTACGCTGGCATTATTATTTTCAGTAACATCAACATGCTCAGATTTTTGTGTACATGCAATCAGCGACAGATTAAGTAGGAACAAAGCGGTATTTTTATATTTCATTTTGGTATTCTTACCTATTTAGTGGCTTTATTTATAATTTTTAGCGTTCTCACGCTTGTTCTTCCTTGAGGCCGCTCTTGCGGGAATCTGAAATCGTGGATACTTCAGTTGATTGCCAAGCGGAAGCGATTATATTACTAATTTAGTCTATTGGTGAATGTCACTCTTGGACTTCTTAAATTCACTCGGCGTTAAATCGGTATGCTTTTTAAATGCGGTATAAAAAGCTGATTTTGAATTAAATCCTGCATCATAGGCGATATCAACGATGCTCTTGGTTTTTTCGTTCATTAGTATGTATTTAGCTTCTTCCACGCGATGTGCATTGATGAAATCAAAAAAATTCATTTGAAACTGTTCGTTAATGACTTGTGAAAGGTAATTTGGGGAAATGCCCAGGAGTTTGGCGAGCTGTGGCAGAGTGAGCTGGCTTTCCAGGTAAGGTTTATTTTCCTGCATGGTTTTCTTAAGTTCATCTTTGAGTACGCGACTCATAGAAGAGTCCAAAGACGATTTTTTGTATTTTTCTATCGCCGTACTATTGTTGTGCTCTGGTTCCAGATTGGTGGGGCTTGCTAACTTCATTTTTTCTCCCGCAGAAAAAATAGAAGGTTGTTTTATCCCCATATATCCCATCGTATAAATGACCGCCACAATCATGAGATACAATAATTGGTTAAAATTTTCATGCATATCGAAAAGCGTAGAGAAAAATCCGTCAAATATCAGCACGAAATATAAAGCCGATAAAGCTATTAATAAAATGCGTAACCAGTTTAACGAGATTTTTTCTATCGAAGAAAATTGCTCTCTCACTGCGCGAGCATGCTTAATGAGCCTATGAATACTTAAAATCAGGTAACAGCCAATCGAAAGTACTGAAGCAAGCGCAATGTGGCCAATGGTTTTTTGAATAAGAATTTCATAATGTGTGCTGGGGGAAGCTTCTTGGTAAAAGATGTGTATAAATTGCTGGTGACTTAACGAGGGCAGGGCAAAAACTAAAACACAGGCAAGGAGTAGGGGGGCAAAGTGTAAATATTGTGCCCGTGTAAAAGAAAAATCAGGGCCTTCCGTTAACGCACGTGTGTAAAGATAAAACGCAGGTCCATAAAGTAAGTTTATGACCGGGTCGACAAAGGCAAGCGCAAGTACCTCTAACAGATAATGGGATTGAACAAGAAACTCATGCCCCAGATCTATGGCGAAAGCCAAAGTCAGCAGGGCGAGAAAAAACCGCCCTGCTTTCCGGGCATCACGCGTGTTGACGAGTGTTAGTGTTAGAAATAACCCGTGTGCCGCGCCCACTAACATGATGATGGAAAACAGGGTAATTGTTTTTTGCATGGCAATACACTTAAAATATAAAGGTATTGAAGAGCCACCATATTAACAGTATTAGTGTTATCAGGCCGAATAAATTTGCCAGATAGAGCCAAAATTTATCCATGTTACACCTCAGTGTTGCGCTTGAAAAAGAAATCCCGGTCGCGCAAAACCAACACAACTGAGAATAGCGTGAGCAACAAGGTTTGAATGACCTTACTGTCGGGATGTGTCGCAAAGATTTCATTGAAGTAGCCCGCCGATATATGAAATACAACCGTAATTAAAATATTACGCCCGGTTTTGTAGTAGAGCCAGTTCATAATCAGTACAAAAGGGAAGATGCTAACAAGAAAATTCAGGCTGTGAATCAGACCTTCAGCAACGACATTGCTGTGGTAATAATCGTTGATGGTAGCCAGAGGGATGTGCCAGATTCCCCAAAACAAGCCAAAAATTAAGCAAGTAATGAGTAGGTTAAAGCGATTTCTCAAGCAATCTGTTCCGTAAGAGTGCCAACCGAGTTCTTCAATCGCGGGAGCGAGAATTAGCAACAACCAAACCGGAAAAACACCGGATGAAAAAGAAAACTCGCCGGTAATTTGAAATTGGGCACTGCTGTAGCCGAACAATAGTGAAACAGCTTGAGCAGCAAGTATGCTGATAGGCATAAAAACCAAAGTGAATACCGCGTACTTTACTTCAATCCCTTTAAACGTGAATAAGCGGCCGAGAATATCCGCACGTAAGTCGGCGTTTCTCATCATCAGAAAATAGGCGATTAGCATTGGGCTACATAAGCCGATAAAACTGATCACGCCGATGAAAGGTTCGAGTCTTACTTGCGCTACGGGGTGATGGCTGATGTAACCAGCGGTAAACCAGCACAGCCAGGGAAGCACTGTGGCCAGTACATAAAATGCTAACGGATGTTTGTATTGATTAATCATGGTGAGCTACTCCTACCTTTAGAATTTATAAATCAGAGCGGTGATCGCCGTGCTTTGATTGTTGCGTTCAACGATAGGGCTGTTGCTGATAGCACTATCAAATTCCGTGTATTTAAGGCCCGCAAACAGTTCGACTTTTTCGCTCAGAATATAAGCTACAGAAATTTCCGCGAAAGGGTTGATCGCATTTTCGCCGGTGTAGGCCGCGCGCTCTGCCGTTGATTCCTCCGGTCGCACGCCATAGTAATATTCAACCAATTTGGCATCCTGCCAACTTAATCCCATAGCGGGCGCAAAAATCCAACGATTAACCACAAAGGGTTTCTGAAACTCCACACGTGCTTCCAGGCCTTTATGGGTATTGCTGATGTCGTTGAGCACAGAGAGTTTTAATTGGCCTGCGCGTGTCGGCGCATTGAGACTAAAACCGGCATCAAAAGCGTGATCACGTTTGGCCATGCCTTCAAGTGCTTCACTGTCACCGGGCTCATAGCCGTCAAAACGCAGTTCACCTATGGTGGAGACGCTGAAAATATCTGTGTTGAGAACGGTGAAAGATACCGAGCTCACGTCCAGGCTGAGACGTGAACCTTTGTAGGTAATAAATGGCGCCCCCATGTTTTCTCGTTGCACCCCAATTTGTGGCGCTTGTTGTGAAGCGAGGGCGGTGGCCAAACCCCATTCGCCCGCCATACCGGGCAACGGTGTCAGAGCTACGCTGAGAATGAGCATTAATATTAATAATGTGTATTTATTCACGGTGATATCCTCCAGTAATGTTGAATCACTGGGGGTAATCTTCGGGTGCCTTGGGGTGAAAGGCGTCCTAGTGTATAAGACAGGACGTGCTATCGCAGGTTTACAGGGTTTGCCTCGTTTATTTGTTGAAAGCCGTCTTACAGTCAGTGCTTCCAGGCTAAGGTCAAACTCCCATACCGTGATACCGCCTCTGGATTATCTTCAAATATATGCGAACTCTCTAGCGCAAAAGATAAGGAAAAATCTTTCCACGAATAAGTTGCACCCAGTGACATGGAGAACTGTAAATGATCCAAGTCAGTTGAGGGGCTGTCGTTCCTGAATGTATTTCCGTCGATAAAGATTTGCCTTGCCAGATACTTTGCGCGCAAACCAAGGTAAGCAAACCAGCCGCCATCAACAGCGATAGGGTTTGTGGTGCGGTTACTGTGAAAGCTTGGCGTAATATAAGTACGTCGCAGGCTCTCACCGAAGCGCAAAAACGCACTGGAAGAGACAGAGGTTTCGACGGTACCAATACCGAGGTCAGCTAGAAAAACCAGATCGGTATGTTGTGAATTTTCTCCCAGCCATTTTCGCCAAATCCGGCCGCGATCAAATTGAAACACTAATTCATTCTTCAATTGGTAATCCCAGCCCTTGGGCTGATCGGAATCAACAATCTTATGCACCAATTTTTGTGATTGCTCAGCCAAAGAGGCGGGGCCGATTACGCCAATTGTAAAGCTAAAGTTATCTGCTACGTTTTCCTGTCCCCAGATATAAGTGTTACTGAAAAACAACAAGCCTGAATAGGGAATGTCATTCGAGTCAGGCACTTCCTGGGTAATGTCCTCCGGCGTCACCATAGTTTGACCGAGAGTATAGGTATTAACCGCAAAATCGGAATCGCTTTCAATGGCTCTGGAAAACGGTCGCAACAAGAACCCGAGTGAAGGAGTGTTAGCTCCCGCGCCTATTTTATGTTGAGCGATATAGATGCCGTTGGTATAACCGTCGTCCCGCCCTATGAACAGGTCGTTATCCAGGCTTATTGATCGCCATTCCTCCGCTTGGCTCGCAAGAGAAAAAACAACTACCGTAAAGACGGCAAATAATTTATACATGTTGATATTCTAAATTAAAAAGACTCTATATGATGCCATCTTCATCACGGAGTTTGCGGTGATCCAGGTTTTGATTGACCACATTAACCCGGTGCGTTTTATATTGCCAAAGTTCGAAAGCAGCCACAAATTTTGAATTCTCGGGTAAAGTCGAAATGAAAGAATTGAAAAAATAGTTGTAAGGTATGAATAAAACTTTAAAGAAGATTATGGGACGCTATGAAAACACTATTTAGCACCGCTGCCATCCTATTAACTATTGCGGCTTTTGTTCCTTACATTATTTCGAGTGTAAAAAACGAAACGAAGCCCCATGTTTTTACCTGGGTAGTATGGAGTCTGACAACAATCGTTGTGTTCTTTGCCGAGTACAAGTCTGGTGCGGGATCAGGCGCATGGCCAATTGGCGTATCCGCATCTCTTACCGTATTAATTGCAACAATTGCCTTTCTAAAAAAAGCGGATTTGACTATCAAGAAAATTGATTGGGTTTTCTTTATATTGGCTTTATTGTCCATTCCCTTATGGTATTTTACATCGAACCCCATGTGGGCGGTCATCATTCTCACCTCTGTGGATCTTCTTGGATTTGGTCCAACAATCAGGAAGGCGTATGACAGCCCCCGAGAAGAAAGCGCGGTGTTTTTTAGCCTGATGTTTGGTCACTACACTTTTACCGTGTTGGCCCTGGAGCACTATGAATTGACCACGCTTCTATTTCCGGTCGCGGTGGGTATTGGGTGTTTACTGTTGCTTGTTTTGTTGGTTTATCGCAGAAAAATGCTTGGCAGAAAACGTTCAGGCTAAGGTCTTGCTTTGCCTGTCTTGAAAGCTTGGTCGAATTGCCGCCACGGTAAAAGCTGGATAAGACGAACATTATTTACCCTGCTTTTGGCGTCTGTGGTGCAGCTGATTGCCAGGAGGAAGTGATTTGTTTCTTTGATAGGTTGTTTTCGGTTTTATTCTGAGTATAATCGCCGGCTAAATTTTAGAGGCATGAAAATGCAATATTGTTACTACAGCTTTATAGCGAAGTTATCGGAGCAAAGTCGAGGGGCAGACCCTCTTCCAGACTTTGAGGACCGTTTGTGCCCGTTTCACAACTGCTTAATGTAGTATTTTAAGCATGATTGGAGGGCAGAAAGCCTTCCAGAAATTTCATTTTATGAAAACCCGGAAGGCAACTTCCGGGTTTTTTTGTTTCCGAATCCGGAAAAATTGATATGCAAAAATATAGAAATTATGGAATACCGGATGGTGTCCGAATTTGTAAGGTAAATAGTTTAGGAGCGTTAGATCGATTTTTTATAAATGAGACAAATTAATTCAACCGATTACGAGAAATAAATTGAAATTTATTCTCACTAGAGTCCCTTGCACGAAATATTGTTGAATATAACGATAGGGTGGCGTTCGATTTTAAAATTATTGAGCTATATTCCAAATAGTTATGGTAAGAAATGAGTCAAAAAAAATAGCTTGTCGAATCAAAAAAAACAGTTACCATTTTAAAAAGTAAATTGAACAACGGCTGAGGAATAGTCAGCGCATTTTTTAATATCAGGAATTAATAGATTAAGTTATGTATTCAACGATAAATAAAAATATTTCACGGCGATTACCAAACGACAACGTACATTGTTGTGGTGTGGAGCTCTGTGGCGCGCCGTTAAATGGTGGTTCTATTTCTAATCAGAAAGCAGATTGGGGGACCATGGTGCTTATTACAAAAAATGATTTTAGTGAGAGCCAAGATAAATTGAATTTGTAAGACAGCGATTCGTTACCGGATGGCTGTTGCCAACCGGTATATAAATTTCCAGAGACCCCGGTTGGATTCCCAACCGGGGTTTTTTTATTTCCAGGGATGGAATGTATGCCTCAAGGAGGCGGGAAGCCGGTGCGGCGTTGGTCTTGGGAAAATACGGTGCGATGCACACCGACACTGCATCTGCTTTTTAACAATTTGGTCGCTTTTAATTCTCTTTATGGAGTGAAGGGAAAATTGCACAGGGGATGTGCATTTATTTTTCTTGATGATGTGTAGCTTAGTGGTAAAGCGCACTCCACCTCTCTGTTTATGAAAAGGTGGGTGTAGATATTGTTAACGCAAATCACGTCAACCAAGTCTCCGTCGTCTAAAGGCAGGACGCTGGGTTTTCAGTTTAGTAATGTCGGTTCGAATCCGATCGGAGATACCAATTTATATTGGGCGTGCAGGTGCGAAAGGAGTGCCACTACCAAAAACGGTTTGTGAATGGTAGCCACGTAAAAATGGAAGCAATTTAAATATTCTGTCAAGCATGGTTGAGGATGCAGGCTCGGTGCTCTACGGCGGGTGCCAGCTGGCGCGCGTAATCCAATTGGCAGGATGGCTATGAGTAATGCCTTAGTTGTTGCTTTTCACGGGTTCGAATCCCGTCACGTCCACCAAAATATACGTCAGTGGCAGAGCGGCGATGCGCAAGTCTCCAAAACTTGTTTACGTGGGTTCGAATCCTACCTGGCGTGCCAAAATAGACGCGGGATAGTGAAGCAGAAACACACGGGTTTCATAAGCCCGAGACGTCGGTGCCCTTACTGTTAAAAAGAGAAGGGCTCCCGCTACCAATTTAATAACGCAGTGATAGCTCCAATTGGAAGAGCGCTCGACTGAAGATCGAGAGAGTGTTGGTTCAAGTCCAACTCACTGCACCAATTTTAATTGAAGGAGTAAAAGCATGAAGCAGAAACGACATCGTTATAGAAATCGAATGCTCGCGATAAAAGGAAATGCACTTTTTTCCATGCGAGTTGAACGACCAAAGAAAGGGAAAGGCAGTTATCGCCGATCCAAAAGAAATGGAAATAACGATCTTTTGGTAAACACATTTTAAATACTGAAGTGGTTTTTCCAAAAGGTCGGATTAAATAAATGGGATATAGCTCAACTGGTAGAGCGCCTGGCTGTTAACCAGGAGGATGTGGGTTCGAAGCCAACTATCCCAGCCAATTTTTATAAGCAACGAAATTTGAGGGAGTACCCAAGCGGCAACGGGGACGCACTGTAAACGCCTTTTCTTTTTATGAAGAGGTCACTGAAACGTAGAATTGATTTTACTGAAAGTAAAAATCAATCCTGCCTCCCTCACCAATTTTAAATGGAAGTATGGCCGAGTGGTAAGGCAGCGGTTTGCTAAACCGTACAGTGTATTCACGCTGCGTGAGTTCGAGTCTCACTGCTTCCGCCAAATGTTTTGGAAGGTACTGTCCAGTGGCGGGCAACCAGTCTTGAAAACTGGAGTGTTGCAGAGATGTGGCAGGGGTTCGACTCCTCTACCTTCCTCCACGTTTTTACACCGGTGGCGCAATTAGCAGACACGGCTGGCTTAAACCCAGTGTGTTGCGAGTTCGAATCTCACCGTCCGTACCAAATTTTTGCAAAAGCGTGAGGTAGTTTAATCGGAAGAATGCGACTTTCATAAAGTCGGCGGTGAAGGTTCAAGTCCTTCTCTCACGACCACATTTAATAGCAGCGTGGTGTAACGGGAACACACATGACTTTGACTCACGTATTTCAGGTTCGAATCCTGGCGCTGTTGCCAAACTTTTTGTACGAGTGGCAGAACGACGATGCGGCAGGTTGCAGCCCTGTTATATGCCGGTTTGAGTCCGGCCTCGTACTCCAAAATTATGGGTCCGTAGCTCAACTGGGAGACAATTTTTTGCTCCTGCAAAAATTGCATACAAGCCGTCCATGGCCATAAGTGCTTGTTTTGCAAACAAGAAGATGTGAGTTCAACTCTCACCCGTTCCACCAAATTTGGTTCCTTAGCATAGTCCGGCTCAATGCGCTCGGTTGTCAGCCGAGAGATCACGGGTTCAAATCCCGTAGGAACCGCCAAATTTATTTCAGAGTGTAGCGCAGCCTGGACAGCGTGCCTGGTTTGGAACCAGGAGGTCGATGGTTCGAATCCATCTACTCTGACCAATTTTTGGAGGTTGGCCTAGCGGTTGGGCATCGGCCTTTTAAGCCGACTTAGATGGGTTCGACTCCCATACCTCCAACCATTAACATTCACTTAAAAGGAGATCGCTGGTATGGCTATCAAAAAAGTATTGGCGCCGCATAAAGATCAGCGGTTGCCTGTAAAAGTTTGGACAGATGATATTGATTACAACACGGAAGCTCAATTGAGCCGAGTTGCGAATCTACCATTTGTTTTTAAGCACGTGGCAGCAATGCCCGATGTGCATTTAGGAAAAGGCGCAACCGTTGGAAGTGTCATCGCTACGGATAAAGCCATTATTCCAGCTGCGGTTGGTGTTGATATCGGTTGCGGAATGAACGCGGTGCGCTTATCCCTGAAAGCAAAAGATTTACCTGACAGCTTAAAAGCAATTCGTTCTGATATTGAATCCGTCGTTCCTCTTGGAGCAGGCGGACAACATCGAGATGCAAAAATTGCTGGTGGGCATAACATCTCAATGCGCTTGAGTTCGATTTTCGAAAAACATCCCTCGTTAATGAAAATGGTTAAATTGGATGGTTTCGCTAAACAACTTGGCACATTGGGATCAGGTAACCACTTTATTGAACTGTGTTTGGATGAAAAGGATGATGTCTGGGTAATGTTGCATTCGGGTAGTCGTGGAATCGGTAATAAAATCGGAATGTATTTTATTGGCTTGGCTAAGCGCGAAATGGAGAAATGGATGATTCATCTTCCTGATCGCGATCTGGCTTACCTGTCAGAAGGATCTGATTACTACGATGACTACATCGAAGCAGTAACCTGGGGGCAAGACTACGCGCTAATGAATCGTCAGTTCATGATGGATGCAGTGCTTAAAGCGCTGCGTGCTCATCTACCTGAATTTTCAATTACTCAAGAGGCGATTAACTGTCACCACAATTATGTGGAAAAGGAAAACCACTACGGCAAAAATGTATGGGTAACCCGCAAAGGTGCAATCCGTGCACGTAAAGACGATTTGGGAATTATTCCTGGATCCATGGGCGACAAAAGTTACATCGTCCGTGGTAAAGGAAACGAAGAGTCTTTCTGTTCGTGTTCACACGGAGCGGGACGACGCATGAGTCGATCAGCGGCAGCGAAAAAGTTCAGTGTAAAAGACCTTGTGTCAGCCACTGAAGGTATTGAATGTCGCAAAGACAAAGGCGTTATCGACGAAATTCCGATGGCTTACAAACCCATTGATACGGTAATGGAAAACCAAATGGACCTCGTCGAGGTCGTTCATACATTGCGTCAAATCGTTAATGTAAAAGGATAACAAGGACGTTACCTTTTCTTTATCTCTTTTTTCCCTTTCCAATTATTTTATACCCGATTAGCTTAATGACTAAAGCGCTGGCCTACGACGCCGGGTGATGAGGGTTCGAGTCCTTCATCGGGTGCCAATTACGATTCATTTAATTCAATCACTAAAAAGGAGGTGCTTCATGAAATTAGTGATCGATAAATTTCAACGCTATAACGCTGATCATGTATGCACATCTGCACAAGAAGGTCAGCGAATTTTGAATGAATATCCTGTCACAGTGTTGTATCTCGGACAAATTTTAAATGGCAGAGGTACCGCATTGGATGTGCTTAAGTGGGCAAAACAGAAAAATCGTTTGCCATTACAGGTCATGCTAACGTCAAACAAACCAGAGCAAAGAAAGTTGCTTGCAGAGTATCTTCTTTCCACTGGCTATGTGGGCGACGGAATATTTTTTCACAAAACCTTACATTAGTCTCCGTTAGCATTCCTAGTCGGAGTATCAATAAGAGCGACCAGATTTTTTTGAATAACGAAATTGTTTTAAACATTTTTGGAGGGTGCTATGAACCAGGTGCTACGACTAGATCTTTCTGGCATGCCAAGGCATTGGCTGTCTATGGAAGATGCTGTATTACTTTACAGTAAAAGTAAAGTGCGATGGGAGCTAGGTGAAGAAAAATTGCTTATGCGTGGCGGAGTAAACTCATTGGGAGTTCGCTCTGAGCTTCTGCTTGCACCGATGATTGCAACCGATATGCATCGTTCAAAGCGAGAACAACATTCTCCTGTACTGGCGAACGCTTTGTTGTTTCGACGTGACAACTATCTGTGCATGTATTGCGGACAAAAGTTTTCATCTCGTCAGCTAACACGTGATCACATTGTTCCGCGTGTTCAAGGTGGTCGTGATTGTTGGACCAATGTGGTGACTGCATGCCAACGTTGCAATCACTTTAAAGGTGGTCGTACGCCAGAGGAAGCAGGAATGGAATTGTTAGCCGTTCCATTTGAACCCAATGTGTTCGAGTTTATGTATTTGGCTAACCGCAGAATACTGGCGGACCAAATGGAATACTTGAGTGCAAGATTCTCAGGTAAAAGAAAGTGGCTGGCCGCTTAAGCAAAGCGGCTAGCTTATCAAGATATTAACGGAGGCCCAAAATGGAAGAATTAATATGGGTAAAAATAGAAACAACTAAATCAAACGATGATGTTTGGTCGTTTAAAGGACAAATCCTTAAAGGTGTACTGGAGGGAATAATTTCAAACCAACTTATGGTTGGGTATTTCAAACTGGACAAGGTTTATTGGATTTCGACCAAATATGACGATTATGGAAACGAAAAAGGTGAAAAGCTTATCCAATATGGAAAAGACAAGCTAAAGGCTTATGAAGGCCCTTTGTACCTAAAAATTGAACACTTGGTTTCCATTGCTCCGATAGATGGGGAAATGGAACTGGCAAGATTTAAGAAGGGAAAGGAAAATCATTTGAATTTGGTAACGCCTATTCGTTCCTAAAGAATTTGGCAGCTGCTTAAGCGCAGCTTGTCATCCGGAGTTTAGTTGGTTGATGTCAGTTTAGCGGTTCCGGTTCAGTAGGCCGGTCTGGCGCAACATCGCTGATGTATTGCGTACCAAACTGAAACATGACGATTAAACACGATGCTTCGTAGCTCATACGGGTAGAGCAATCGACTCATAATCGATGGGTAGCAGGTTCGAATCCTGCCTAAGCAACCACGCCTTTAACAGGCTCATGGAAAGGTCGAAAGACCCGGGGTTCGAGTCCCCACAAGACTTAAAATCTTGTTTAAAAACACTAGAGGCTCATGGTGAACTGATTTGCTTTTGAGAGCTTGGAAACAGGTTTGATTTTCAAATTGGATCACGCTGGCGGCATCACCGTTATCGGTGGGTTCGTTGGATACGTAAATTTATTAAGTTTGGACCAATGAAGTGGAAGTTCTTTACATGGGTTGTGACGACCAGGTAGGGAATGATTGCCTAATTGCAAAGAACCTCTGATGACTTTACCTGTTTAGCGTAAATCGTTAATCGAGGTGTCCCCGGGTGGGCCTCGCTTCTATCAACCATTTTTAATTAAATCATCCGTGATTTAATTAAAAGTCGCTTTCAAAATTTTGCACCGTTGTGTGAAACGGTTGGATTTTGAAAGCTCGCATTGGCTAACGCCAATGGTGGCACTTCCATGTGCCACTTTTTAACCTTATTTGAAAGGGAAAAGGAGTATTAACATGATGTTTTGGAAAACTATTGATGTGGCGGACAACCAACGTGCGTTGGTATACCGTCGTGACCGATTTGAATGTGTTCTAGAGCCGGGTCGTTTCCGTCTGGAAACTTTAAGTGGTGGTATCAAAGTTGAACTTTATGATATCACTGAGGTTCTGTTCACACACAAACAAGCAAAGTTCTTGCTGAAAATGTATGCAGATAAGTTAGCACCTTACCTGGAGCGCTTTGAACTTAGTGATACTGAAGTCGGTTTGTTGTACCGAGACAAACACTTGGTAGATGTGCTTGCGCCTGGTAGTGACTTGACTGTTTGGAAAAATGTTGAAGATATTCGTTTGGATGTAATCGACATCAGCGAAAATTTCGTAATCGATGAAAAACTGAGTGCATTGTTAGGTCGTGGTTTAAAAGTGGGCCGAAGCCGAGAAGTCATTAATGCCATTCAGTACAGTGAAGTGCCGGACGAACATGTGGGTCTACTATTTGTGAACGGTAAATTGGAAGGTATTTTAGAATCCGGTAGTTACGGTTTCTGGAAATACAACCGAGCAATTACCGTTAAATTAATGGATCTGCGCTTGCAGGTTATCGAAGTCAGCGGTCAAGAAATTTTGACCAAAGATCGCGTTAGCTTGCGCATTAATTTGTCAGGCAGCTACCGTATTGCTGAGGTAAAAACCGTAGCGTTGAAGTTAAACGATTACGCCAACTTCATCTACCGTGAACTGCAACTGCGTCTTCGTGAAGCCGTAGGTACTAAATCATTGGATGAATTATTGGAAGACAAAGATCTTCTGAATTCTGTTATCTCTGATGGCGTGCGTGAGAAATTCGCAGAATACGGTATTCAGTTGCACAGCGTGGGTATTAAAGACATTATTTTGCCAGGTGACATGAAAGAGATTCTGAATAAAGTGGTTGAAGCTCAAAAAGAAGCTGAAGCAAACTTGATTCGACGTCGAGAAGAAACTCAAGCGATGCGTTCTCTACATAACACTGCAAAAGTAATGGAAAATAACCCGGTGCTAATGCGATTGAAAGAACTGGAAGCATTGGAGCGAGTAACTCAACGTATCAACAACCTATCCGTATACGGTGGTTTGGACGGTGTGATGAATGAGCTTGTGAAGTTGCGAAGTTAATTGTTAATAAATTTAGTCGTCCAGACACACTGTTCCAATTCAGGTGCCTGGCTATTTATTGTTTAGCTATTAATTTCTCGATAATTTGATCAGCTGTGCATCAGGGAAACTTTGAGTAACGATAATTTGGGGAGAACTCGAAAGTCCAAGCCCTTTCTTTCGCAATCAAATAACCTGACCTTTTGATTTGGTAGGTGAGGGAGCCAATAATATAGTCCTACTGTAAACAGGTTTACTTGGTTAAATGGGTTGTTTATGCTTGCTTCCCAGAAAAAGATAGGGGGGGCCAGGATTTGGCTCAGGGCACAAGCCATGAGACTGAAAATATAAAACTAACAATGGTAGGAGTACCTGCTACCTGAATAATAACTGCAAAATCAGGAAACATTATGAACAGAGATAGAATTATTCAGCTTACTCTTTTTCCCATATTATGTGTATTTATTGCTCAGTCCGTGAGAGCCATAGAGGATGGAAGTTTGCATCCCTCTTTGATGAATGGTGGAACAGTAAGAGTCACCATTTATGATGCGAGAAATTCTTGGCCGCCCAAGTTTGTGGAAGATTGCTCCGGACAGGTCATTTCGCGAGACTCAATTCTTACTTCAGCCCACTGTTTTTTGGAATCAGATGCGTACGAAGATGGCTTGAAAAAAGATAGTTCCGTTGTGGTTACGGTGCAGCATCAGAACCCGGATGGGAGCTGGGAACGATTGCACTCAAGCACCTACGAGGTTATGGATGTCTATATCAGAAAAGAATACATAGAGGCTTTGGATGAATATGAAAAATGGAAAGACAATCCCCTAAAGAGTGGGTATGACATTGCTGTTTTGCAAAGGAGTAGCCGATTTTCAAATATAAATTCCAAAGATGTGGCAGCCATTGTTCGATACACATCCACCTCCAAGCCCGTTCAGCTTTCTGCTTACGGGCACGGTCTTTCTTCGCCGACGCTAAGCGACGATACAAACCCGGATATTCCAGGTACGGATGACGATCAATTGCGAAACGCGCAGTTAATAGATTTTAGCTGGCACAATAGCAAGAGCAATTACCCGCGAACAATTGAGTGGTTTCGTGACTAAGGTGATCCAAAATTATGTGTGGGTGATTCAGGAGGCCCGTGGAAAAAATTGAGTACTGATACAAGTATTAGTGGTATTCAGTTTGGAATTACATCTCGAGCAGTTGTTGATAGTGAGTATGCGCTGGTAACCATTAATGGCGAGGAACGGTGGTTCACCAAAAAGTATTGCGGAGTAGATGGTGAACTGGCAACACGTGTTTCGTACCACGACAAATTTATAAAAAATCGGGTTGAACGTGGAGATGGTTCATGTAAATACACGGAGCACACGTTCCGCAATCATCCCCATACCACTAAGCACACTATTGAAACGATGCTATGCTGGTAAGCAGTAGTTGAATTATTACATTAATAAAGTTGAAGGGGATAGACGGAAAGGTTCGCTATCCCCTTATTTATGTAGGAATTATCCAGCGGTTATAATCTGGATGCAGCGACTCAAGCACGTCTTCTCAATTGAGAAATCAAGGGGCAGAGTTCCTAATGCAATCGTACTTGTCTAATACTATTTACGGCATTAACTAGTGTTAACAGTCGTTAACTTTTGAGTCGGCGTGTGCTTAAAAACAATATCCCAAAATTTAAAATATTGCTGAGCATAACAAAAACCTGTTCTAAAAGTGAAAAAAATATTTGAAGGCACGCGGAGATGATTCATGCACGTTAATGTTGGCTCACTGAGGCTTGATACTCAAAATAAATTACTTTTTGGGGAGAGCGGCGAGTTGCTTAGTGAAAATCCCAGATTGGTGGATACATTTGCTCTACTGGTTGAGCATAGCCCCGAAATAGTCAGTCGTGAACTCCTGCTTGCAACACTTTGGCCCGATAGAAAGGTATCTAATTGGGCTTTGAGCCGTGTTATTGCTGATTTACGGAGCGTTCTTTTTCGTGCCCGATCAGGAGATATGATTAAAACAATCCATGGCAAAGGTTTTCGTTTGGTGGCAACAATTACTGTTGTAGGTGAGCTGCCTGGTGAAGACCTGGAAACCAGAAAAAATGCCGCTATAGACAATCGACAAAGTATCGATGCTGTTGACGCAACGAGTGTTGGTGAGCGCAAAAAATCGGTGCCTCAAGCCGTCATCAATTTAGCGAGCGTGTCGTTGCTACTTTTCGGTTTGAGTTTGTTGGTTTTATATTTCCACTTGGGGGCGGATTATTCCGGCCAATCTCAATCCTTTGATAATCCCGCTGATTTAGCCTTTCTCGATAATCTCGAAAGCGCTCCTCAAGTGGAACGGAAGCTAATTAGAGAATTAAATTTGAGCGAAGGATGGTGGACGCCTCATGAGCGCGAAGAATCCATAAAAATCGATAAAAACTTATTGCATTTCAACGTGGAAAAGACAACTGGCTACGTAATGACGCACATTCGGGGCCCGGATTTCTTACAGGGAGCAATGTTACGAATGACAGTGTCCGTGGATGAGACGTACTATTCACAGATAGGCATGCTCACCTTGGCTGCTGAGCAAGGTATGGATCCCTTTGCTGAGAAGCTTTGTAAATTCGAAAATATCACGCAGGAGCCCAATGTGTATGAGTGCCTGCTGGATAAGCCTGGCCCAATTTTCCAGGTGCCTGACAATGAGGTATTTAGAATTGGTGTTCGAGCTGGTCGGAATAATGACTTGGCGGGAGTGCTGACAATCCACGAAGCAAGTATTCAATATCCTTTTCAAGTATCAATGAATGAGGATCATTGGTACACCAAGCCCGCAAACCTCAAACGAGAAGGGGCCAAGTATTGGCCAAGAACACAGGGACAGTTTTTAGCGACAACCTTGAGGGGACCTATCAATCTTGAAAATGCAACACTTTCGTTCACCTTCGAGGTTGATGATGCTTTCATCAACTCAGGCGCAGAGATACAACCCTATGCACAGCGTTTGCAGAAGAATTGGTCCGGTGAGTGGTCGTGCTGGGTGCACAACGAAGATCTTGTTATTGGCGGTATGACACAAAGCTGCGTGTTAGCCTCCGACATTGAGACGTTCATTCTTGGCGAGAACGATTATATGCAGATTGGTGTTATCGCCAAGGGCGAAAAAATTGCAGGTACGATCAAGATAATTGGTATTTCCATTGGCTGCGAGAATGTCTTCAATGGGTGCGTTTCACCATAATAATGCCTTTGTTTTATCGCCGAATTCATGGTGTCACCTGAAAAAATTACGCTATCAAATTTGATGAATTGTGAGCAAATTGAGCACCATTGGAAATACTGTGATTATCTGGAATCAAACTTCTTCCAAATAAAGCCGTTTTGTGGGCTTCTTATCAAAACACATTTCTTCTAGATGAAAAAGTCTGGCGTATTCGGACACACTTTCACTTCCAGTAGTTGAAGACATATATGAGCAGCAGTGCGCACATGTCTCTAGCTCGGGGGGAAGGGCTCGGAAACCGACGGCGATGCTCCAATTTTTGAAGAATTGAGAACTATCACAATCTGGCGCGCGATTACACGGCTATGTGAATCCTGTGTTCTACCTTCCGAAAAAAATACTTATTACAAATAAATGTAGATTGACACCGCTTATCTGCGGTTAATTAATACCAATTAAGGAGTACTTAGAAAATGAATACCTTCTTTCGTTTTGCGTTATGTTTTGGCTGCATAATATTTTCTTCCTATGTGATGGCGGCGTGCGATATTTATATCTCTTCGGTGCCATTCACGGTAGATCAGAACGATAAAACCTATTGTGTTCACAACAATACAGGAACTATTGAGTTCGACCCGGAAAATGCAATATTGTTGGATGTTGAGGCTTACGCCGGTTCTGACCATGAAGGCAATCCACTAAGGCCCCGAATCCGCCCTGCGATCAACATAGAGGCGATCAGGGCGCGAATTAAATTTATAAGTAGAATTAAAAATATCAATCCAACAAGAGTAGATAACGAAATCGATGTTGGTATTTTTGCCAAGCGCAGAGGTGCGGATATCATACTAAACAATGTGCAGCTTAATAATTTTTCTATCGGTATTCATATCGGGATCGTAGATAGTGTCTATATTAGTGATGCAAGAATAAGCGATATTCGTCATTCAGGAATCGATATTTTCGGTGTCAAAAACGATATCACCTTAATACGCCCATGGTTAGAAAAGTTTAGAACAGATTCATCCTATCCGTTTTCAAGCCTCCGGGGGATAGATGCAAATGTTGGAGACAATGCAAATATCTATATTACCGGTGCGAAAATTCAAAAGTTTTATAACAAATCACATTTTGAACGTCCCTTTAATAATGCGATGGCGGTATCAGCGGGAGAGTACTCTACAATTGACATTAAAGCGCCAAGCATATCGTACATGACTGATCGCTATAGACCTCACGTTAAATCTTCGGCGATATCAGCGCATTGCGATGACAACTGCAGCATTATTGTTCGTGATGGCAAATTTAACGAATCGGTTCAGCAGGCAGCCTCGGGTTATCATGCAATCGGTATTTCCTCTCAGGAGCCCCATGTTCAGTTTGAAGTGCTCCGCAATCGCTTCAGCCAGTGGAATAAAGTACTTTGGACCAGGGAAAAAGAATACACAGATATTGAGGGTTTCTATGCTGATAATGAAGTCTTTCTTTATAAGGAGAATGGTGGGTACCCGTCTGATCAGCAAATCTTTAACGTCAATGAAGATATTGTCGATGGTGGCGGCAACGTTATACACAAGTGGTAATAATTGAAAATACCGACACACCACAAACTCGGTAGCCAAAACCAGCGCCTTAACCTTGTTGAGATTTCCAGTTAATGTAGCGGGATTGAGATCTCAAGGAGGTGGGGCGCATTTGGTTTACCTTTGGTCAAGCTTCCAACTATTTTTCTCTTTTACAATTCTAAAACTTCGTACACGTTCTCCCTTGAAAGTTACCCTTAGCTTATTTCCTTCAACCTTGAAGGTGAATTCTTCCGGATCAATAGGGTCGCCGAAAATTTTATGAACATTAATTTTTGCTTCGGAAAAATTTTTAGACCAGTCGGAATATTCTCCCGACTTCCTTATTTTTTCGGAATACACGGAGCGGAACAATTCCTGGTCGTTGGTGTTTATTGCTGTTATGAGCTGCAGGAATGGCGTTTCCTCTTTTTCGTCGGCTTGAATACAGCCGGACAATAATACAAATAAAATTAGAGTGAGTATCTTCATATTAGGAGTTTCCCGAGGATATTCTGTTGTCTTGAATTAGAAAATCTGGATTTATTTGTTGTGGGAAAGCATAAAGCCCCGAAACCTGTTCGGTTCGGGACTTAATATGGTGGGCCCTCCCAGACTTGAACTGGGGACCTGCCGATTATGAGTCGGATGCTCTAACCAACTGAGCTAAGGGCCCTGAGCTTGATCTTTTTCCTAGTGGCGTCGTCGCTTGCTCATTTCAGTCAGTCACATACATTATGTATGCTCCTTCCTTCAATTGCGCGGCTCCTTGTCACAAGAAAAAATCTCGGTGCTCAACCGAGATTAAACGCTGCAAAAAACAGCGGCGCATTATAGTGCGCCGTGTAGTGTATTTCCAGACTGAATTGCCGTACGTGTTATTCGTCCAAAAACCCACGAAGGTGGTCTGAACGACTGGGGTGGCGCAGTTTTCTCAAAGCTTTAGCCTCAATCTGACGAATACGTTCGCGGGTTACGTCGAATTGCTTACCCACTTCTTCCAAAGTGTGGTCGGTATTCATGTCGATGCCGAAACGCATACGCAACACTTTTGCTTCACGCGCCGTCAGTCCGGAAAGCACAGATTTAGTCGCTTCCATCAAACCTTGGGTAGTGGCTGATTCCACTGGCGAAGTAATTGAAATGTCTTCAATAAAGTCACCCAGATGTGAATCTTCGTCATCGCCAATGGGGGTTTCCATAGAGATGGGTTCTTTGGCAATTTTTAATACCTTGCGCACTTTGTCTTCAGGCATTTCCATGCGTTCGCCGAGTTCTTCTGGCGTGGGTTCGCGTCCCATTTCTTGCAGCATTTGGCGTGAAATACGATTGAGTTTGTTGATGGTTTCAATCATGTGCACGGGAATACGAATGGTGCGAGCCTGGTCTGCGATTGATCGTGTGATGGCCTGACGAATCCACCAGGTGGCGTAGGTTGAAAACTTATAACCACGACGGTATTCAAATTTATCTACCGCTTTCATCAAACCGATGTTGCCTTCCTGAATCAGGTCGAGGAATTGTAAGCCACGGTTTGTGTATTTTTTCGCAATTGAGATCACCAAGCGCAAGTTCGCTTCCACCATTTCTTTTTTCGCCCGACGTGCACGCGCTTCGCCGATAGACATACGACGATTAATTTCTTTAATGGTGGGCAGACTTAAACCGGTTTCTTCTTCGATCTGAACTAATTTGCGTTGTGCGCGCAGGATTTCTTCCTGATAGCCACGCAGTGCGTCGGAATATTCACGCTTTTTCTTAATAACAGTTGGAATCCATTTTTCGTTTGACTCGTTGCCAGGAAATTCCTTCACAAAGGTGGTTTTTGGCATGCCGGCGCGGTGTACGCAAATACGAATGATTTCGCGTTCTTCCATGCGAATGCGTGTGAGCACATCACGAGCCAATGCGTAGATTGGGTCAAATTGACGTGGGGGCAATTTGAAGAACTTGAAAATTTCGCCGAGCGCTTCGAGTTCCTTTCCTGCTGCTTTACCTTCATGACCTTGTTTTTTGATGGCTTTGTTGGCTTTTGCAAGCTGTTTACGCAGTTCGTCAAAACGTTCAGCGGCGTATTCGGGATCTATTCCGGTATTTTCTTCTTCGTCGTCGTCTGTGTCGTCATCATCGTCTGATTTGTCGTCAGTTTTCGCACCGATGGGAGTTGCGGCCTGGACGTCGTCAGTAGGGTCTAGCCAGCCACTGATAACGTCACTAAGGCGACGTTCTTCTTTTTCAACGAGATCATATTCATCCATAATGGTTTGCACCGCGTTCGGCCAAAGCGCCAAAGCGTGCATGAGTTCGCGCAAACCTTCTTCAATGCGTTTGGCAATCGCAATTTCGCCTTCGCGGGTGAGGAGTTCCACGGTGCCCATTTCGCGCATATACATGCGCACAGGGTCGGTAGTTCGTCCCGCTTCGGTTTCGACTGCAGCCAAAGCAGCGGCCGCTTCGGCAGCTGCAATTTCGTCCGGCGAGGCTTCGCCATCTGTCATCAATAGTTCATCGGCATCGGGCGCAACTTCGTATACACGAATGCCCATGTCGTTGATCATTTGAATAATGTCTTCAACCTGATCTGGATCGCTAATATCATCTGGAAGGTGATCGTTAACTTCGTCGTAAGTTAAATAGCCTTGTTCTCGGCCTTTGGTGATCAGTTCTTTAATACGAGACTGCTTCTGGTCCTGTTCGCTCATTCAGGTTCCTGTGGCGTGTAAATAGAGGCGGTTTTTGAGTAGCCGGCGATTATAGCGGGATATGGTGTCGCTATCTAGGGAAATCAAGGGGCATTTCATTAAACAGTGAGTCTGATCTTGCGCTTTTAAGTTGGGCTTTTGATTACAACTGCCCGAGTGAGTTCCTTTAATCGCTGTTTTTGGTCTTCGCTGAGATTTTTGGGCCCCAGAGAATTCAGCTCAGCGAGTTCCCGTTGATTCTGCTGTTTGCGGTAATGAGCGTTGATTTTGCTGAAAGCCGCTTCCAGCTCTTTTTGGCTGTCATAGCTGGGTTGGTTCTTGCTGCTGCCCATAAAGGGGTTGGCCACCAGCCCGCTCAGTTCTCTCATCGATTCAGTGCCGAATTTGGCTCCCCAAAAACCGATAATGCTGTTGAAATTGCAATTTGGACGCGAATCAATGTAATCGAGCAGGGTGTAGAGCCGCTGAGTATCAGCGTCGGCGTGTTCAAAGCGTTGTAGATGGGGGCTAGATTCGGCGGCGAGTTCGGGGTTGTCGAGTAACAATATTGTCGCACTCAACACCGGATTGAGGCGAACGGCCGATCGTGGAATAGCTGTTACGGTGCTGGTTTCTGGGTTTGACGAAGGATGTGTTTGACCTTGAGGATCTTCCGGGCCCGCTGTCTCGTCTCCGACTTCTTCAATTTCCAGTTTGATTTTTTCTTGTGTCAGCTCCTGCAGCACATCTCTTTCCAGGCCAGTGCGTTTGGCAAGGTTGGAAAACATGAGTTCCCGATATACGCCATTTGGTAGTTTGTTCAGAAGAGGAGCGGCGATTTTGCTGAAGCGTGCCCTTCCCTCCATGCTTGAGATATCCAGGTTTTCAGCTGCAACATCAAAGAGGAAGTCTTCGAGGGGAAGTGCCGATTTGATTTGCGCGAGAAAGCGATCCTGGCCAATTTGTCTCACCAGAGAATCCGGGTCCTGGCCTTCGGGTAAAAACAGAAAGCGTATTTGTCTGCCATCTTCCATTGCTGAAAGTGATGCCAAAAGTGCGCGTTTGGCCGCAGTTCTGCCAGCATTGTCTCCGTCGAAGCAAAACACCACTTCACTCACATAGCGGAAGGCCAGTTTGAGGTGTTCTTCTCCACAGGCGGTGCCCAAGGTCGCCACTGCATTATTGATGTCGTATTGTGCGAGGGCAATCACATCCATGTAGCCTTCCACAACCACCAGGCTTTCGGGGCTATGCTTGCTTTGGCGCGCTTCATATAAGCCGTAGAGCTCGGAGCCTTTCTGGAAAACGGGGGTCTCGGGTGAATTGAGGTATTTGGGTTTTTCGTTGTTGAGAACGCGGCCTCCAAAACCAATTACGCGTCCGCGAGTGTCCTTGATGGGGAACATAATACGGTCGCGAAAACGGTCGTAGGTTTTGCTTTCTTCCTGTTTGTGGATAACGAGTCCACTTTCTACCAGGATATGTATCTCGCCTTCGCTGAGCCCGAGTTTTTGCAATAGATTGTCCCAGCCTGGTGGGGCATAGCCAATACCAAAGCCTTTTGCGATTTGGCCGCTAAGGCCCCGATTTTTTAAATACTGAACTGCGCGATGCCTATGGGGATGTTCACGCAGTTGCTGTTGGTAATAGTTGTTGGCCTTTTCGAGTACTTTATACAGCGCTTTGCTGCGGCTCTCCCGTTCAAGCTGCTTTTCATTTTGCTGCTCTTTAGGGACTTCCAGCCCGGCTGTTTTCGCCAGGCTTTCTACTGCATCCACAAAACCCTGTCTTTCATATTCCATGAGAAATCCAATGGCATTGCCAGTGGCACCGCAGCCAAAACAGTAATAAAACTGTTTGTCTGGGCTAACGGTAAAAGAGGGGGTTTTTTCCTCGTGAAAGGGACAGCATGCACTGTAATTTTTGCCGGATTTCTTCAGTTTGACCCTATGATCAACAACTTCGACGATATCGAGCCGATTTAACAAGTCATCAATGAAATTTTGTGGAATGCGGGACATAGGTAAAGAGTGTATTACAGCAGCGGGCAAAATAGCAGAATCGATTTGGCTGAATCTAATGTGAGTCCCGTATTAGCGGGATTGCTGAGATTTTAGCCCAATAAGTTTTTAACGAGTTTGCTGACTTCACCCATGTCTGCGCGACCCTGGACTTGGGGTTTAACAATGCCCATCACTTTTCCCATGTCACGCATTGATTCGGCGCCGGTTTGTGCAATGGCATCTTTTAGAATGGCGATTATCTCTTCTTCACTCAAACCCGCGGGCATAAAAGACTGGATAACAGTGATTTCGAAACTTTCTTGATCGGCTAAGTCATCTCGACCGGCATCGCGATACTGTTTTTCTGAGTCTTTGCGTTGCTTGAGTTGTTTGTCGAGTATTGCGAGTACGCGAGCGTCATCCAGTTCAATGCGCTCATCCACTTCGACACGTTTGAATTCAGACATCATCATACGCAACACGCCCAAGCGGGCCTTGTCTTTGGCTCGCATGGCGTCTTTGACGGATTCTGAGATACTGGCCTTAAGCTGGCTCATAATGCGCTAACTCGATTAGCGTGAAAATGAGAGATTAATAAAGGCGTTGGAACTTGCGATTTTCGCGGCTGACCTTTTTGGCGTGGCGCTTAACAGCGGCGGCAGCTTTGCGTTTTCTTACAGAAGTGGGCTTCTCGTAAAATTCACGACGGCGAACTTCTGCTAAAACGCCTGCTTTCTCGCAAGAACGCTTAAAGCGGCGCAACGCGACATCAAAAGGTTCATTTTCTTTCAGTTTGACTGAAGGCATATAAGTACCTGTTTATTAAGGAAATCAATTAACCAATGCACTGAGGAGACATTACTCCCTGCGTGGGGTCGCGATTTTATACACATAGCGGTACGGCTTCAAGCCCCGATTCCACTGCTTTAGCGGTTTATGCTATCGTTCCAGCCCTTTTTGAGGAGGTGAAGCCAATAAATGCGAGTGCTCGGAATTGAAACATCCTGTGATGAAACTGGTGTAGCGGTTTACGATAGCGAAAAAGGACTGCTCGCTCATAAATTGTATTCCCAAGTCGCTCAGCATTCAGAATATGGCGGTGTGGTGCCAGAGTTGGCTTCTCGTGATCATATTCGTAAGCTGGTGCCTTTGATTCGCGAAGTACTTGCCGAGAGCAAATCCGAAGAGTCTGGCGCAATCGATGCCGTCGCATATACGGCGGGTCCGGGCTTGATAGGGGCATTGTTAGTTGGCGCAAGTTTTGGGCGTTCTCTTGCTTTTGCCTGGAATTGCAAAGCCATTGGTGTTCATCATATGGAGGGACATTTGCTGGCCCCTTTATTGGAGGACAAGCCGCCGGACTTTCCATTTGTTGCTTTATTGGTTTCGGGTGGTCACACCCAGTTGGTGGATGTTCATGATATTGGTGAATACACCATTTTAGGCGAGTCATTGGATGATGCGGCTGGTGAAGCCTTTGACAAAGCTGCCAAAATGTTGGATTTGGATTATCCTGGCGGGCCGCATATTGCGAAATTAGCAGAAAGCGGAACAAAGGGGCGTTTTAAATTTCCACGCCCCATGGTGGATAGGCCCGGTTTGGATTTCAGTTTTAGCGGTTTGAAAACTTTCACCTTAAATACAGTGAGCGAGCATGCGCAGAAAAACGGTTTGCCAGATGATCAAACCTGCGCCGATATTGCTATGGCCTTTCAGGAGGCAGTGGTGGACACCCTGGTGATTAAATGTCGCCGTGCTCTAGAGCAAACCGGTCATCAAACTTTAATTATTGCTGGTGGCGTGTCAGCCAATACCTGCTTACGGGAAAAACTGGAGAAGGCCCTGGCAAAAATTAATAAACGTGTGTATTACGCACGCCCGGCATTTTGTACAGACAACGGTGCAATGATCGCTTTTGCAGGTTGTCAGCGCTTGTTGGCCGGACAAGAAAACGGTTTGGAAGTTGAAGTGTTTCCCAGGTGGGATATGGAAACACTAGCAAAGATTAATGACGGAAATTAAACGATGGATATTGTTTTTATTAATGAGCTTAAAATCGAAACCATCATAGGTATTTTTGACTGGGAAAGAGAAGTTAAGCAAGTTGTCAGTTTGGACATTGAAATGGCACACGATATAAGCCGTGCTGCGAATACCGATGATATTGCTCACGCGTTGAACTACAAGGCAGTAGCGAAACGATTAATTAGTTTTGTCGAAAACAGTGAGTTTCTGTTAATTGAATCTATGGCGGAACAGATAGCACAAATAATTCAGGAAGAGTTTTCAGTTCCTTGGCTGAAGTTAAGTGTAAGCAAGCCGGGCGCATTGCGAGGAGCAAAAAATGTGGGTGTCAGAATCGAGCGTGGTGCGCTACCGGTAGCGGAGGGCTAAAGCGGTGTCGGTGGTATATTTGGGCTTAGGTTCTAATGTTGAACGCGAAAGAAATATTGGTTTCGCCCTCGAAAAATTGCGTGAAACCTTTGGTGAGATAGAGTGCTCTTCAATTTATGAAAGTGAGTCTGTCGGTTTTGATGGAAGTAATTTTTATAATTTGGTAGTAAAAGTTGATACCGATAAAAGCGTTGGGGATTTATTAAAATTTTTACGTACTGTTGAAGATGCTGCTGGTCGAGATCGCAGCAAACCGAAATTCAGTCCGCGCACTTTGGATATTGATATATTGCTCGTTGATGATTTGGTTGGAGAGTTTAATTCTGTGCATTTGCCGCGCGACGAAGTTTTGAAAAATGCTTTTGTGCTTTTACCCTTATCTGAGATTGCGCCCTACGTAAGGCATCCTGAAAAAAACGAAACTTTTATTTCTCTTTGGGCTAAGTTTGATAAAAACAAACAGCGATTGTGGAAAGTGTAATCGCTTATAATTAATTGAGTGGGGCTCAAGCCGAATCGACAGTGCCAACGATGGCGTTATCTTGCTTTACGCCCAACCAAGGTAAACCACTTTCGGCTATCCAGTTCGGGTTGTCACTGCTTTTCATTAAACCAATTGTTGTAAATGAGCCCGCAATCAAACATTGATCAGCCACAATACTTAAAGCAGAAAAATAAGGCTGAATGCTTAAACCTGTTTTGGGATTTAAAATGTGACAATAGCGTTGACCATCTACAATCATGTAGCGTTCATAATCGCCACTGGTGGCAACTGCGCCTTGGGCAACGTCGATGCTTGCGATAGCGACATTTTTTTCTCTGGGATGTTGAATGCCAACTTTCCAACTTTCACCATTCGGGTGGGGTCCGATTACGCGAACATCTCCCCCTAAATTTATCAGGCCGTGATGTACTGACAATTCGATCGCCAGTGTTGCACAGCGATCGGCGACATACTCTTTTACGTAACCACCAAAATCAATTTCCATTCCCTTGATCGGCAGGCGAACAGCACTAGTCTTTCTTTCAACTTTGTCCCAGCCAATTAAGGGCAATATTTTTTCAATTTTTTCCCGAGTGGGTAAGGTGTTAGAAGAGAAATCCCAGACTTGTCTCAAAATACCGGAAGTGATGTCAAAGAGTTCATCGCTTTGTTCAAACAGGGTTTGAGCATAGTTCAATAAGCTGTTGGTTTCCTCGTCAACGGACACAAATTCCCGGGTGCCTGCAGCAGCATTTATTTTTGAAGTAACACTGTCAGATTTGTAACGCGTGTATTTTTTTTCAAACTGACGAACTTCGTTTTCCAGGCGGGAAATGATTAGTTTTCTGGGCGAATTTTTGGGTAAATAGAGTTTAAGCTCACAGACACTGCCCATGGCTTTAAATTGATGAGTGGTATAACCCATTAGGTGAGTTTAGAAACGCCAGTCAAAACCAACGGTAATGTATTCAAAATCAACGAGAGAGGGGCTGGCGAAACGAGGATCCTCACTAATCGCATCGCTGGTGTAGTTTTCATACATCACATGCACAGCGCCAAAACGGAATAGTTTACTGATTTTAAAACGGGCACTGATTGCGGAATATTCAGAAAGACGGTAATCGCTGGAATGGAATCCATCGTTACGTTGTGTTTCATACCAGTTGCGGAAAAAAATTGATTCAGTTTGAGTGTAGTAGCGTACGGAAGGGGTTACCTGCCAGCCGCCACCAAAATCTTGTACCCAGCGTATTTCTCCGGTGTGCGAATCCATTTTCCAGGTGTTACCGAAATAACGGTAATCCAGATGTATAGAGCCCTTAAGTGCCTTAATGTCCTGGCGAATACGATTTGACCAGGACCACTGCGAACGATCGCGAGGTCGACTATCTGGAATAGTTTGACCAAGATCGCTTATCCAGATTTCCTTATAGGGGTCGGACAAATAACCTGAGTAATTGGCCAGGTTGAATGAGCTGCTCACCAGGGTGGAGCGAGTCAAAATTTGTGAAACCCCTAAACTAAAACTCACGCTGCGTTTTTCAGCATCAGTAACCCGCAACAAAGCATTTGGATTTTGATCCTGGGTAGCGTCAATAAAGTCTCTAGAAATACTTCCACCCGCTTCAACAGTGGTGTTTTTTTCGTTAAATAACCAAGTGTAGTTGGTGCGCAGACCAAAAGAACGATAATCGTTTTCGGCAGAATAGCTGATGCCGGTGCTGCTAATAGCTCTCTTGCCGTAAGTAGTGAATTGCACATCCGCATCATTGCGCTCTTCAATAATGGTAGCGCTGCTCATTACCTGAATTGGGCCATTAGAAGTTGGGAGCACATAAATTGGCGAAGCGCCACTCATGGATTCAGATTGCACATCCAGAGTGATTTCCGTGTCTTTGGTAATGGCGGTTTTGAAACGCAGTTGATGTACTTCTATTTCATAACGATCAGCATCTTCACCACGATCGTTGATTTCGCCCGCAATCGGCGCTTCATTGTAGGAGCTAAATCGGTAACTGAGAACTTGTTCCTGGATGATGCCATCCTGTGCGTGAGTATGACTGGGCAGCATTCCCGGCAAAGCTAAGGCTGCTGAACTCAGGGTGAGAAGTGAGCGCGACTTGTCTTTTCCCATTTTTACCTCAGTTGCAACCGCAACCACCACCCGTTACAGCGGAGCCGGATGAAGAGCCTTCCTTGCTGTAATAAATGTGGTCACTCATGAGATTTTCCATGGGATCGGGTTCAAACGCCATGCGGTTTTCTGCAAGTTGGCCGCGCTCCCAAGGTTTGACCATGGTACACGCCGAACAGGCGGTGTAGCAGCCGAGAAGGATGAATAATTTTAAAAACAATCTCATGAGAAAACCGTGTACCTAAACTGAGCACTTATCGTAGTTTTAAGCCTTAGCCTACCTTATAACGCTAAAAAATGCGCTTTTGGCTCCGCGAGATTTCCGATTACTTCACACTTTGGCCGCCATCTACACGAATAATTTCGCCTGTAATAAAGGAACTTGAATGTATTAGGAAATTCACTGCTTCACAAATGCTTTCGCAGCCTCCCAAACGACCCAGGGGTATTCCCTTAATTAGGCTTTCATTCTCAATTTCGTTGCCTGCTTCGTCTTCAGGCCACAGAATCGCTCCAGGCGCAATGCCATTGACCCGAACATTGGGAGCCAACTCCAATGCCAAGGCCTGCGTCATCATTATATTACCTGCCTTGGCCATGCAGTAAAGTGCATACTCGACCCGCGGTTTGTAGCCATTAATATCGGCAATGTTAATAATGCAGCCCTGAGAGGCTTTGAGTAGGGTTGCGAGATCTTGCGACAGAAAAAAGGGTGCTTTTAGATTGCTTGAAAACAGTTGGTTCCAATCACTATCATCACAGTCAGCCAATGCTTTTGGGTAAAAAGTAGAGGCATTGTTGATCAGTACATCGCAGCGTTGCCAGGCATTTTCTAGCACAGCCCGAATCTTTTGGTAACTCGCTTGGTCTTCCAGGTTAGCCATGACGGTGAGAGCAGAGTGTGCACGCTGCTGATTCAAAACGCTGGCTAATTTTTCCGCAGCTTCTTTAGATCGATGGTAGTGAATCAGTATGTTGAATCCCTGTTGGTGCAAATTTCTTGCGATCGCAGCACCCAAACGTCGAGCTGCACCGGTAATAACAGCCACTTTAGGCTTGTTCACTGCGCCACTCCTTTTTAAAACTATGTAAAACTCTTAGGCGTTCTGCTCGCAATGCATCCCCAACTTGATGGCCTTGCAAGCCTTGATCAATAAATTCCTTAACCGCTATACCGGCAACTTGCTCATGAGCAGAACGCAAATAGTCTGCCTGGCGATAGGGAGTGTTTTCAAATCCGGTTCGACCACGCGCATCCGCTGTGCACACTCGACAAAATTGTTCAAAGCGTTCTGGTCGTCTGAAGGCATCCAGTCTTTCCAGCATGCTCAACAAGGTGGTTGGCTTAAGTTCCGGAGCGCGGTGGCAATGGGTATGAAATTCACTGACGAGTACAGCTAATTCGCGCCAGGTATTCTGAACTTTGAGGCGGTTGCACACTGTGTGAATTAATTCGATTCCCCGTTCTTCATGGCCGTGGTGTGAAGGTAAGAGGTTTTTGGGGGTGGTTCCCTTCCCGAGATCATGGGTAAGCGTCGCGAAACGTGCTTCTGCAGAACCATCCAGTTTACAAATCTGTTGCAAGGCCATTAAACAATGGATTCCAGTATCTATTTCAGGATGATATTTAGGGGGCTGAGGTACGCCGAAGAGGCGGTCAAGTTCGGGAAGCAATTTACTGAGGGCGCCGCAGTCACGCAAAACTTGAAAAAAGATATGCGGATCGTCTCCTTCAAGAGCGCGGCTCATTTCTTTCCATACTCGTTCGGCGGTGAGGTGGTCTAATTCTCCACTCTCTGCCAAGTCAGTCATTAAGGCCAAAGTCTCTTCAGCAATTTTGAATTCCAGTGAATGATAACGGGCTGCGAATCGGGCAACTCTCAATACGCGCAGAGGATCTTCTGAAAATGCAGGGCTGACATGGCGCAGTATTCGCGCCTCAATGTCCTTTGTTCCATTGTAGGGGTCAATTAAATCGCCGTTCTTATCTTGTGCGATAGCATTAATGGTGAGATCTCGCCGAACCAAATCATCTTCCAGGGTGACGGAAGTGTCGGTATAAAAGGTAAAGCCTGTATAGCCGCGACCTGTTTTCCTTTCTGTTCTGGCAAGCGCATATTCTTCTCCAGTTTCAGGGTGTAGGAATACCGGGAAGTCATTTCCGACAGGCTTAAAGTTTTGCGCTAGCATTTGTTCGGGTGTCGCTCCGACCACAACCCAATCGCGCTCACTTACGGGGCGATTGAGTAAAGCATCACGAACGGCGCCACCCACTAAATAAATCTGCATTTTTGGTTGACGAGATAAGTATGTTCGCGCACACTCTAATGCAAGTTTAATTTGAGTTCCAGAGACCACTTTCAGTTTCGAAAGTTAAAGTATTGAAGTCATGAATCAAGATACCCAACACATTAATCCGATAATCGCTGTATTTGCTCACGCCATCGTGCGCAAAGTCGCTTATGTGTCTGTGTGGGTTTTGCGCATGAGTCACTCGCGGTCGAGGAAACGGAAAAACTAATCCAGGTTTAAATTTTCCAAAAGGCCGCAGCATAAAAACTGCGGCCTTTTTCGTTATTGGCTTTTTAAAAGTCGCATCACTCGAAAATGGGAGGGAAAAATGCGAGTGGCAATAGCATATATTTGCGTAGTTTTAGTGTGGTCTACAACGCCGCTTGGTGTGAAATGGAGTAACAGCAGTTTGCATTTTACTGCAGCAGCAGGCTTGCGCATGTCGCTTGCTTTTATCATTTGCTTTTTTATTCTGGTGTACCAAGGTCGAACACTGTTTAAAGGAAAACGAGATTGGCTTGTGTATACCGCCGGAGCGTGTTCATTATTTCCCACAATGATTCTGGTCTATTGGTCTGCGCAATATATTAGCTCGGGAATGATCGCGGTTGTGTTTGGAACTTATCCACTGTTTGTTGGATTGTTTTCTCGATTATTTGGTCAGCACCATCATATAGATAGTGGGAAAATTGCTGCATTGTTAATCGCCTTTATTGGCTTGATTGTTATTCAAATAGAGCAAATAAATTTGGGTGCGCACGCTGCACTTGGCGTGGGAGCAGTCCTCGCTGCTACTTTGATTTTTGCTTTAACGACACTGTGGATGAAAAATATTGGCGGTGATGTTGAGCCTCTACGGCAAAACACGGGAGTATTGTTGTTTTCATTGCCAGGCTTTCTTTTATTTTGGTATTTGAATGGTGCTCCTTCGCCTGAGATCCTGGATGTGCGTTCGATTGTGGGTGTGGTTTATCTTGTGCTATGTGGATCGGTGGTGGGTGCAACGCTATTTTTCTATGTGTTGCGCCATTGCAGCGCCTTAACGACATCACTGATTCCATTGATGACACCAATGTTGGCAATCTATATTGGAATGATTGTTGACGGTGAAACGATTTCATCGGAAGAAATTGTTGGCAGTGTTTTGATTGTTTCTTCTTTAGGACTCTTTCAGGGTTTATTCAAACGTTTGCGCTTTAAACTTCCTTCTAATTCGCTGAAAAGGGAGGTTTGATCGGGTAACTAGCCGAATTAAAGTGCTAATTTTAGTAAACTGAAAGGAAGGGTTATTTTCGGATGCGAATGTGCAATAATTTATCAACTGATTGTGAGTGCTAAGGAAGAGTTATGACGGTTTTAGTGACGGGTGGGGCAGGCTACATCGGTAGCCATACCTGTATCGAATTGATTGAGTCTGGTTTTGAGCTTCTGGTGGTAGACAACCTGAGCAACAGTAGCCAGGAATCTTTAAAGCGCGTGACTGAAATTACAGGGAAGCCTATTCCATTTATTAATCTGGATATTCGTGATACCGCTGCATTAAGAGAGGTATTTAAAAACAGTGAAATTCAATCGGTTATTCATTTTGCTGGCCTTAAAGCAGTGGGTGAGTCTTGCGAAATGCCGCTCGAATATTATGAAAATAATGTGGGCGGCACGATCAGCTTGTGTCAGGTTATGAAGGAGTTCGGTGTGGATTCCTTGTTGTTCAGTTCGTCGGCCACTGTTTACGGAGATCCTGCAAGCGTTCCGATATTGGAAAATTTTCCGACGAGTGCAACGAACCCTTATGGAAGAAGCAAATTAATTGTTGAGGAAATTTTGCGAGATTGTGCAAAGGTAACCAACAATAGTTGGAAAATAGGTTTGTTGCGTTATTTCAACCCCATTGGTGCACATGCAAGTGGGAAAATTGGAGAAGATCCAAAAGGCGTACCTAATAATTTATTGCCATACGTGGCTCAAGTCGCAATAGGTAAACATCCCTTTGTGCGCGTTTTTGGCAACGATTATAAAACGCCAGATGGCACAGGAGTGCGGGATTACATCCATGTTGTGGATTTGGCGAAAGGGCATGTTAAAGCTTTGCAATATTTAGCGGAATCAAATGCGGGTTGTTTTACCTGGAATTTGGGAACGGGTCGAGGTTACAGTGTGCTGGAAATTATCGCTGCCTTTTCCAGGGCGTGCGGAAAGGATTTACCTTACGAAATTTTAACGCGGAGGCCGGGCGATATCGCTGAGTGTTATGCTGACCCCTGTCTTGCAGAAAAAGAATTGGGTTGGAAAGCGGAACACAATATTGAACAAATGGTTGAGGACGCTTGGCGCTGGCAATCTGGCAATCCAGAAGGCTATGTATAATTTATAGGAGCGCTTTTTTAAACGCTTGCTACTTGTTCATGCGGGTTTTTCATAAAGTTTGCCATCATTTAAACATATCATTCTCAAAGCGCCGCCCCAAATAAAACCGGTATCCAGTCCAATAAATTGTGCACGGTTTGTCTGACCCATTAGGGCCGCCCAGTGGCCAAATACAATGCGGGTATTTTTAAGTTTGGGGTTGTTGAAACTAAACCAGGGCGCAAATCCCGGTGGAGAATTTTCGGGCGCGGCTTTTGAGCTAAGTTCCAGTTGGCCTCTCGCAGAGCAAAATCGCATGCGCGTCAGGTAGTTAGTGATAACGCGCAAACGTTTCATGCCGGAGAGGTTTTTATCCCAAATATCCGGATAATCACCGTACATTTTTTTCAGGAACTTAATGCTGCGTGCTTCGTCTCTAATTGCGTTTTCAACTTCTTTTGCGAGTTCGAGCGTTTTTTTTACGCTCCAGATTGGAGGTACGCCCGCATGAACCATCAAAACGTCCAGATCTGCATCGTAGTGAGCGAGTGGTCTTTCGTGAAGCCAGTCGATTAACTCTTGGCAATCAGGAGCGGTTAGAATTTCATGAAGTGTGTCGAGCTCGCTGGGTTGTCTATGACCGCTGGCATAGGCGAGCAAATGCAAATCATGATTGCCCAGTACAGTAATCGCTGCATCGCCCAACGCTTTAACGTAACGCAATACTGCCAAACTTTGTGGCCCTCTGTTGACTAAATCTCCAACCAACCACAATTTATCTTTTTTTGGGTCAAACGCCACGCGATCAAGTAAATCTTGCAGTGGGTCGAGACAACCTTGTAAATCACCTACGGCGTAAATTGACACAGAGCGTATTGGCCTTAAAGTTTTTGTGACTTTACCAGAACAATGTTGACTTAGTAAGTCTAGAGGCGACAATGAAGGCGTGGGGGTAAATATTTAATTGTTTTGGCTTATAAGGTGGTTGCTTAGGTTTATATATTCATTCACGTTTATATTTTCAGCTCGCAAATTTAAATCAATACCCAGGTGGGAGGCACTGTCTTCCACGAAGGGTGAAAAATTCTTGAGCGCGTTTCGTAAAGTTTTTCGTCGTTGTTGAAAAGCAGTATTTACAAGGGCTTCAAATTGACTAAAGTCTTCTGCAACTTGAGGCAATTGTTTGAATGGCTGCAATCGAACAATAGCTGAATTGACCTTTGGGGCAGGTCGAAAACTGTCAGGAGGAACATCGAATAAATTCTCAATGTCGCAGAAATACTGAGCCATCACACTGAGCTTGCCATAACTTTTTTGATGGGGTCTTGCCGCAAGGCGTTGGACAACTTCTTTTTGAAGCATAAAGTGCATGTCTTGTATCAGATGGTGCTGATTCAACAAGTGAAAGATGAGTGGCGTGCTGATGTTGTAGGGTAAGTTCCCCACAATACGCAGGGCTTTGTTATCCGTAAGCAATTCAGAGAAATCAAATTTAAGCGCGTCACATTGATGTATTTTGAAATTTCGGTATTTAGCAAATTGTGCGAGTAAAATTGGAACGAGATCTCTGTCCAACTCAATCACTTGTAAGCTTTCGCAGGCTTCAAGTAAAGGTGCAGTAATCGCGCCTTTGCCAGGCCCAATCTCCACGAGTGGATCATTGGGCTTTGGATTAATTGCGCGCACAATTAAATTGATAATGTTTTGATCAACCAGGAAATTTTGACCAAATCTTTTTCTGGCTTTATGCATGGTGCTTATTTGTCATACTGAGCGCAAATTCAATTGCAGTGTTTAAGCTGCCGGCATCAGCCTTAGCTGTGCCTGCGAGATCCAATGCTGTACCGTGATCAACACTTGTGCGAATGTAAGGTAAGCCTAGTGTGATGTTCACTGCCTTGCCGAAGCTCATATGTTTTAGTACAGGAAGCCCTTGGTCGTGATACATAGCCAAGACTGCGTCAGCTTGTTCCAGTAGGCGAGGTGTAAACAAAGTATCGGCAGGCAAGGGGCCAATAAGATTATGGCCAGCTTTTTTGAAATCCTCTATTACCGGAATAATGGTTTCTATTTCTTCCATGCCGAGATGGCCGCCTTCGCCGGCGTGAGGATTGAGTCCGCAAACCAATATGCGCGGGTGGGCTAATCCAAATTTGGTTTTTAAATCTTTGATTAAAATTGAAATGATTTCTGCGAGGCTTTCGTATGTTATCGCAGTTGCGACGTCCTTCAGTGGTAAGTGAGTTGTCGCGAGCGCAACACGTAAGCCTTTAGTCGCGAGCATCATAACAACTTTGGGTGTATGACTATGTTCCGCAAAAAACTCGGTGTGTCCCGAAAAGGAGATGCCCGCGTCGTTAATGATGCTTTTTTGCACCGGCCCTGTGACCACCGCTGAAAAATTTCCATTAAGACAATGTGTGTTGGCGAGACTGAGTGTTTGAATAACATAGCCAGCATTCTCGATATTCAACTTGCCAGCTTGGCAGGGAGCTTTCAGGTAGGCGGGTAAAACAAATATTTCTTTATCTGCATTGTTGCGCGCTACATGCTCAAAAGAAAAAGGTGTAATCGTGAGAGGAAGGTTGAGTTCGACAGCTCTTTGCTCAAGTAAATCAGGATCGGCAATAGCGACTAGCTGACAATTTTGTGCTTGCTGAACATGTTGAATAAGAACGTCTGGGCCAATGCCTGCTGGTTCGCCTGGCGTGAGCGCGATACGACGTACGATAGTTGTTGCGTCCGCGCTCATGCTTGTCGTTTTTTATATTTTGATTTCAATAAAAGCTTCGTCGCGCAATTCTTGTAGCCAAACCTGGAGTTCGTCTTCAAAGCGTCTGCTCATTATCATTTGACGTGCGCGTCCCCGCATGGCTTCTTCTGTGAAATCTTCAGCTCGACGGCCTGTGACTTGTAAGATATGCCAGCCAAAATTTGATTTAAAAGGCTCGCTGATTTCATCAACCGCCGTTTCATGCATAACTTTTTCAAACGCTGGAGTAAACATGCCGGGGCTGGCCCAGTCTAAATCACCACCCGACATGCGTGAACCAATATCTTCGGAATAATCTTTGGCGAGTTTTTCAAAATCGGCACCATCAAGCACTTGTTGACGGATATCTTCCAGTCTGGTTTTGGCTAGTTCGTCATCAACAATCTCGGAAGTTTTAATCAAAATGTGGCGTGCACGCGTTTGGTTAACGATTTCTTTGTTCTGCTCTCGCTTTTCGTAGAGTTTAAGAATATGCAAACCCGCTTGGCTTCGCTGGGGTTTGGAGACTTCACCGACTTTTAGTGTCTCGGCAATATTGGCGAAAAGTGTGGGTAGCTCAGAAGATTTTCTCCAGCCCAAATCACCGCCTTCCAGTGCCGAAGGGCCGCCAGAATGATTGATTGCGGCTTCCGCAAAATTTGCTCCCTTAGATAATTCTTCATAAAGTTTCATCGCCTTTTCTTCCGCTGCAACGATGCCTTCGGTGGTTGGCGAGCCAGGAAGTGCGATAAGGATATGCCCAAGGTGATAATCGGGGGAGGCCCAAACCTGCGCATCGGCAGATTTTAGAAAATTGGTGATCTCCTGTTCGGTCACTCTAATTCGTCGCATGACCAAACCTTGTGATATCTGTTGCATGGTAATTTGACGGCGAATATTTTCACGGAATTCGTTTTGCGTGATACCGTCTTGTGCAAGGCTTTGATTAAAAGTTTTTTCATCCACCTTGTTGCTTGCCAGAATATTCTGAATAGCGATATTCACTTCTTCATCAGGAATTTCTACACCGTAGCGCTCGGCAATGCCGAGTTGCAGGGTTTCTGCTATGAGTTGATCAAGGATTTGTTTTTGAAGTACATCACGGGGAGGTGCTTGAATGCCTCTTTGTGCCAAACGAACTGTGACCTCTTTCAAGCGGTCGTCCATTTCAGACTGGGAAACCACCTTGTTATCTACGATGGCCACAACACGGTCCAGCATTTTGACTTCCGCTTGACTGAGCATTGCAGCAATTAAGGAAAATAAAAATAGTGCTGCCGCTTTCTGTGAATGCTTGATTACTTTCATATTACTTCTACTTTTTAAGTTTATTTTCCCGTTCTTCATATCCGGGGATGCTATCGTTCAAAATTCGTTGTACCCGCGCACCCGATCCACCCAATCCTTTCAGGTGAAATTCGAAAAACAGGCCTTCGTCATAACGCAAATCTTCATCTTCAACGAGGGTCGCTATATTACTGTCCAGCCAGCGGCGCGCCAAGACCCTAACTCGGTAGCAACAAGCATTGTATTCAGCACCTAAAAAGGTTTCTAAATGCTGACTCTCCTCTACATCGTAGTTATAGCGGCCCATCAGGTGCCACTGTTGATTGAGTGGAAAGACGAGTGAAAGGTCTATTTGATCAAGATTTCGTGCATTAGTTTCCTTCTGCTGAAAGTCCCTGACCCAGGACCAACTGATATTGGCGAGTATTCGGCTGTCGGCACTGGCGTAGTTAAAGCCTGCGGTCGCCCTGGCCATTTCATTTTCCTGGGTATTGTAAATGCTGCTCATGTATACCCGGGAAAGCGGGCCCAGCGAAACACTTGCGCTGCTGGCAATTTCTCTTTGTTCTCTACTTTCCGGTGTGCCGTCCAGGCTAACTTTTCGTGTGGTGTAGTGAAGAACCTGGCCCAGACTAATCTGCAGGATTTCACGCTGATCCTTGTTACGTATCCAGCGAGAGGTTACCCCTACTGTACTTCTGTTGGCGTCGTCGAGTCGATCTCGGCCAGTAAAGCGCGAGTCTCGGTAAAACTGGTTGTAGCCCAGGGTTCGTCGGGTGGTGTCGAAATTCAGGTCCTGTCCGTCGACGCCGATATTGTAAAAATCCTCATGATCGCTGTACGCACGATAAAACCGGAATATTCTGGGTTCAAAGGTTTGTAGAACTTTTTCGCCAGGATGTTCAAAAATCAGCCCCATGTCCAAACCCAATTGACCCGCAGCTGCTGACGGACTAGTGCTTGCGCCCGGACGTAAGCCGCCGTTTTCCAAATCATAACTCAGGTATTTATAACCGGCATGGGTGTTTAGGAATCCCCAGGGCTTGCGCCATGATTGGGACAAGCGATAATCAAAATAGTGTCTGACCCCTTTGATAATCGCGCTCCCGTCAACATTGATATCGTCATCATGATCAAAGCGGGTGAGTTCGTTTTGTAGATCCAGTTTGAGACCTGCAAACTGATAAAAGCCATTGAGGTTAATTTGTGGCAGTGTGCGCAGAGGTTGGTTTAAGTCTTTGAGTAAGCGTTGCCTTTCGTGTATGTGGGTCTGCAAATGCCAGTGTTGACCAATATACCCCAGCTGTATCATTTGGTCGGCATATGACAGATTGGATTGATGAAAGGATTCATTGCCGACATCGCGAAAATAATCCACATCACTGACTCGGCTGAAATCCATATAGCTATACCAACCCCGGCTATTACTTAAACCTCCGGCATGATTGCCTTGCACTAACCATCGATTGTTTCCTGTGTAGGGCCGCGCTTGGGCTTCTGTGAGCTCACCGTTTTCAATAAGAATGTCGACATCTGGATCGGCGCCACCGTCATCATCGGCCAGAAATGCCAATTTGAGGCTGTTGTTCATGTGTGAGTTCAAATATCGGTTTTCCGTTTCCAGCATCGCGCCACGTCCACTGACCAAGCGCGGAGTAATTGTCATATCGTAATTCGGTGCAAGGTTCCAATACCAGGGAACCGCCAAATCAAGTCCGCCACTTTCACTGCTTGCCACTGCTGGTACCAGAAAGCCGGTTTGGCGTTGGTCACCAAGTGGGAAAGAGAACCACGGCAAGTAAATAATAGGAATGTCCGCGACTCTCAAGCTGACATTGCGTGCGGTGCCCTGTCTTTTTTCCGGATCCAGCCGGATTTCTTCGCCTACAATTGTCCAGGTATTACTGTTGGGTTCGCAGGTCGTAACACTGCCACCGTGCAGGGTGATCACACCTTCAGGGTTTTGTTCGATCGCTTTTGCTGTGCCGCGTATGTGTTCCTGGTGCATAACAAAGCGCGCTTGACGAAATTCCGCTTCTTCATTTTTCGTGCTGACCCGAGCGCTGTCTCCAAGTATTAACATACCCGGGTTGCGGATTGTGACTTCGCCTTCCAATTCAGCCTGTTGCTCATTTCGGTCAAATTGCATGCGCTCAGCGCCAATGGAGCGTGGGCCGTGGCTCACTTCGACCCCGCCCTCCATGACAAAATGCTGGCCATTCACCATTTGTGATGAGCTGGATTCGATGATTAGGTCAGCTTCTTCCAATGTCTGTGGGCTAGACTGGTTTGCAAGGGGATCTACATACATGCCCCGGCAACCAGGGCCAAGTTGCAGTCTTTGTTCTGCACTGAGTTGTTCGGCTGGAACCCAATCCAACTCGTATTCATTTGCATTTACTTGGCAAGGCAGAATCAGCGCGATGAAAAAACTTGAGTAATAATGACGAAGATGTCGCGCTTTAAACATAAAATACAGTTTCTTTGAGCAGGGCTTTTTGAGAGCATACAGGAGCGGCACAGATTCTACTTGTTGCTAAGCCCCATTCCAAGGCGAATTTGATGCTGTGAGAATAATGGAAATAACTGATTTGGAGTGTTCATGTCGAAACCTGAAATTCCCGACTATGAGAATTTTGTAAGCTGGATTAAAACTAGCTTAAAAAATAACGAAATCCCAACTTTAAACCAAGCTGATTTGGAGTTGCAGATATTGAATGGAGACGCGGGATTTCGGCGTTATTTTCGTATCAATAGCAGTTTGCCAATGTTGGCAGTGTATGCACCGCCTGCAAGTGAAAATTCAACTGCCTTCTTACAGATAGCCGAGTATTTGCGCAAGTTAGGTGTGCGTGCTCCCGCAGTAATTAACTTCGATGTAAAACACGGGTTTTTGCTTGTAGAAGACCTTGGGGAAAATTTATTTTTGGACACGGTAAACGAGATCAACGCGGACACTATGTACAGCCAGGCCTTGATGTTATTGCTTCGCATCCAGCAAGGTGCTATCGATTATTCTATCTTTCCAGTTTACTCGCGGGAAAAGTTGCGCGACGAAATGAATTTGTTTCCTGAATGGTTTGTTGGAAAAATGCTTGGGCTTGAATTGAGCGAACAGGAGCAAAAGATAATTGACGAAACTTTTACTTTGTTGGAGAAAAGTGCAGTAAGTCAACCGCAGGTTATTGTTCATCGAGATTTTCACTCGCGAAATTTAATCAATTCCGAAGACGGAAATTTTGGTGTTGTGGATTTTCAGGATGCAGTCGCAGGGCCGATTACTTATGATTTGGTGTCGCTGTTGAAAGATTGTTACGTGCAGTGGCCGCAAGAGCAAGTGAATAGGTGGTTAAAAGCGTACGCGAACATGGCAATAGAAGTGGGAGTCATTCCCTCCGTTAGTCAGGATGAATTTATGCGTTGGTTTGATTGGATCGGTTTGCAGCGTCATATAAAGGTCTTGGGAATTTTTTGTCGTTTATCACTGCGCGATGGAAAACAAGCCTATCTCAATAACTTGCCTTTGGTCCTGCATTATGTGCGTCAGATTCTTGAGAATTATTCGGAATTTACAGATTTTAGAGTCTGGTTTGAGCGCAGCTTAATGCCGATTATAAACAAACAAGATTGGATGCAACAAAAGGTATGATAACCAAAGCGATGATTTTGGCAGCCGGCACTGGTACTAGAATGTTGCCCCTGACTCGAGATTTACCAAAACCGCTTTTGAAAATTAATGGAAAATGTTTGATTGAGTATCATCTTGAAAAAATAAGTTCAGCGGGAATTAAGGATGTTGTTATCAATGTATCTTATCTGGGCGAAAAAATTATCGAAATGCTCAAGGATGGCGATCAATATGGTTTGAATATTCGTTATTCGCACGAGCCTCAACCGCTTGAAACTGCTGGTGCAATTAAGCATGCACGCAACTTAATTGGAGAATCTTCAATTTTGTTAGTCAACGCGGACGTTTATACAGATATGCGCTACAAATCGTTGATTCAAACACAGTTAAATGAAAACTGTTGGGGAAAATTAATTTTGGTGAAAAACCCTGATCATAATCCAAAAGGAGACTATGCATTGGAAACCGATGGTTGTTTGCAGCTTCCTTCTTCAAAAATCGATAAAACCTTCACTTTTTCAGGTGTCAGTGTACTGGACCCCCTGCAGGTTTATGATTTTTCTGCAGAAGGTGCAAGTTTTCCGCTTAGAGACGTTTTTGTAGAGTCAATTCAAAAAAGAAAATTGACTGGAGAAGTCTTTGCGGGTCAGTGGTCTGATGTGGGAACGCCCGATCGCTTGGCTGAATTGGAAAATACCCTAGGTAAAACCACACACGCTTAACGTTGAACTTCTACGCCGCGTGCATATTTATTTAAAAATCCGCGAATCCGTCGCGTCAGCCGATTTTCCTCGCCATATTGCGTTTCTTCGGGGTGAACCATACGAATTTGATGAAAGTAGGGCAGGCGGTATTTTCTGGATAGAGTCAGTCGTTCTTTGACTTCTGTGTCATCGAGATAGTGTTCGTCATAATACAAATCGAGCGTTGGGAGCTTAAAATTTCGCGTCACAGCTACGTCGCGAGCACTAATCATAATTAAGGCGCGGAATGGGCCGCGCGTAGGTGGTATTTGGTTTGTTTTGCGGGTTGTTGTAGGCGAGGCTGGAATATTTTTCAAATACTCAAAACCCCGATTAGCACTGACGCCCTGACCAAGTATTACAAGGTTCAGTTGGCCTTTTTGATCCAGAAATTGCAGAGCGGCTTCAATGCGATTTTTAGCCATTTCTTCACCATTTTGAATGTCTGGATTGGGTAAGGATATTGATAAGGTTGACCATCCAAATTGAATAAGACTGGTTCGAATTGGATTAATTGTGTCTGGCCAGTCGACAGTTTGACCCGCTCCATGAAGTAATAAAATTGCGCCATAGGAATTGCCACTGGAATCGGGTTCCCACAGGGCAAGAAATTTTTCACCGTTTGCTTGCAACCAAGTGACGGATTCTTCCTCAAGTGCTTCGCTAAGAAGATTGATTTGCTCGTTGACCGCAAAACTATGGGGTGAAATGCCTGTTGCCAGCAATACAGTGAGCAGAAATTGGTTTAGTGCTTTACCCATATTCAGTACAATGGCAGCCTTTTTCGTGGTTCCCTTCCTGCTGCCAGTTTGGAAGACTTTAATTAAGTTTGGATCTCAGGATGCACACATGCAAGCCAAAACTGATTATTTAATTGCCCCGTCGATTTTGTCGGCGGACTTCGCTCGCTTGGGTGAAGAGGTAACTGCTGTGTTAAACGCAGGTGCGGACATGATTCACTTTGATGTGATGGATATGCATTACGTACCGAATCTCAGTTTTGGCCCGCTAGTCTGTGAAGCATTGAGAAAATACGGTGTGAGTGCGCCAATTGATGTACATCTTATGGTGGAGCCGGTTGATGAACTCATAGAAATGTTTGCCGATGCGGGCGCAACCTACATCAGTTTTCATCCTGAGGCTTCCAGGCATGTTGATCGATCAATCAACCTTATTCGCGACAAGGGTTGCAAGCCTGGATTGGTTTTGAATCCCGCCACCGGTTTACATACCGTGAGGCATGTTGTGGAAAAAATCGATTTGCTCTTGTTGATGTCAGTTAATCCCGGTTTTGGAGGTCAGCAATTTATTGCCTCAACAATAGATAAAATACGCAGCGCACGTGAATTTTTAAATAAAGCGCAGCCAGATTGTCGTCTTGAAGTTGACGGTGGCATCAATCTGGAAAATTTGGCAGATGTAGCACAGGCGGGAGCAGATACCTTTGTGGCAGGTTCTGCAATATTTGGAACCGCAGACTATGAGGCCACAATCAGCGCTATGAAAGAGATATTGGAAGGCTAGTATTTTCATGAAGTTATCGGAATTTGAAGCGCTGGCTAAAGCCGGTTTTAATCGCATACCCGTCACTCGCCAGGTGCTGGCCGACACGGAAACCCCGCTCTCCAGCTATTTGAAGTTAGCCCACGAACCCTGGACTTATCTATTTGAATCCGTTCAGGGCGGTGAGAAATGGGGTCGTTACTCCATTATCGGCCTCTCCGCCAAGCAAAGGCTGGAAGTGCGGGGTAAGCGGGTCAGTATATTTGTCAATGGAGCGGAAACAGAATCCTTCGAATGCGACGATCCCATGCTCTATGTCAGGGACTATCAGAAGAGATTTCGCGCGCCGGATATGGACGACTTGCCTGGCTTTTGTGGTGGCTTGGTGGGGTATTTTGCCTACGATTGTGTGCGCTATGTTGAGCCTCATTTGCAAGCTTCAGTACCCAAGGATGAGCTAAATACGCCGGATATTTTGCTCATGGTTTCTGATGAGTTATTGGTGTTCGATACCTTGCGCGGAAAAATTCATCTTATTGTGCATGCTGATCCCACCAGGGGGGATGATTTGGCAAGTTGTGAGTTGCGATTGGACGATTTACAAGGAGCACTCAATAATCGATTGCCACATTTGTCTCCGATGAATAAAACCACGTCTGATGGTGGGTCTCCAGCATGTGAAAAGCACTTTGCGTCCAGTTACGGTCAAGCGAACTTTGAAAGTGATGTGGATAAAATCAAAGACTATATTCTAGCGGGTGATGCTTTTCAGATTGTATTGTCCCAGCGTCTTAGTCTGCCTTTTCAGGGCGATGCTGTGAATCTTTACCGAGCCTTACGCTGCCTTAACCCTTCGCCCTATATGTATTTTCTGAACTTGGGCGATCACTATGTTGTGGGCTCCAGCCCGGAGATACTGGCACGCATGGAAGATGGCGAAATGACCGTGAGGCCTATTGCTGGCACGCGTCGTAGAGGCCGTGATGAAGAGGAAGACCGTAAATTAGAAGCCGAGCTGATGGCTGACCCAAAAGAGATCGCGGAGCATTTGATGTTGATTGATTTGGGGCGAAACGATGTGGGAAGAGTGAGTTTGCCAGGCACGGTGAAATTGACTGAAAAAATGATTGTTGAGCGCTTTTCCCATGTTATGCATATCACTTCAAACGTGACTGGCAATGTAAAACCGGAACTTGACGCAATTGATGTGCTGAGAGCGGCGCTGCCCGCCGGGACCTTAAGTGGAGCACCCAAGATTCGGGCTATGGAAATCATTGATGAATTGGAACCCGTTAAACGCGGGATTTATGGCGGAGCCGTGGGCTATCTAAGCTGGAACGGTAATATGGACACAGCCATTGCGATTCGAACCGCCATTATAAAGGATGGTCAAATTCACGTTCAGGCGGGTGCTGGGGTAGTGGCTGACTCTGTGCCAGCACTAGAGTGGAAGGAAACGATGAATAAGGCCAGGGCGATATTTGAGGCTGTGGATTGGGCTAATACCGAGGTATCGGGAGCTAAATGAGCTTTGTCGCAAAAGAATGCCCTTGATCCTAAATTTAATACTCTCAGTGCATAATACGTTTTCTAGGACTTCGGCGATTTGCTACTATTAACCCAAGCTCAAGCTAAGGCATTGTATTTACATGGAATGTAAGCATACCAGGACAAAATAATCACGATGTTATGGCAGATTATGATTGTCCGTTAGTGACAATTACGATGTGTAGTAAGCAGGTAAAAGTTAAGGGAATTTAAGGGGAAAGACCTTGGAGAAAAAAGTAACCAATCTAAAAGATGCCATTGCGTCCTCAGATGCACGCATCGATAAGATGTCTGAGATCCATCGATTCAGCCGGGCTGAATTGGATCACATGAAAATACTTTATCAGAGTGTTTCCAATGATCAGCGTTTGAAAGTATTCCGTGATCTTCGAACGCGTTTGTATTCTAAATCCAGCAGCAAAAATTTCGTGTGCATGGTGACTTCAGTTGTCCCCAACGGTGGTTGTACTTATGTAGTCAACAATTTAGCTGCCGCGATTGCCTTGGATAAAACGCGAACTTCGCTCCTGGTAGACTGCAATTACTATGCGCCGGCAGCAGATTCTTTAATTGTGACGGATACGGATGCTGGGCTTACAGACTATCTGGATGCCCCAACAATGGGTGTCGAGTCGATAGTCTATGCGTCGGGTATTCCTCGTGTGCGTGTTGTGCCAGTAGGTGGTAATCGCGAAGGCGCAACCGAACGCCTTGCGTCCAAGCGTATGCATACTTTTTTGCAAGAGTTAAAAGCGCGTTATCCCGATCGTTATATTCTTATTGATTCGCCTGCTGTGGGAGAGTACTCGGCTGATATTCGAATTTTGGCGAGCATGTGCGATATGGTTGTGTTGGTTGTTCCCTATGGGAAGGTCACTGAATCGCAGGTGCAATTCTGCATTGATGCCATTGGTGAAAAACGTTTAGCCGGTATGATCTTTAACCACATGTAAACAGGGCATCATGCCTAAATTTACTATTCTGTTGTAGCAACCTGAATATTATATTTCTTGATCAAGTCATAAAGCGTTGGACGTGTGACGCCCAGTAACTTGGATGCTGCAGATATATTGCCTTCCTTAATGGCGAGTGCTCGCAATATTGCATTCTTCTCAGCATTTTGACGAACCTGTCTTAAATTAATATTGAGGCTTTCATCCGACACCAGGCCTAAATCTTCTGAAGAGAGAAGTTTGTCATCCGCCATAACAACACCGCGTTTTACACGGTTTTCCATTTCACGTATGTTGCCTGGCCAATCATAGGCTTCAATGGCATCAACCGCTTCTGACGAAAAACCAGTGACGTTTTGTGGGCTTTGTTCTGTGAACTTTCTGAGGAAATGCCTGGCTAGAAGCAATTTATCACCATGTCTATCTCGCAAAGGAGGAATGTAAATTTCCATTTCGCAAATACGGTAATAAAGGTCTTCACGGAAAGTTTGTTCCTGCACCATTTTTTTTAAATCTTTATTGGTTGCGCAAACTACTCGCACATCAACGGGTATTTCTTCACGTCCACCTACACGCTCTATGACACGTTCCTGTAAAAAACGCAGCAACTTAGCCTGCAGTGGCAGGGGCATATCACCTATTTCATCAAGAAAAAGTGTACCGCCTGAAGCAGTTTCAACCTTGCCCAAAGTACGTTTATTTGCGCCGGTAAACGCGCCTTTTTCGTAACCAAATAATTCACTTTCCATTAGGTTTTCTGGCACGGCGGCACAATTAATTGCCACCATGCGACCAGCGCTTCGTGTGCTTAGCTGGTGAAGTGCGCGCGCTAAAACCTCTTTCCCGGTTCCGCTTTCTCCAGTGAGTGTGCACGTCACATCGGAAGGGGCAAGTTTTTCAATAGTCCGACAAATCTTCATCATTGCCGGATCGCAGGCAATGATGCCTTCAAGCGGTTCTTGCTGTTGTTCTTGCAATCGACGGTTTTGCTCTTCTAATTCAAATATATGAAAGGCACGCTGCAAAATTAAATCGAGCGTTTCTGAATTGACAGGCTTTTGATAAAAGTCATAGGCGCCCATTGCCACCGCGCGGACAGCATTTTCATAATCGGCATTTCCTGTCATGACAATGATTTTTGTATTGGGTGCTAAAGTCGAAATTTCACGGATGCAACGAAAGCCTTCGTCCACACCTTCATCATCTGGCGGCAATCCCAAATCCTGCAGTACCAACGGAGGCTCATGCAGGCGAATAGCGTCTATTGCGTCTACGCGGTTACCCGCAACAATGACTTCATATTGATCAAAGTGCCAGCGAAGTTGGCTTTGCAGACCAAGGTCATCTTCAACGATTAATAATTTTGGTTTTTCGTCTGTCATTTCCTGGTCTTTTAAAGTTCGTGTTCAACATCTTCGGATGTGATGTGAACCATTGGAAGAGAGATTATAAAGCTTGTTCCTTCTCCTGGGGAACTTTCAACCTGCACATTGCCGCCTAAACTCTGAGCATACTCACGTGCCTGGAATACACCAATACCCATTCCTTTTCCTGATTTCGTCGTTTCGAAGGGTTTAAACAGTTTATCTTCGATGAATTCAGCCGTCATCCCTTCACCGTTGTCTTCAATATAAATAACGACGTTATTTCCTACAATACCTGCAGATACATCAACGTATCCATCTGATGGGGTAGCATCCTGGGCGTTACTGATAATATGCGTGAAAACCATGATTAAACTGTCGGGGTCAGCTTTTATACGAATGTGTTCATCTACTCGTCTTAAAGTAGGGGCAGGTAGCGCGCGTTGACATTGTTTGACCGCAGAGAAAAGAATGTTTTTCAGTGTCAGGGTTTTTGCTTCTAGCGGCTCGTTGTGCTGCAATTTGCGCAGCAGATTATTCATTCTATTAACTGAATTGTTAATGGTATTAATTGCATCTTCGACAAAGGCCGGGTTGTCTTTGTGTTTTTCAGCATTTTTTACGACTAGCGATTGCTGTGCGATCAGGTTTTTTAAATCATGCATCACATAAGCAGATAAGCGATTAAAAGCATCGAATTGTCGAGCTTCTGTGAGTTGCTCACCTTGTTCGCGAAGCTGTAAATACGAGGCAACCTGCCTGCCTACTGTTTTTAACAAATCTAAATCTTCCCAATTCAGGATGGAATCTTCTTTGGGTCTATTTAGCACTATGAAACCTATTAGTGTGCTTTCATTTAGCAGCGGAAGTATCAGCCAAAAATTTTTATTTTGAGTGGCCCACTCCGGCAAAAATTCGTTGTGCTGTGCTAGCGCACCACTTAAGCCATCCAGATAAAAAACCCAGTCTTCGTTTTCCATAACTTGGCAAAAATCCGAATCTACCGACTCTATACATTGAGATATTTCCAAGTCGGTATTGATTTGTTTTGTAGGAACAAGAATTTTCCCGCGGCGTAACCAAAGCGCTCCTCCACTGCATTTAAACAGTTGAGCCAGGCTTGTTATTGCTCTCTCATGGCTGCTAATCTTCGAGGTGGGTTGTGAAAGTTTATCAATCAATTTTAACCATTCTGCACGATAATCATATTTGTGACTAAATAAATGTTTATTGATTTGGACATTTATTTTTTCTCTCAACGAACGAGAAGAGTAGAGCAACACAATTATGAGTAGCGTGGAAACCACGAGAATGGTGTAAATCACCGTACCCCAACTACCGCCATACAGTTGAATATAGTAGCCACTGCTAGCCAGGATAGTAAATAGAAAACCAACTATAACTAGCGAAGTAGTATAAAAAGCAATGGGACGTGAAACAGTAATTTTAGCCGGTTGTAAGGGGCTTTGACTTAATGTAATGGTGCCTATAGCCATAAAGACCGAAGTGGCCATCATAACGGCTGCGCGCGCTTGCCACATGTTTTCGGCAATGCCATTTGACAAAATACTATGCGAAAATAACCAAGCATCGAAAACAAAGCCAATTGCGAGATTAATGCTAATAAGTTTTATTAAACGTATGTTGCTGATATTTCGATATAACTGCTCAACGCTCAGTAAGCCGAATATGGAAAGGCCAATACCTTGCCAACAAATAATTCCAATAACATAGTCGAGAGGGATATGAAAAACAAAATTTGCAAAAAACAATGCGACGCAAGAAACACTAATTAAACTAATTAACAGAATATACGCGCGTGGAAGATCCTGATTACAATAACGGCGGGTGGTGAGTAATAAGGCAATAATCCAGCTTAGATAATGAAGCGCTTCACCGAGTTGCCAGGAATAGATGTTGAGCAAAGGGTGACTGTTGAACCAGGTGATACCAGCCAGCCAGAGAGTCTGCAAAATCGCTGCAACTGAAAAAGACCAGTGTACATTTCTTTTGATTGACTGATACAAAGTCGTGAGCGCAAATACGAGGCTTGAGATAGTTGCGCTTAAAAACGCCGTCTGTGTAAGGCTGCTCAGATCCATATTCTACGAATTTGCAATAAGTTCCGGCGGGATGTTATCACGTGATCGTGCTAAGCGACCAATGAGGGACTAAATATGAGGAGTAAGCAGCATCTTTGTGATGCCGCATAATCAAGTGGAGGGCGATTTTAGTGTGTCCACAACTTTTTCCATTAGACGCTCAAACAAGGGGCGGCTGTCTAAGGGTCTGGCTTTTTCAAACTGCAAGTCATAGGCAAATTCTCTGCGTGTCTTTTCAATGGTTTTTAAACCAAAGCGATTCACAAAAAGGTAGGTTTCTGCATCTATTTTTGCGCTCAGCTTGCAGCGGATTTGGCGGCCTGAACCTTGATCAAAATACTCTAGCCATGTACCGGCGGGGATATCTTTTGCAAGTGTGTAATATTTTGTTGAAAGTTCTTCGTATTTCGACTGCTGACGTTCTAACGCTGTCATGTCCTCCCAGGCTTTATCACGTCCCTCTTCTTTCCCAAGTGCATGCTTTTGCTCATCGTTCAAGCTGCGGTATTCCACAAATTCCACACCATTTTCCTCATCCAATTTGGTGAGTGTTGATTCAATGATGCTGATTTTGGTGGAACGATTTTCAGGATTGTCGATTGCGGTTTCCAAGCCTGCTTCAATGCGTTGCAATATTTCAGGCTGCAGTCGTGCTTTGCGCGCAATAGATCTGTCATCTATTTTCGGTTGACACAACCAAATCAAATCCGAGATGAGCTGTTCCATTTCAAGCCACTGCGGGCTGCCCTTTCCAAATTTCAATAATGTAATCACTAAAACTTGCAACCACGTGTTGGTGAGGAAGGTGCTGATCTCATCGGGCAGTTCAGCTTCTTTCATTTTCTCGTACAGTGCCGCTTGAGAAGTGATACGGGCGCTTTTGATTTTGGATTTGCCTGTTTCAGTTTGTGTGGTGCGTTTTTCAACAATGCCAGCTTTGTGTTTTTCATTGTTGATGAAGGCTTCAATCTCATTTTGCACTTCTACAAAAATACTGAGATCGCTCTTATATTGACGATTGATGTTTTGCACTCCATCGACAATGACTCGATAGAGTGGGTCTCGTTCAAGTGGTTTAGATTCATCAAAACCAATTCCGGCACGTGTCACAGTGTTAATTAAGCGTCGTGCCGGGTGCTCTTCGCTGATCAAAAAGGATTTGTCGTGCAAGGCCACTTTCAATATCGGAATCTGCAATCTGCAAATCAGCGACTGAACTGCTAAGGGCAAATTTTCATCCTCAAGAACCTTGTCGAAAAACATTGCAACAAGATTAATAATGTCTTCCTCAGTTTGCTCCAGTGCCTGAGGAACTTCAGGATCACGCTTTGCAAGTAACTGATTAATAATATCGGCAACAATATTTCGAGGCTCAACGCTGGCGAGTTGACGGTCCACCAAAGGCTGGGTCTTGGTCAACAATGAAGAAAGCTCGGGTGGCTGCATCACTGGACCGGGGTTGCTGGAATACAGATAGTAAGTGTAACCGTTGGGGTTGGCTTGGCCATTCGCAGAAAATAGACCTGTTTGAGCCACGCGCGCAGAAGCCATGAGGTTGGTTAATGAGCTCAGGTCAAGATTAAAATGAACTGGCACTTCCTGAGATGTTTTGCTTTCAGCTTCACTGTGAGCTTCTTCTTCGGAATGGTCGTCGCGATATTCACTTTGCCCACCTTTGGAGCCCAGATTCCGAGGTACCTTGGGTAAGATGCCAGCTTCAACCAGGACTTGATTGGCATCAGCGTATATGTGGCCAAGTTGCTTTAATACATGTTTCTCAAAAAGTTTGAACACAATCAGGCGTGCTTTGATATTGATTGCGAGTTGTTCTTCACAAGCCGCGATAAATGCAGCTGAAATTTGGGTTGGGTCCAGCGGATTGGAGTCATCATTTACATTAACTTGCAGGAGCAAATGATCCAGACGTATGGTCAGTTCGTAGAGTTCTTCCTTATAGGTATCACGAGTGCGGTCTGCCATATTTTTCCGGGCAAGCTGAACTTCAAGCTCATCTCCTTCGACTATAGCCAGATGAACATCATCATCGTTGCTGTTTTCGTTTTTAGGTGGCACCTTGTTGAGGATTAGGTCATTAAATGATTCTGAGATTCCACGCAGAAAATGGGTTATCACGCCGTGCTTCTTGATGCGGATTTCACGCATTGACTCAAAATAAAGGTTTTCTTCGTTATTGCTGGAAGCGCGCTTGGAAAGATCGTAAAAAAGGTCGTCAGTGGCTGAAAACATGTGCTCCAAAAGCTGAGAACAGCTATCCAGGGACTGGTGCAGTATATGATTTAAGACACGCGGAGGATTAAGCGGGGGCTTGTTACTTGGCCGCACCAGCTCAATTGAGTCTGTCTTTTTGTCCTTGGGTGACATGTCGTTTTAACCTGAATCTTAGAATTTATAGTAAATTGCGTGACACAAGACGGTTCAAGCGGTTTTTCATGCACGAATTGTTCCGATTGGCGGTTAAATTCGCAGGTTAAGTGGAGGAATTCGCTGTTCCACACACTTAAGCCTGTATTGGATCGTTCAATTGAATCAAATACTGTCCAAATTGATCTAAAGGTAGACAATTGTAGTAATTGAGCACAAAAAGGCGGAATTTCTTATCTAAACTGATCTCAAGAGGTGTTACCAATATACACAAGTTGGCTGGGGTTGGGCGCCACTATATTCCCCATTTATAGAAAAATGGTGACATCTATTATTGTGGGTTTCCGTGACATAGACCTATTTGTGTAAATGCGTAAAAAAAACCGACGGTGCTGAACTTGTACGGAAAGTGCTTAAGCAAGTGTGGAAGTCAGCATATAATGCCCCGCTTTCAAACGTGAGTTGCTACGCCATGCTGTTAATGATCGATAATTACGACTCTTTTACCTACAACGTAGTGCAATATCTCAGCGAATTAAACGCGAGCGTTGATGTGATTCGTAACGATGAGTGGAGCGTCGATAAGATTCAGGCCGCAACGCCCGAACGTATTGTGATTTCACCTGGGCCGGGAACGCCGCATGATGCGGGCGTTTCTTTGGAGGTCATTCGCACTTTGGGTGGTCGCATCCCAATCTTGGGTATTTGTCTGGGTCATCAATCCATCGGAGAGGCTTTTGGCGCGAAGGTGGTCCGTGCAAAACAAGTGATGCATGGAAAAACTTCAAAAATCTATCATACCGGTAAAGGCGTATTTGCAGGCATAGAAAACCCCTTTATTGCCACTCGCTATCATTCATTGGTGATTCAGCAGGGGAGTCTGCCTGAAGAATTGGAGATTACTGCCTGGACCCAAAATGAGGACGGCAGTGTAGATGAGATCATGGGCGTGAAGCACAAGCACAAGAATATTCACGGAGTACAATTTCATCCTGAATCGATTTTGACGGAATGTGGGCACGCACTTTTACAAAATTTTCTGAACCAAAAATAATAATCAGGACAAGCGATGATGAATATTAAACAAGCCTTGGCCAGGGTTGTGGAAGGAAAGGATCTCGAATTTGAAGAGATGCAGTCCGTTATGCGCGAAATTATGACGGGTGAATGCACGCCAGCTCAAATAGGGGGCTTTCTGGTGGCCCTGCGAATGAAAAGCGAGAGTCTCGATGAAATAACCGCTGCGGCCAGTGTGATGCGAGAACTATCCACCAAGGTCGAAGTCGCCGCTGAAAACCTTGTTGATACCTGTGGAACGGGGGGAGATGGGGCAAACTTGTTTAACGTATCTACTGCAGCTGCCTTCGTGGTTGCTGCAGCTGGCGGGCATGTGGCCAAGCACGGAAATCGTTCAGTTTCCAGTTCGACGGGAAGTGCAGATGTGCTTGAAGCGGCTGGCGTAAATTTACAGTTATCTCCCGAGCGTGTAGCCAGTGCGATTGAGTCACTGGGTGTGGGTTTTATGTTTGCGCCAGCGCATCACGGTGCAATGAAGCATGCGATTGGCCCGCGAAAGGAGCTGGCCTTGCGCACCATTTTTAATATGTTAGGCCCGATGACTAATCCAGCTGGCGTACGTCGGCAGGTGATTGGTGTGTTTAACCCGGCACTGTGTAAACCTATGGCGGAAGCATTGGGTCGTTTAGGCAGTGAGCATGTGCTGGTAGTGCATTCTGATGACGGCTTGGATGAATTAAGCATTGCTGCAAATAATCATGTAGCTGAACTCAAAAATGGCAAAGTGACCGAATATTCTCTCAATCCAGCAGACTTTGGTTTGGCGGCAGAAAATTTAGAGGGTTTGAGCGTACAGACAGCCGAGGAATCTCTCGCTCTTATTCGTGCAGCCTTTGCAAACGAAAATGGCGCGATTGCTGAAATTGCTGAAAAAGCCAGGAAAATCATTGCCTTGAACGCCGGCGCTGCAATTTACGTTGCTGGGCTCGCCGCCAGAATTGAGGATGCAATGACAATGGCCGAAGATGCTTTGGCAACGGGCTTGGCAGCGGAAAAACTTAAGGAATTGGCTGAATTCAGTCAGTGTTGAGCCGGAATTTGAAGATGAGTGAAACGCCCACTATTTTAAGAAAGATCATCCAGCGTAAATTTGAAGAAGTTGAGGAAAGGCGAGAACTGCGAAGCGCTGAACAGTTGGAGAAGCAGCTTGCGTCTCTTGAAGCGACCCGAGGATTTGTTGCCGCAATTCAAAATAACCTCGTCATGCACAAACCTGCTGTGATTGCTGAGATTAAAAAGGCTTCGCCGAGTAAGGGTGTAATTCGAGAGGATTTTAATCCTGCAGAAATTGCCAGGGATTATGAAAATGGAGGCGCTTGTTGTTTGTCAGTGCTTACTGACATAGATTATTTTCAGGGTGCGGACAGTTATCTGCAAGCGGCGCGAGCAGCGGTAAACTTACCGGTAATTCGTAAGGATTTTATCGTCGATGCATACCAGGTTATAGAGTCAAGAGTGCTTGGAGCTGATTGCATTTTGTTAATCGTTGCAGCCCTGGACAACGCGACGCTGCAATCATTAAATCGTCTGGCATTGGATGTTGGCCTGGATGTGCTTGTGGAAGTTCATGATGCTCATGAACTGGAACGCGCATTGATGCTTCCGAACACACTGCTTGGAATTAACAACCGCAACTTGCATGATTTTAAGGTGAGCCTGGAAACAACCTTTTCTCTTTTGGAACAGATTCCCAAAGACAAAATTGTGGTGACGGAAAGTGGAATTCTTGACCACGAGCATGTGAAATCAATGCAGGCAAAAGGGGTGAATGCATTTCTGGTAGGCGAATCTTTTATGCGTGCAGATTCGCCCGGACAGAAACTTAACGCGCTTTTTTTTGCGAGTTAACGTGTTCCAAAGACGACCATCGTCTTGCCTTTAACGGAGACAAGTCCTTGATCTTCAAGGGTTTTTAATACGCGCCCGACCATTTCTCTTGAGCAGCCCACTATGCGGCCAATTTCCTGACGAGTGATCTTAATTTGCATGCCATCAGGGTGAGTCATCGCGTCTGGCTCCTTACATAGGTCCAGCAAAGTGCGAGCTACCCGTCCTGTGACATCCAGAAATGCCAGGTCGCCAACCTTGCGAGTGGTTTTGCGCAGTCGACGTGCCATTTGTGTTCCCAAGGCAAATAAAAATTCCGGGTGAGATTCTGATAACTCCTGGAATTTTGCATATGAAATTTCGCCAATTTCACACTCAGACTTTGCGCGCACCCATGCGCTACGATTATCTTGTTCGTCGAACAAGCCCATTTCACCAAAGAAATCACCATCATTGAGGTAGGCAACGATCATTTCGCGACCTTCTTCATCCTCAATGAGAACAGTTACTGATCCTTTGATGATGTAATAAAGGGAATCACTTTTGTCGCCTGCATAGATCAAAGTACTTTTTGCAGGATAACGGCGGCGATGACAGTGGCTAAGAAATTCATCCACGTTTTGTATATGCGGTGTTAAAGATACAGCAACCAAAATAGCATCCTCGATTCTTCGTTTAACCAATTAATTTTTTTAATTTTTGTTGGAATGATTAAGCCTTGTTTACGACTTATTTTGCAAGGTTCAGGCAATTCCATTGCCAACAGCAGAGCTGCTGCGCCGAGTATAACGCCTTAAATGTCAAAACCGAACCCTTTCTTTGTAGTACAAGTATAGACCTTGTGTGAATTTCGGTTTTTATTCTATTTTTAAAAGTGCTAGGCTTCGCGTCCCTTGATTGGCTTGTGGTTGAAGTGAGAGCAATATGAAGGCGAGAGTTAAGTGGCTGGAAAAAAGAAAGTTTGTCGCTGAGTCGGGCAGTGGTCATAGCATTGTGATGGATGGACCACCAGACCACGGTGGTGAAAACATGGGGGTGCGCCCCATGGAAATGTTGTTGATGGGAATGGGGGGCTGCGCTTCTTTTGATGTCGTGTCCATTCTGGAAAAATCACGACAAAAAGTGAGTTCTTGCGAGGTCGAACTGCAGGCAGAGCGCGCCGATGCTGTTCCATCGCCGTTTACAAAAATTGATATGGTCTTTGTAGTGAGGGGCGAAGGCTTGAAAGAGGCCCAGGTCAAGCGTGCGGTGCAGTTATCCGCAGAGCAATATTGTTCCGCAACAATAATGATGCAGGCTGCAGGGGTTGAAGTAACACACAGCTACCGCATTGAAGATTAAGTGATTGCTTATATTCGATAACTGCTCAAGGTCATAAGCTTCGAAATACAAGTCATAGCGCTTTTAATTGGGCCGGGAAAATTGCTTCCACCGGCATTTAAGGCAGTGTGAGCATGCTTTTCTTCGTCACTTAGCATTTCCCTGACAATGGCGCGAGACCGCTTATCCTGTTTTGGTAGAGTTTTCAGGTGAGACTGCAAATGCTCGCAAACCTGTTCTTCAGTTGCAGCGACAAAGCCCAGGCTGAACTTATCACTTATTAATCCTGCTCCAGCGCCGATGCCAAAAGATAGGGCATACCAGGCCGGGTTCAATATGCTGGTGTGCGAGCCCAGTTCATCCAGGCGCTGTTCACACCATGCAAGGTGATCGATTTCCTCATCCGCTGCCACTTCCATTTCCTGGCGAACTTCCGGGAGTTTTGCGGTTAGCGCCTGGCCTTGATACAGGGCCTGAGCACAAACTTCACCGGAATGGTTCACTCGCATCAAACCGGCAGCATGCTGTCTCTCTTCGTCACTCAAATTATCTTCAACTATCTTCCTCGCAGGAGAAGGTCTTGAGTGGTGTTGTGTTCCTCTGGAGAGCGTACGCAGGCTTCTATCCAGGCCGCATACAATCTGATCGAGCATGCTGAGTTGAGGTCGAGACATGATAATTGCCAGAAATCCTTAAGTTATTCAGGCGGACAATAACATATCTTTTATTTGTGGGGTGCGTTATTGGAATAGCGGAGCGTTAGAGGTTTGCTGATTTCAAGAGGGCTGGTACTATCGTGTGGGTTTCGAATTCAGTGACCGATAAAAGTACGCGCACTATGGATAATAATGATCTCAAATTAATATTGAATTCCAATCTGGCCCTTATTGTGATTGAAACCTGGGACGAGCCTCGTGCATTGGCCATGCTCCAGAGTTTATTTAAACAAAACAGTATGCCAGCATGGCGTTGGTCACTTAGCGAAGGTCTGGCTCCTCTGGGTTTTGGCATAACACCTTCTGAGGAAGAGGCCTGTAAAAAAACAGAAGACGTGCTCAAACACATTAAAGCCCACCGGCCGTCCAGTGCATTTATTCTTTGCGATTTTCATCCCTTCCTCGATGAGCCCATCAATATACGATTACTGAAAGATATCGCTTTGAACTACCGATTTTGTGAACACAAAGTTGTGTTAATCAGCCATCGTTTAGAGTTGCCTTCAGAGCTTTCTCGATATGCGGCCTCTGTTACCTTGTCCATGCCCTCCGATGAAGAGATTCTCGCCATTATTCGAGACGAAGCTCGGAAGTGGGCGAAGAAAAATAAGGTGGAACGAATTAAAACCGACAATCTGACTTTGGATAAGTTGGTCAACAATTTGAAGGGCTTACCACACCAGGATGTACGTCGTCTTGCGCACGGCGCTATTGCCGACGACGGTGCAATCACAGAAGAAGACTTGCCAGAATTGACCAAGGCAAAATTTGAATTGATGGATATGGAAGGTGTGTTGCATTTTGAATACAGTACAGCACATTTAAAAGATGTAGCGGGTCTGGTGAAGTTAAAAGCCTGGCTGGAAGACCGCCGACACGCAATAAAAAAAGAACAGGGTCAAGTGATGCTGGATCCTCCCAAGGGTGTCTTGCTTTTTGGTGTGCAGGGTGGAGGGAAAAGTCTCGCTGCAAAAGCGATTGCGGGCGTTTGGGGTTTACCACTTTTACGTTTGGATATGGGTTCACTGTTTAACAAATATGTGGGTGAAACCGAGCGTAATTTAAGAGAGGCTTTAAAGCTGGCAGATGTTATGTCTCCCTGCGTGCTTTGGATGGACGAAATTGAAAAAGGATTATCGCAGGGCGATTCGGATTCTGGTACGCCACAAAGATTATTGGGTACACTTTTGACCTGGATGGCCGAGAGAAAATCCACGGTGTTTATGGTGGCAACCAGTAATGATATTTCACAACTTCCTCCAGAGTTAATGCGTAAGGGACGCTTTGACGAAATTTTCTTTGTTGATCTGCCTGATTCAGAGACGCGTCGAGAAATATTTAAAATTCATTTATCAAAGCGGGGCAGCGATCCGGAGAGTTTCGACACAGAATATCTGGCGGAGCAGTGTGAAGGTTTTACTGGGGCAGAAATAGAGCAAGCCATCGTTTCGGCCATGTATGCGGCAGTTGCCCGACAGGAAAGTATTTCGACCGCAAAAATATTTGATGCACTTCAACAAACTCAGCCACTTTCTATAATAATGGCTGAGAAAATAACCCATTTAAGATTGTGGGCCAGCGAACGCGCCGTATTTGCGAATTAATTCAGTATCAAATGGTGTAGTGAAACTGTCTGATATAGCTTTTCACACTAATTTTCTATCGCCCTCCACTCACATCGATGCAGGTGCCAGTGATATAGGAGGCTTTATCAGATAAACAGAACAGAATAGTTTCAGCTATCTCGTCTGCTGTGCCGGGGCGCTGCATCGGCACGAGATGCGCCAGTTTGTGCGGGCGTTCGCGATCCCCTGAATCTTTATGGAGGTCGGTATCAATTAATCCCGGACGAATACTGATTACTCTTATCCCCTCATTGGCGACTTCTTTTGCTAATCCGAGGGTCATGGTGTCTACTGCGGCTTTTGAAGCAGCATAATCGACATATTCGTTGGGGCTGCCCAGCCTGCTAGCGGCAGACGACACATTGACGATGACGCCACCTGATTTGTTGTATCTGTGTGACATTAATTTCACCGCAGCCTGGCAACAATAAAAACTGCCGAAGAAATTGACCGAGAACATGTGTTGTAAGCGTTCAGCACTAATTTCTTCCACCCGCGAAGCGAGGTCAACTATACCCGCATTATTTACCAAGGCCGAAAGAGGGCCAAATTTGGATTCGAAATTATTGAAAAACTGCCCGACGGCGACTGGATCGTTGATGCATAATTGAACCGCGTTGGCGTCTCCACCACTATTCTTGATTTCTTGTATTAAATTATTGGCGAGTTGCTCCTCTTTATTGTAGCTTAGAATAACTCGATAGCCGCGAGCAGCGGCCAAAGTTGCCAAGCTGGCGCCGATTCCGCGACTGCCGCCACTTATAAATAGGTTTGGTTTTGACATAATTTGCTCCACGGTAAAACGACATGATACACAAATATTTTGCTTTGATACTTCGAGCTGCGCTTTGTCTGGCTTGTTATCTTTTTTTGATCGGATGTGAAAAACAGCAAAAAAACCTTAACGATTCATTTTCCGAGATTCATTGGCTGCAAGGCGATATTGAAAGTGCATTCGATAAAGCTAAACAGGAAAATAAGTTTGTCCTACTTTATTGGGGCGCTGTGTGGTGTCCTCCATGCAATCAGCTTAAAGCAACAGTATTTAAAGATCCTGATTTTATTGCGAAAACACGTTTATTTATTCCGGTATATCTTGATGGTGATACAGAGGGAGCTCAAGTATATGGTGAAAAATTTAACGTTGCAGGTTATCCAACATTGATTGTGCTTGATTCAAACGCAAATGAAATAACGCGTATTCCAGGCGGTATGGATCTTAAACGCTATGAGGAAGTGCTGGATCTGGTATTGAATTTCAAGCGCCCAGTAGTCGATATTGTTCGTGATTTTGAATCGGGAATATCGCTCTCGCAAAATGATTTTAAATTATTGAGTTTGTATTCATGGGAACAGGATAAGGGAAAAATTTTGGAGAACGATGCCGCGTCGCGCATGTTCGAATTATTTAAGGCGTGCCCGGACGCCCTGGCGATTGCAAAAAGCCGTTTATTTTCGGCGTGGTGGTTTGCGCGGAGGAGTGGGCTTGAAGAAAAAGCGCTAGATACTAATGAGAAACAAGTTGCTACCAGTGAAGCAGTGAAAATATTAAATGATCCTGAGCTCATCAGGAATAATTTGCGTTTTGTCCTGTATGACCGTGGGCAATTTTTCAGTTTATTGGAAGGGGATGAACAATCTGAATTTCTTGATAATTGGAATCAGGCCTTGGCAATTATTGAAGAAGATAAGAGCCTGCCTAAGCTGGTTCAGCTTTCTCCCAGCTATACACGACTTTACCTATTAAACCTGAATAAAGCAGAAGAAGATTTTGAATTTACACCTGAACAAAAACAGAAAATCATCACTCTTGTCGATGAGGCAAGAGCAGACTTAAATGATAAATATGAACATTCGGCTGTGATGAACTTGTTTTGGTATTTGTTAACCACGGCGGGACTAAATGAAAAAGCCAATGAAGTATTTGATGAGGAAATAAAGAATGCAGCTAGCCCCTATTATTTTATGGTGGACTTGGCTGAAAGTGCACGTTTGTTGGGTCGTGAACAGGAAGCATTGGATTGGTTGCAAAGAGCATATAAAGAATCGAAATTAGGCGCCACTCATTTTCAGTGGGGCGTAATTTATTTTCAGGGCTTGTTGGAAATGTTTCCCGAAAGAGAAGACGAAATTGTGAGTTTGTTTTCAGAATTATTAGCTTATGTCAAAACGCGTGAAGATGCGCTTTACAACCGAAATCAGAATAGGTTTAAACGCTTGATTATCTCGCTAAAAGAGTGGAATACAGAGGGAAGATATGCCGCGAGCTATAAGGCCATGTCGGACGGTTTTAATGTGTTTTGTTCTGAGCGAAAAAACATCAAAAACGACGGTGAAAAGTGTGAAAGTTTGATGCTAGAGTGGGCTCAGTAGCTAGCGAAAATCAAACTGAGCCTTTAAGTTAACGATTTAGTGCGCGCCAGGCAATGTCTCTGCGTAAGTAAACGCCGTCCCAGGAAATTTTATCAGCCAGCTCGTAGGCCGCTGTTTGTGCATCTTTAATCGTTTCTCCCAAAGCGGTGGCACACAGTACTCGTCCACCATTGGTTACAACTTTACCTTCCACCAATTTAGTTCCTGCATGAAACACTTTTTGGCTTGCACTATCGCAGTCATCCAAACCCTGGATTTCATCACCTTTTCGGTAGTCGCCAGGGTAACCGCCAGCGGCGAGAACTACCCCTACAGCGGGTCTTTTATCCCAGGCCGTTGTTGTGCTTGAGAGTTCACCATTAATTGCGGCGAGACACAGATCCACGAGATCGGACTGTAATCGCATCATGATGGGTTGGGTTTCCGGATCGCCGAATCGACAATTGTATTCAATAACTTTTGGTGTTCCTTCATTTGTAATCATCAGGCCGGCGTAAAGAAATCCTGTGTACGCATTTCCTTCGGCAGCCATTCCCTGGATTGTTGGCATAATCACTTCTTTCATCACGCGCTCATACACGAGGTCGTCAACAACAGGTGCTGGTGAATAGGCGCCCATTCCTCCAGTGTTTAATCCAGTATCGCCTTCTCCCACGCGTTTGTGATCCTGGCTTGTTGCCATAGGCAATACATTTTTGCCATCAGCAATCACAATAAAACTGGCTTCTTCACCTTGCAAAAACTCTTCAATTACTACGCGGCATCCTGCTTCACCAAAAGCGTTTCCAGAAAGCATATCTTTCACTGCTTCTTCAGCGGTCTCTAGATCTTCTGCAACAATGACGCCTTTGCCTGCTGCAAGTCCATCAGCTTTAACGACAATGGGAGCTCCTTTTTCTCGCAAATAGTTGAGCGCAGGTTCAAGCTCAGTAAAACTTTTATAGTCTGCAGAGGGTATATTGTGACGGGCAAGAAAATCTTTGGTAAAAGCTTTCGATCCTTCCAATTGCGCAGCACCCTTGCTTGGCCCAAAGCAAGCGAGACCTTCCGCTTGAAACCTATCCACGACACCATCGACCAGAGGCGCCTCAGGGCCAACAATGGTTAATTGGATGGAATTATTTTTCGCGAAACTAATCAGGCCAGAAAAATCGTCAAGAGCGATATCGACATTTTGAACTTTTTCTTCAGTCGCTGTGCCAGCATTGCCTGGAGCAACAAAAACACAATCAACTTTATCACTTTGCGCGCATTTCCAGGCAAGTGCGTGTTCCCGTCCGCCTGATCCGATGATTAAAATATTATTCATAAGACACCCAGATAGTTTTAATGACGAAAATGTCGAATTCCGGTAAATAACATTGCCATGTCATGTTCATCTGCCGCGGCAATTACTTCGTCATCTCGCATCGACCCACCAGGTTGGATCACCACGGCAATACCTGCTGCGGCCGCATTGTCTATACCATCTCGAAATGGAAAAAATGCATCAGAAGCCATAACCGATCCTTTTACTTCCAAGCCAGCATGCTCCGCTTTGATTGCGGCAATGCGAGCAGAGTTAACGCGGCTCATTTGTCCCGCACCTACGCCAATTGTTTGTTGGGCTTTTGCATAAACAATTGCGTTGGATTTCACCATTTTTGCGACTTTCCAGGCAAAGAGTGCATCGCGAATTTCACTTTCGGTGGGTTGGCGTTTGCTGACTACAGACAGATTGTCAGCAGAGATGCGATGAGTATCAAGGTCTTGAACAAGAATACCCCCTGATACTTTTTTATAATCAAATGCTGGAAGGCTATTGTTATTCCATTGACCGCAACTTAATAAACGCACATTTTTTTTGCTGGAAATAACATCGTTAGCTTCCGGGCTCACTGCCGGAGCAATGATCACTTCCACGAATTGTTTATCAATAATCGTCTGCGCAGTATTTTTATCAAGCTCCCGGTTAAAAGCGATGATCCCACCGAAAGCAGATTCAGGATCGGTTGCATAAGCTTTCTCGTAAGCATCTAACAGAGAACTGCCAATCGCCACACCACAGGGGTTCGCATGTTTGACAATGACACACGCAGGCTCATCAAATAATTTCACCGTTTCTAAAGCGGCATCTGTATCTGCGACATTGTTAAAAGATAATTCTTTGCCCTGTAATTGAAATGCATTGGAAATGTTAGCATCTCGATTTTTTTTCTCTTTATAGAACGCGGCATCTTGATGTGGATTTTCACCGTAGCGCATGCTTTGAATTTTTGTAAATTGTATATTGATAGTGCGAGGAAACTTGGCGTCGCCTTTTGATACTTTTCCACCGAGGTAATTTGCAATGGCGCCGTCATACGCGGCTGTATGTTCAAAAGCTTGCACACTTAGATCAAAACGTGTTGCACGTGTGAGGCAACCATCGTGAAGTTGCAATTCGTTGATAATATCAGCGTAACTTTGCGTGTTAACAACAATCGCGACATGGTTAAAATTTTTCGCGGCGGCGCGAACCATGGTAGGGCCGCCAATATCAATATTCTCGATCGCATCGGCTAATTCGCATCCGGGTTTCGCAACTGTTTCCTGAAAGGGATATAGGTTTACCACAACCATATCGATGGCTTGGATATTGTGTTCTTCCATTACTTCATCATCAATGCCGCGTCTTGCCAAAATTCCGCCGTGAACTTTTGGGTGCAAGGTTTTAACGCGGCCGCTCATCATTTCGGGAAAGCCTGTGTAATCTGAAATTTCAGTTACGGTCACGCCATTGTCAGCGAGTAGACGATAGGTTCCGCCTGTGGAGAGAAGTTCTACACTCTCGGCTTCGAGGGCTCTGGCTAATTCCAGGACTCCGGTTTTATCTGAAACACTAATAAGTGCGCGTCTGATTTTAACGAGATCAGCTACTTGCGGCATTGATTATTCCTGTATTACTTTGTCTGAATGGAAGCCTGCAACGACGAAGGGAACTACATAGTCTCACTACATAGCTCCCTTCAAATGGAGCGTAAATGTATTTACGCTAATAGAATTTAAATTACAGTAAACCGTATATTTTCAGTTTCTTTCTAAGTGTTCCGCGATTCAGTCCAAGGACGTTCGCTGCTTTGGTTTGGTTGTGCCTAGTGTATTTCATCACGACTTCCAGCATGGGCGCTTCCACTTCCGATAAAACCATATCGTATACGTCGGTAACGTCTTGCCCATCTAAATGTTGAAAATAATTATTAACGGCTTTTTCAACGCAGTCTCGCAATGATTGGTCTGCTGGTGTTGGTCCTGTGTTTTGATTTGAAAAGGTTGTTTCCCTTTCATTTGCTAGCGTATCCGCTGTGTTCATGCTGCTATATCCTCGTAGCGTTTATAACGTTCAAAGTGATTTACAACGGCTCTCAGCTGTGAGCCCGGCTTGTCTAAAGTATTAAATTGTTTTCTCAGTGTCTGACCTTGAGTAATATTTTCGCAATACCACCCCACATGTTTGCGTGCAATTCTCACACCTTGCTGCTCTCCATAAAAAGTGTGTAAATTCTGTAAATGCTCAATCATCACTGATTTTATTTCTTCTATTTCTGGATGCTTGCGAGTGACTTGTCCAGAAAGTTTCTGGTTAATGTTGCGAAATAACCAGGGTCGCCCAAGCGCTGCTCTGCCGATCATAACAGCTTGTGCACCTGTATAATCCAGTACTTGCTGCGCTTGTTCACCATTACAAATATCGCCGTTGGCAATAACAGGAATGGCTACCTGACTGACAACGTTTGCAATGGTGTCATACTCGGCATTCCCATTAAAGCGGCATGCACGAGTTCTTCCGTGAATAGTCAGGGCTTTGATACCCGTGTCTTCTGCAATTTTTGCAATGCGTGATACATTTTTGTGATCGTTATCCCAGCCAGTTCGCGTTTTCAGCGTAACGGGAATCGAGACACGATCAACAACAGTTTGCAATATACTCGCAACCAGTTTTTCATCGCGAAGCAATGCTGAACCGGCGAGTTTCTTGCAGACTTTTTTTGCAGGACAACCCATATTAATGTCGACAATGTGGGCGCCCAGTTCCTCACACCGCGCAGCGGCTTCAGCAAGCATACTCGGTTCGCTACCCGCAATTTGCATGGAAACGGGAGTTGTGCCATCTAAAAATTTCAGACGCGTGGAACTTTTTTTGCTCTGCCAAAGAGAGATGTCGCTTGTGAGCATTTCACTTGTTGCCAAACCTGCCCCAAAACGAACGCAAAGTTGCCTGAAAGGCAAATCTGTTACGCCCGCCATGGGAGCAAGTAAAGTGCGACTCCCAATGGTGTAGGCTCCGATGTTAAACAAGGACGTTCCCCCAAAAAACATGCTCCAATGCAGAGCTGCGACCTCCCCCGTAAATAGCCCTTAATCACGCACCAAATTAGTGAGTTTTAAAGTAGGACTTTTTGTCGGGAAGGGCGGCTATCATACCGAAGGTTTTGCCGCGATGGAATGCATAAATTGATCAAATTGCTCAATTTACACTCCTGTTCGATTAATCGGGAATAGTAATGAAATAACTTACCGCTGCAGGGCCGGGGTCGGAGATTTCTATTGCGATATGTACAGGTTGATTCACTGGCATAGCATTCTTTCCAGCCAATTCGCCACCCAGGTATTCACTGGCTTCAAATCTTCGGGCCGCCAAAGGTTTATTTTTAATATCTACAAAAACCAGGTCCAAAGGCGGAAATGCTTGTGGAAATTTTGCGTTGTTATTGATGATGGCGTCGACCATTAGCGCGTTTTCTATAGTCGGATGGCTACGTACCACTAAATTGCTGGCTTTAATTTTTGTACGGTCGCGAAGTTGTGGCAGTTCACAACTGAAAATGTTACAGGCTTTTCCGTAATAACTCCGCCAGGGTTCAAGAGTACTCAAATCGTCAAATCGAAAGATAGCTAGCTGAATAAATAAAAGCAGGCCTGCGGCACTGGCGAGCCCTGTCCACAAACTTTTTGAGTGCCAGATTGGATAACGGGTTTTTACATTAAATTCTACTGGCTCCGGTTCGATTGCATTGATGTAATGTCTATTGGTTGTGGTGCCAAATTGATCGCGATAAGCGTAATCGTCTATTTCATCTATGTCGCCGATATCTGGCTCATATTCATGATCGTCGTAATGTGTTTCTTCATAGCTTGTTTGAACGTAGTCTCCGTCACCTTCATAATTATCTTCGTTGTATTCATTTTCGCTATGCGCTTCATCTTCATAGAGATCTTCTTCGATGTGATCTTGATAATCCTCATTGTGTTGAGTGCTAGAATGAAAATCGTCGCTGGTGTCACTTTGGCGCAGCTCTTCAATAAGTTTGAAATGATCTTTCGAAAGTTTTGAACCGGGCGGAGAAGGGGGTTCTTGACCATAGAAATTACCTTGAGATCCGCTGGATGCTTCCTTTGCTCCAAAAATTTCACGTTTTGGCGGAGGGGCTTCGGATTCACGTTGAACCACTAATTTCTCTTTGGGTTCGTCGTCATCATCCTCAAGTAAGCTTTCGGCCCAACTTTCATCGGTATCCGTTTCATCGTCATCATCTTCGCCAATAAAATCACGTTCAAATAGATTGCTTTCAGAGGGACCAAAAGTTGTGGCCATAATGACGTTGCCATCCGCGTCGGATGAATAAAGCTCATGGTCTTTATCCATATCGTCACTGATGAGTAAATCTTCTTCCTCTTCTTTTGCTCTGGAAGGAACGCTGGGTTTCGATTCCTTTTCTTTCTGGATAATGTAGTCTCGAGCATTGAATATATGCAGGCAGGAGCCACAGCGGACAGCCCCCTTGGCAGACTTTAAGTGGGCGTCAGTAACTCGGAAGGAGGTTTCACATTTTGGGCAACGAGTGACCTTGGTCATACTGAATTTAGTTCCTGCTGGAATCTTTTCCCTACATTACAAACGTAAAAGCGAAAGTGTATATGCTGGAATGCAATGCGTGAAGACATTAGCTTTTTTCTCCGCTGATGCAGAGCCACCCTTCATGTTCATTAATTTCACAAATTTTGAAATTATCCTTATAAGCAGATTCGACTAATCCTCTCTGATTTGCAAGTATTCCGGATAGACAAATCTTTCCTCCCGGTCTGACCAAATCACTCAGCGTTGCAGCAAGATCCACCAGTGGCCCGGCCAGTATGTTAGCCAATACAACATCATAAGCGTCTTCGGGACACTTATCGGGAAAGTAAACCGGAAAACGTTGGGCTTCTATGCCATTTCTTTGCGCATTGTTGCGGCTTGAGATCAGGGCCTGTGGATCAATATCTATACCTACCACATGCTTTGCCCCCAACAGCAGAGCGGCTACCCCCAAAATACCTGAGCCGCAACCGTAGTCGGCAATACTCAAGTCAGATAGGGCTTGTTTGCAGAGCCACTGCAAACACAAATACGTTGTGGGGTGTGTGCCAGTACCAAAAGCCAAGCCAGGGTCAAGCTTAAGATTGATGGCCTGCGGATCAGGCGCTGCAATCCAGCTTGGGCATATCCAGAAATTTTCGGCGCACTGAATGGGGTGAAAGTGCTGCATCCACTCCCGCTCCCAGTCTTTATCTTCTAATGGAGCCCAGTGTGCATCGGGATTAAAGGGCAGGGCTTTGGCAATGGTTTCCAGCGTTTTGCTTGTGTTGATGCTGGCGTCAAAAAGGGCGGTAATCCTTGTCTCTTGCCACAACGGTGTTTCGCCGAGTTCAGGTTCAAATATAGGTTGATCAGCATTGTCCTGAAGAGTTACGGCAAGTGCGCCCGCTTTTGTGGTTGCCAATTCAACAGCTGAAGCATTGTCGCGAGAGCAATTAATTTTAAGTTGAAGCCAGGGCATGAGATTGGGAGCAGAGAGCGGCGGGCACTGGGCCCGCCGTATCTAACTTTGCAAACCGAGTTTCTTTTCAAGATAGTGGATGTTAACGCCACCCTTTGTAAACTCGGGGTCATGGACCAGATCGATTTGTAAATCAGTGTTGGTTTTTATACCGTCTACCACCAATTCGCTCAGAGCAATTCTCATTCTCCTAAGTGCGATATCACGGCTGTCACCATGAGTGATGATCTTGGCGATCATGGAATCGTAGTAGGGGGGCACGGTATAACCGCCATAAAGGTGAGAATCAACCCTTACACCTAAGCCACCCGGGGTGTGGAACTTGGTGACCTTGCCGGGGCTTGGCAGAAATGTTTTTGGGTCTTCGGCATTAATGCGGCATTCGAAGGCGTGCCCATTTAATTTGATATCTTCCTGATTAAAACTCAATTTATGGCCCGCACATACCCGAATTTGTTCCCTGATTAAGTCCACTCCGGTGATCATTTCAGTAACCGGATGTTCGACCTGAATGCGTGTATTCATTTCTATAAAATAAAACTGCTCATTTTCATAAAGAAATTCAAAGGTGCCCGCACCGCGGTAACCAATTTCAATACACGCTTTTACACAGCTGTCATAAACACCTTGGCGCACCTCATTCGGAATGCCGGGTGCCGGTGCCTCTTCAATGACTTTTTGATGACGCCGTTGCATGGAGCAGTCGCGATCAAAAAAGTGAACAGCATTTCCCTGACCATCTGCCATAACCTGGACTTCTACATGACGAGGATTTTGCAGATACTTTTCCATGTAAACCGTCGAGTCGCCGAAGGCGGCTCCGGCTTCAGATTTTGTGACTTGAACAGAATTCCACAATGAGGATTCTTCGTGGACAACACGCATGCCGCGACCGCCGCCGCCCGCTGCCGCTTTGATAATGACAGGGTAGCCAATGTTGGCGGCAATAGTTCTGCAGGCCTCTTCACTATTGGGAAGTGCCCCTCCAGAACCAGGTACAGTTGGAACACCCGCTTTTTTCATTGCTTCAATTGCGCTGACTTTATCGCCCATCAGACGTATTACGTCGGGATCGGGTCCGATAAACACATATCCACTTTTTTGGACCTGCTCTGCAAAATCAGCATTTTCAGCGAGAAAGCCGTAACCTGGATGCACTGCTACGGAGTCGGTGATCTCCATTGCGGCAATAATTGCAGGAATGTCCAAATAGCTTTTGGAGGAGGGGTTGGGCCCAATACAAACTGTTTCATCTGCAAGGCGAACATGTTTCAGTTCGCGATCCGCCACGGAGTGCACCGCAACAGTTCTGATGTCGAGCTCTTTACAGGCGCGTAATACGCGTAGTGCGATTTCGCCTCGGTTGGCGATAAGAACCTTTTCGAACATAATTTTACTCCTCCTGTGATCAGGCGATCACGACGAGGGGCTGATCAAATTCTACGGGCTCGCCATCGTCCACCAAAATGGCTTCAATGACTCCGGCTTTATCGGCTTCAATTTGATTCATCATTTTCATCGCCTCAACGATACATACTACGTCTCCGGGCTTCACACTTTGTCCAACTTCAACAAAGGGAGGAGAGCCGGGACTGGGAGAGCGGTAAAAAGAGCCGACCATAGGAGACTTAACCTGATGGCCACTAATGGGTGCTTCGACTGAAGGAGGTTCAGCGACTGGGGCTACGGCCGCAGATGCGGTGGCTACTGGAGGCGGTTGAACAAATGTTTGTACTGGAGCGGCCATAGTACGGCTGCCCCCGCGGCTTATTCTCACAGATTCTTCACCTTCCTTGATTTCAATTTCCTCGATATTGGACTCTTCCAAAAGTTCTATAAGCTTTTTGATTTTGCGGATATCCATCGAAACCTCATGTATCTTCGTAGTAGTAAGTTTTAGTTTTTTAGTTTTTCAAAGGCTGCCAGCAGGGCGAGTTCGTAAGAATGTGATCCGAAACCACAGATCACGCCCAGCGCCAAGTCTGACAAATAGCTTTTGTGGCGAAAAGGCTCTCTCTGGTAGACGTTAGAGAGATGACATTCCACAAAGGGAATCTCTACTGAAGCCAAGGCGTCCCGGAGGGCAATGCTGGTGTGGGTGTATGCAGCGGGGTTAATGACAATAAAATTCACCCCCTCATTTCTGGCTTCATGAATGCGTTCTATGAGTTCATATTCTGCGTTGCTTTGTAGAATTTGAATATGATGGCCGGATTCCATGCACATGGAGGTGAGCTTTTGATTAATTTGTTCCAGAGTAATACTTCCATAAATTTCTGGTTCCCGACTCCCTAACAAATTCAAATTTGGGCCATGTAATACGAGAATTGTTGCCATCTTGCTGCAAAACCTTCCGAAATAGCGCGATTTTTATCATTTTGAGAACAAGCAGGGATTTTGCCGGTTTTAGAGGCTTCTGTCTATTGGCATAAATCAGATACGTGAAATTAGCCGAAGTTTGAAGCAATTTTGTGGAAGTTTGACGAAAAAGTATTGTCGAGTGCAAGTGTTTTAAGCTTGGCGTCGAAATTCGTGATTATTACCTTTGCAATAGAAGGTTCAATCCACGAAAATGCGCACTCTCACGGGTGATCCCAAAACAGGAAGTTAGCGAAGAAAATTTGTGTCTTATATACGCATTCGTAAGCATTATATTCATATTCCCCATCTGGTACTCGGATTAATAGAATTCGCTTGTCATTTTTGTCTGGTCTGGATTCTGGACTCCATCTTGGTAGGGGGCCTCTCCTTTGCAGTCACACTGCAAGCGCACTGGAGTGTGTATTTCATTTATGCGCTGATTTTAGGGTGTAGCACGCTGGCAATGGGGGTGTATAACGCGCTCCTATCTGAAAGTGCGATAAACATGATGTTGCGTACCTTAGTCAGTTATTTTTTGCTGGGCATGCTCGGATTTGTATTTGTGCGTATTTTGTTTCCTTATCAAGTGCCCGGCCAGGTTGTGCTGTTTTGGTCGGTCATCGCCAGCTTTGTGGTTACCATTTTAATTCGTCATATTTTTGCTGCGACCTTTGATCTTCGTCGCTTGCGTCGAAAGGTTTTAATCTTTGGCTCAGGTACTAAAGCCAAAGAAATTCTTGATGCGATTAATGACGGCGGCTTTCATGACGTAGAACTCGTGGGTTTTGTTCCAGCGGGTAATTGCAAGATTGAAGTGCCAGAAGAGGTTTTGATAGAAAAACCGGAAGAATGGCTCCCATTCTTAAAGAAAAACCGAATTTCGGAGCTTGTGATGGCTCAGGATGAGCGCCGCAGAAGTGAGGGAGCACAATTTCCCTTAAATGAATTCTTATTTGCAAAACTGCGAGGCATAGAAGTTACTGAAGTGGCGAGTTTTGTTGAGCGTGGCCAAAATAGATTGGAATTGCCCTTATTGGAAGCCTCCTGGATGTTGTTTTCGGATGGCTTTAAATATTCCAAATCACGAGACTACGGCAAACGATTTTTTGATCTAATCGTCAGTTTTATGCTTTTTCTTGTCGTTGCACCACTTATGATACCGACTGCTATTGCGGTTTTTTTGGAAACCGGGCGTCCCATTTTCTATCATCAGGAAAGAGTGGGGTATAACGGTCGGCGATTCAGAATATACAAGTTTCGCAGTATGAGACAGGATGCGGAAAAAGGCGGAAAAGCTGTATGGGCACAGAAGAATGACAGTAGGGTGACGAAAGTCGGTGCATTTATCCGCAACACACGGCTTGATGAGTTGCCTCAACTTTTAAATGTGATACGCGGAGAAATGAGTTTTGTCGGTCCGCGTCCTGAGCGTCCAGAATTTGTCGATGAATTAAGCAAAAAAATTCCGTATTATGATTTGCGCCACACCGTTAAGCCTGGACTCATGGGGTGGGCTCAGCTCAAATATCCTTATGGGGCATCGGAAGAAGATGCCAAAAACAAATTGGAGTACGACCTTTACTATACAAAAAACCATAGTTTGATGATGGATGTATTGATAATGATTCAGACTGTTGAAGTGGTGTTATTGGGTAAAGGGGTACATTAATAAGAGAATACCAGGGAGTTTAAAGTTATGAAGCTAATTTTTCGTTTAATTGTGCTTACTTTTGCGTTTGGCTTGGGAGCGTGTTCGTCCAATCAGGTTATGGAATTGGAAAAACCACCTTCCACAAAACAAATGATGACCGAATATCAGATTGGTGTAGGTGATGCATTGCAGGTCAGCGTCTGGCGAAATCCTGAGCTGTCCATGGCGGTGCCTGTTCGTCCAGACGGAAAAATATCACTTCCTCTGGTTGGCGATGTACAAGCGGCCGGAATGACGACGGAAAAACTTTCTTCTAACGTGGCTTCTGCTTTGAATAACTACATCAAGAGCCCGCAGGTTACAGTTATTGTAACCTCTCCAGGCAGTGCGGAATTTCGTAATCGTGTGCGGGTTACCGGGGCGGTTCGCTCGCAGATTTCAATTCCCTACCGCGAGGGCATGACGGTTTTGGATGTGGTTTTACAGGCTGGTGGCCCCAATGAATTTGCATCGGGGAACCGGGCAAAACTTTATCGCGATAATGGCAGTTCGGTGAAAGTCTATCCAATTTACCTGGATGACATTCTTAAAAAGGGTGTGTTGGACAGTAATTACAATTTGAACCCCTCGGACATTATCACGGTACCAGAAAGAGCGTTTTAATTATGGATCCGCAACAAATTCGTGAGATTTTTATTGCTTTGCGCCTTGAGCTTGTGCGCTATAAGGAGTGGTGCGTCGCAATTTTTATCCTGGTTTCTAGCGCAATATTAGTGGTGGGTCTGGCTTGGCCAAAATCCTTTGAAACCAGTGCGGTGTTGTATGCGGATGTCACTAACATTATTCAGCCGTTGTTAAAGGGTCGTGCGGAAATGACTCAGGTTGATCGATCGCAAACTGCTAAAGATGTGATATACACTCGCAATTTTGCGGAAGAAATAGTAATAGAATCAGGCTTGGTCGACGACAAAAATGATTCGGAAGCAATTGAGAAGATGGTCGCGCATTTACGACGTACAATTACAATTGAATCGGTAAGCAAGGATTATTTTCGTATTAGCTATAGTTCGAGCGATCCGGACAAATCTTTTGTGGTACTAAACACAACCGTCAATTCCTTTATTGAATACACATCGAAACGGAAAAAAGACGAAAGTTACTCCGCTTATAAATTTATTGATTCGCAAGTTCAGGCTTACAAGAAACAATTGGAAGATGCTGAGAATCGACTGAAGGAATTTAAAGCTGCCAATGTGGATGGAACGGAAGCAACGGTATCGGCACGTATCAATAATTTAAGAGATGAAATCGAAGCCTTAAAGTTAACAATTGAAGAGAATGAATCGCGGGCCAAAACATTTCGATCGCAACTTAGCAGTGAATCTGACTATTTACAGGCGCGCTCAAAGCTGGATGCATTGGAAGAACGAAAAAAAACACTGTCAGAAAATCTTGAAAGTCTGCGTTTGATTTATCAAGACAATTACCCCGATATCGTAACTATCAAAAATCAGATTGCAGACATCGATAAGCAAGTACAGGCGATTTATGACGCTGAAGGATTAAATCCGAGTGCCTCAGGTGGGGAAAATCCTCTGTATGAGGAGCTGAGAAAACAATTGTCAGTGGCTGAGGTCGATTTGCGCGCGCAAAACCAACGTATGGCTTCGCTAACTCGTTTGCTTGAGCAGGAATATGAGCGTGCACAAAAAGTTGCTGAAAATGAAGCGGCGCTAGCTGAGTTAACACGGGATTATAATGTTACCAAAAGTGTTTACGAGGAAATGCTAGAGCGTAAGGAAAGTGCCAGATTATCAATGGTGCTTGATATTGAAGGACAAGGGGTAACTTATAGAATCCATGAGCCTGCCGTATTTCCTCTGCGTCCAAGTGGCTTGCTGCCCATTCATATTGCAATTATGGCCCCAATACTCGGTTTTCTAACGCCAATTTGTTTGATGGTTGCTTATATTCTTATGGATCCTCGACTGAGATCCTATACAAGATTACATAATGCCTTTTCGGAAACCTTGGCAGTGATCGGCGTTGTGCCGCACACTTCAACAGCGATAACCAAGAGAATAATTAAGCGCGATGCGATGATACTGTTAGGTATTCTGGCCCTATTTTTTGTGTTTTATTCTATAGTCGTAATGCAGAAAATAATCGCCTAACATCGAGCTTGGAAGCGATATATATGAAAGGTAATTCATTAGCACTAGTTACAAATGGTTTGATTTTTCTCTGCTTGACCTCGCATTGTTTTGCGCTTGATTTTGACTTTGGATTAAGCGGCAATTCCAGAACAACTGACAATGCACCTATTATAAATCAAGCTGCTGCAACCGAAGCGTTGTCGGAGCGTCAAGATGTTCTGAGCTTTAATGCTTCGGCAGCGCATGCAGGGGATCGTGTAAATCTAAGTGCAAATTACTCCGTATCGCAGAATAATTTTTCAGAAGATAGTCAGCCAGATAGAGGTACCCAGTCAGGCAGATCGTCGCTCAACCTTGGTCGTGAAAGTGATATCGTCCAGTTATTATTAGAGCATTCGGCACAATTAGTTTTGGGAAATCCGGATGATTTGGAAACACTCGGGAATTTAAACGAGCGAAATATTACAACTGCACAGCCTTCTTTAAATTTTAGAATGAGTGATGTGGATGGTTTAAGTATTATCGGTGTATTTCAAAATATTTCTTATGATGAGCAGCCGGATCGAGATTCGTCGCGAGAAGGCTTGAGAGTGCAATGGGATCACCGATTCAGTTCCATTTCGATGTTTTCATTACTTGCCTCCCAAGAGGATGTAGACTTCGATGCTTTGCCGTTCTTTTCTTATAAGCAAAATTATATTGAATTGGCCTATTCTGCAGCATTAAGAAACCTCACTTATACCGTCGCAGTGGGTCAGGATAAATCAACGCGAGATGGGGAAGAACTCTATAGCGGTGGAAGATACCGGTTTGATATGAATTATGATCTGGGAAATTCGGTTGTCGGTGTGCGCCTTTCGAATAATTTGACTGACAACTCAAGAGGCGATGGAAATCAGGCATCACTAAGTGGGGATGAAGAAATAAATCAAGGCAGCTTTAGAGATGCGGACCAAATTGAGCTTACATCAGAAGAGATTTACTTTAATTCGAGCATGATTTGTGCTCGCTGCACATTGAGCCTGTCACTTTCAAGAGTGGAAGAAAGTTATACTGAAAGTAATGAATTTGACAATGTACGGAGCAATTTTTCGGCGACACTTGGTTATCAAATAAATACATTTAATAACATCAGTCTAAGCTATCGGGATTCCGATAGGGAATTTATGCAATTGTCTAACCGGGATTTTCAGCTCACTCGTTCTACGATGATGTATCGCTATGCTTTGTCGCGGGATTTGGATTTAAATGCCTTCGTTGAACGACAAGATAGAACGAACACTTTGAATTCCGCAATAGATCGAACAGAGAATCAATATGGGCTTGGATTTGGGTATCGGTTTTAAAGGTTGCCCCATATCATGAACCCGAAAATTGTCATTTCAAAAATAGAGAATATCTCTGCAGAGAATATTCTGCATTTATATGACCAATTGCCTGATGCCAAGACTAATCTTTTTCTCAGTGATATTTGGCTAAAAACCTGGTACCTCAATATTTCGGTTAAGAATAACCCACTTGTTTTGGGTGTATTCCATGAAGAAAAATTAATTGGACTGGCTATTTTTCATTTATCAAATATTAAGAGGCGAATATTTTTTAAGCGTCGTATATTGAGTTTGAATGAAATTGCTGGTGGACAAAACGACATGACCATCGAGTTTAATGGCTTGTTTGTGTCTAATGAGTTTAAGCGTGACGCTTGGGGCAGTGTTTTGGTCTGGTTGTATCAGTCAGGATTACAATGGGATGAGTTACAGTTAAATTTTTTGCAGGAAAGTGATGCGAAGATTGTTGATGAGTTGGTCGCGCAGCGAGGGTTGATCAGTCTCGATGGACATGATCAAGCTGCGCCCTTTGCTTTAATGCCTCACGCAGATCCGTGGGATGCGGTTGAGAAAAACAATATCAGTTCTAATCGAAGAAGACAGATTCGTAAAAGTCGCTCCTTGTATGAAGAAAAATACGGATCCTTTCGATTACATATTCCTGCCGATGAAGAGCAGGAGCAGGAAGTTTGGAGAAAATTAGGTGAGTTGCACACGCAAGTTTGGAATGCCAGAGGTATTGACGGTTCATTCGCTAATCCGTGCTGGCTGGATTTCCATGAGCGTGTGAGAGCTTTCGGTAGAGAAAGTGGACAGTTGCAGCTTGTAGAGATGTTAGCGGGAGAAAAAACAATAGGCGTGCTCTACAACCTGTTGTATGAGGGGGAGGTTTACAATATTCAAACGGGTTTTAGCTATGAAGATGATAACCGGCTCAAACCTGGGTTTGTGTGTCATTATGAAGCGATGAAGTATTGTCACTCACAGGGAATCGAGAAATACAATTTCATGGGGGGTGGAGAAGATTATAAATCTTCGCTTAGTTCCGAAGTGGATACACAGTATTGGCGAACACTACGCAAACGTCCCTTGGTAATTGAAGATTTGGTCGTAAACCTTGTGCGAAAATTTAAAAACTAGGGAATATGTTTGACAATTGACGGGCCTATTAGATTTGTTAGGAAGACAGGAAGGCGTTTCCAGATAGTAATAGCCAGTTTGAATTTGGGATTATCCGGGTTGATTTGCGGCAGTTCTTCACCTTCTTCAAGAAGATAATACCAATAGTGTTGCAGGGGCTGAGCTCCCCATTGTTTTTTGAATTTGTAAGTCCCTGCATTAAGAGTAGAACGTCCAAAGTCAAAGTAGTCGTGCTTTGAATCAATCGCAAAAGCCAAAATGTTTTTGTACATCCACATATTCAGATTATATGAATTGGCTTTCTTGAGTGTTGACGCCCACGGTATTTCCAGCATGTCTTTATAAGAAAACAGGAAGGCTGTGCCCATAGCTTTTCCCTTGATCTTCGCGACGACAATAGTCGCTTGGTCTGGGAATAGCTTAAGAATGTTTCTAAAAAAGTCTTTGCTATAAACTGGTGTCCCTAAATCTCTCATGTTTTTTGAGAAAACCCGGTAATAATCATCAAGCAATTCTTCTTTTCCAAAAAAGATCGCTGGAGAATGTTTATCCGCTAGTTTGTATTGAGCTCTAACCTTTGCGCCTAGCTCGTCTTCGAGTTGATCCATTGTGGGAGGGAGGGTCAAAATCATAGAGGCCTTTCTCGATTCGCTGGGATATGAAAAGGAGTTGCAGGTCGTGCGCAGTTCAATGTGCTCCCAGTTGAAGTCCTGTTGCAGCTTTTGTGCGTAGTCTATTAAAACGCTGGTAATTTCCGGGTGGTTAGTGAGTGGGCCCCCGTAGTTTAAGTACGGCATTGAAATAGCAAAGGTTCCGAATATCGGATGTTTAAAAGCGACGAGAGGGAAAATGCCAACGATTTTATTGTTTGATCTCGCTGCTAAATATTTACAAGTGTGATTAAAGCTCTCTTCGATTACCGTTTTCCATTTAAAGTCGTGATAGGCAGAAGACATGGGGTGTGCATCTACATACTCATTCCATTCCGCTTGTTGCACATCTTCAGTAATTTCATAGTTCGATTCGTTTTTCTCTGTGTTGTTGACGACCTTAAATCGACTGGGGAAAGTTGGCTTTTCCTCTTCTTTAAACAAGGTCAAAAGTTCCGTCTCGATCGCTTTGCGCTTATCTTCGAGAACAGACAGCTGCGTGCTGATTTTTTGCATTTCTGCTTTCAGGTCGGTGATTTGCTCGGGCTGTGATTTAAAGAGTTTAAATTTGGATGCGATTTCCTGTTTGGCCTTTTTTTCAAGTTTGAGGCGATGTTTTATTGAGTCCAGCTCACTGATATGAAAACCAATTTCAGATAGACAAGGGCAATTCTCTTCTGCGCCCCAGCGTGTTTTTATAGCGGCGTCCAGATCAAGCAGAATATTTTTTAAATTCATCGTTTAAAAGATTCCAGCTTCACCTCTTTGCTGCTGTCGAAAGAGCCTAAGACATCGGATACGGTTCCAAACCGAAAATCGGTAAGCATATTCTCAAGTCTTGCTTCACAACGTTTAAGGTTTGTGTAATGTCTAAAACGGCTAAGCAGGCTCAGGCCTTTAACGGCGGGTTGATTCGGGTCAATCTCCCAGGGATGTAAGTAAAAGATCATGGGCCTTTGGCCTTGATCGCTGGCCTTAGCAAAGAGATACTTGGAAAGTGCATAGGGATATTGTCGGAAGTATCCACCGCCTGCGGCCGGAATGCTAAGTCGACCAATCTTGGCAGTTGTGAGGGGAAATTCCACTAGTCTATCGCCCTTGGAAGTAATCAGAGTGTAGGGAAGCTCTGGACTATCAGCTATTCCATACCTGTCGTGATGAATGGGGAATATACTGGAATCCCACAAAAAGCCTAATTCTCCCAATATATCTACGGCCCAGAGGCTGTCGCGCGTAATGGAGTAACTCGCTGCGCGATAACCTGTGATTGCTTTACCGGTAAGGTCTTCCAGTAGAGCTTTAGAGCGAGCGGTCTCTTCTCTGAATACGGCGGGGCTTTGGTTGTAAATCAGCTGATGACTATAACCATGGGAGGCGATCTCATGGCCGCGTCGATGAATTTCTTTTACGAGTTCGGGTTGCCTGTCTGCTACCCAGCCGAGCACAAAAAAAGTCGCTGTTGTGTTGTGTTTATCAAATAAATCCAGGATGCGTCTGGTGTTTTCTGCAACTCGGCTTGGCCACTTGTCCCAATCGTCATATTTTACAGCTTTGGCGAGGGCGGAGACCTGAAAGTAGTCCTCCACGTCTATGGTCATGGCGTTATTCATAAGTTTGACTCGTAATTTGCCCCAATTTGGCCGCGTAATTGTACATGCAACCCGACTCAAGATGCTAACGCGACAATTTGATAATTATGTGTAAAATGTGACAAAGATAGTATCGGGGAGCATGGTTCGTTGATCTCGAAACCTCAAATAGATTTGCTTAATCAGGGAAATATAAGCGCTGTATCGGCAGCACTTTTTTCTTTGGTAGCTATTGGGGTGTTGTATGCAGATACCTTTGTATCGCTCCATGAAAAATGGATTTTACTTGATCAAAGCTATTCTCATGGATACCTGGTTCTTGCGCTATCTGCTTTCCTGGTGGCCCGCAATATTGCGTTAGCGGATATCGTGCTATCGCCCTCATTTATTGGTATTCCTGCGCTTTTATTCATTGCATTGATTTGGTATTTCGGTTCTTCCACCCAAATTTTAGCCTTAGAGCAATTGGCCTTACCTGCATTCTGGGGTGGAGCACTCCTTGGGCTGTTTGGCTATAAGAACTCAATTAAATTTCTTTTTCCGGTGTTTCTGCTTTATATCGCATTGCCGATTTGGGATGTCGTTCTCCCCTATCTGAGATTAATGACCATAAAGGTTGTTCAAGCTTGGGTAAGTTGGTCTGGTATGGTGGCCTACATTGAGGGGTATTCCATTCAGCTTCCTTACGGAGAACTTAAAGTAGCTGATGGTTGTGCTGGGCTGAATTTTTTCATGATCGGCTTGGTTACAAGCTTGCTTCATGGATATTACTCAGAACTTTCAATAATCAGGAAAGCTATTTTGGTTTTCTTTGCCTTAATACTTTCTGTGATAGCAAATTGGATACGAGTTTTCGCTCTTGTTGTATTGGGTTACGCCTCTCAAATGCAAAGTGAATTGGTTTATAAGCATGGCACATTTGGCTGGTTGATTTTCGGGGTGGTTTTAATCTTTTATTTCATAATAAGTAACCGCTTTATATTTCCTAAACCAGATGCATCTGATCTTGAAATATCTCAGCTGGACAGTGTTGGAAAAAGTTCATTAATTGAAGAAGTTAAGGGAAAAAATAAACCAAATCCTTTGGTGACTGTGGGGTATTTATGTGTCTTTTTACTCGTTCTCGCGACACCAGCCTTATTCAAGAACTACTTCATTAAGCGTGGTGCCGACTTGAATCAAGTTTCGTATAAAACCGACGATTGGCGAGCGCTTGAATCGGAAAGTTTTGAGGTTTTATATTCCGGGTGGGATCAGGCTGATCATTTCCAAAGTCTGGCTGATTCGGGCATAAGCTTTTCCGTCTATACCTATTTTTACCAAGAGCAGGGAAAAGAACTAATTTACTACAGTAACGTGCTGGCAGAAGAAGATAAAATCGTGGCTAATTCAGATATTTCTATTGAGGGTTTGGGCGCTGACAAATTTACGACACTCCACATTACCCAGGTAAGAGGCA
>JBNKVX010000004.1:0-81781 GCA_050299435.1 Cellvibrionaceae bacterium | reverse complement strand
AGAGGAGTGGGAACGCTTATTACAAACCATTCTTGAAATTCTTGTTTAGTATATTGAAGCAAATCTCGCTTCGTGCCAAGATTGACTTGAGCTGGCAACTATAACAGGGACAGTGGAAAATAAAAATTCATGAGAACAAGCAATAAAAAACCCCGAAAGCAACAAATCCTTGAATCTCTTGCGCGCATGTTGGAGGCCAGCCCAGGTTCTCGTATTACCACGGCTGCGTTAGCACGAGAAGTGGGTGTTTCGGAGGCAGCCCTGTATCGTCATTTCCCCAGCAAATCAAAAATGTTTGAAGGTTTGATTGAATTCATTGAGGAAACAATTTTCTCTAGAATTTCACTGATACAGAGTGAAGAGCGTGATGCTTTTACACAATGCGAAAAAATTCTGGTATTAATTTTGGGTTTTGCTGAGAGAAATCCAGGTATTACACGTATTTTGACAGGTGATGCGCTGGCTGGGGAAACTGAAAGATTACGCTTGCGCGTTGTGCAGTTATTTGATCGTATTGAAACCCAGCTTAAACAAATACTACGCGAGGCTGAATTACGCGATGGCATTCACTTTAGTATGTCAATCGCAGCCAGTGCGAATTTAATGCTGGCGGCAGTTGAAGGTAAAATCGCGCAGTTTGTACGTAGTGAATTTAGAAAATCACCCACAGAATTGTGGCAAGGGCAGTGGCCCTATCTTGTTTCAGGGTTCACACGAGAAGCAGTGGCCTGAGTTAATTTGACGAGTTCTTTCCGGCGAGTGCTTGGCCTTTAACAAAATACTCAATATCCCTATCAAATTTTGTGTTTATATCTTTTTCTTCCTTTCTTCGAATTTCCAATAATTCTTCTGCCACCGCTAATTCAGCTTTGGTGTTATTTATTTGATCCAGTAAATGTACGGGCACATTTTTGCCTTCACGTTCCTTGGTGGCGGCATCGTTCATCTGCATGTCGAGTTGGTTTTTTAGAGAGCTGATATTTCCATTGAGAATGGAGATACTGGTTTGTAAATTTTCCAGGCGTCTTTTGCGGGCAGATTCGATAGACTTTACATCGCTATAACGCTTTTTCAGCCGTTCAAAGTGAAAAAGAATTTCATTTTGGGATTCTTGCTGGGCAATCTCGTCATCAGTGGGCGCTGGTGGGACAACTTCAATGACTTTCATCGAGCGATTGAGGACTTCGTAACCTTTTTGTGAATATTGAGGCGGAATGCTTGTATCGAGAACGATCACCCCTTGTTCATTTTTATAGCGATAAAAAGCCCCGGTATCAGCAAAACTTATATGTGAAAAACACACTAAGCCAATAAGCAAAAAGCCTCTTGTAAGTAATATTCGCCAATCAAACACCATAACTTTCTCGATATTCTTTAATTTTCGCCAGTAGGCCCATTTCATCTTGTGAGGCCAAGTGAGCCATTATATCGTCCAGGTTAATGATACTGAGTACTGGAATGCCTATTTTGTGCTGGAGTTCCTGAATCGCTGATGAACCAGACGGACCTTTTTCCTGACGATCCAAACCAACAACGATGGCAGAAGGCTTGGCCTGGCTATTTTGGAAAAGCTCCAGCACCTCTCGAATTGCGGTGCCTGCTGTAATCACATCATCCACAATCACGGCGCGTCCGCAAAGCGGGGCGCCTACAATCGAGCCGCCTTCCCCGTGATCTTTGGCCTCTTTACGATTATAGCTATATGGCGTATTCATATTGTGAACATCTGCTAAAGCGATGCAGGTTGCGGCCGCAAGCGTGATGCCTTTGTAAGCGGGGCCAAAAATAAAGTCGAACTTAAGATCTGCCTCAATGATGGCTTGCGCATAGCATCGGCCCACTCCGGCAAGTGCCGCACCAGAATAGAACAACCCGGCATTAAAAAAATAGGGACTTGTGCGGCCAGATTTAAGCGTGAATTCGCCGAATTGCAGAACTTTGTTCTCTATTGCCAGTTGAATGAAAGCGCGTTTGTAATTTTGCATGTTGTCGTGAACGAATTTTGCTTGTGATTATAGAAGAAGTGACAGCTGAAAAGCGTTTTAACTGGCACTGCTTAGTGTATTGCTGATAAGTGTCTATTATAAATAGGCAGACCGTATAAAGCAGGTGCTAAATAGCCTGAGTGGTTTTTAGCCAAAAAAATACAAATAATTGCGAATATTTCGGCGCCATCTAACAAAGCGCCAAATGAACCGGTATTATTACGGGTTCGATAACAAGGGGCCTGTATGAGAATAATAAGTCTTAGCGTGGATGGTATTCACCAAGCCGCACAACGCGGACTCTACGACTGGCTACTAGATCAGGACGCAGATGTGATTTGCCTGCAAGATCTGCGTGCACTTGAATATGAGTTGGATAACGACATATTTCACCCACCAGGGTATTTTTCCTATTTTTTTGATTCAGGAACCAAACATTACAATGGTGTTGCGATTTATGTGAAGCGCCAGCCAAAGGCGCTGATTTACGGTTTGGGCTTTGCAAGTGGAGTCGATATGGAAGGGCGTTATTTGCAAGTGGATTACGAGACGCTATCTATTGGATCCCTGCTCGCCCCGACGGCCTATTCAGAGACGGAATCCCAGGAAGTTAAAATTCAATTTTTTGAAGATTTTCAGGCACTGTTACATAAAATTACCCGCAAACGCCGCAACTTTATATTTTGTGGGAATTGGGCGATGGCTCACCGCCGAGTCGATGTGGAAAATGCCAGCGACAATGCCAACCAGAGTGGATTTCTCGGCCATGAGCAACAGTGGATGAATCAGCTATTTACACAACTTGGTTATGCAGATGCTTTTCGTGTGGCGGTTCCCGATGCAGGTGAATACAGCTGGTGGCCAAGCGGAGTCGTTGGTGAAGGCGATGGGTGGCGAGTCGATTATCAAGTAATATCGCAAGATTTAAGCCGCTCAGTGGAATACGCTGCACTCTATAAAACCAAGGCGTTTTCGTCTCATTTACCTGTCATTGTTGATTACGATATCGAGGACTACTAGCGCTCGGAAAGTGTTTGTTTTGCTGCAGCAATTGCAGCTTTTACCTGTGCCGGTGCGGTTCCGCCAATGTGCGCGCGCGCTGCGACTGAACCTTCCAGTGTCAAAACCTCAAATACGTCTTCTGTAATGTACTTTGAAAAATCTTGTAATTCCTCCAGGCTCATTTCACTTAAATCGCGCTTTTCAGCCACGCCCTTTGCGACTGCATTTCCAACTATTTCGTGCGAATCTCTAAAAGGAATGCCTTTTCTTACCAGGTAATCAGCGAGGTCGGTTGCTGTGGAAAAGCCTCGCTTAGCGGATTGGTACATCTGCTCACGGTTTGCCTCGATCGAAGGAAGCATATCAGCGAAAGCGCGCAGACAATCTAATACGGTATCGACGCTGTCAAATAAAGGTTCTTTGTCTTCCTGATTATCCTTGTTGTAAGCGAGCGGCTGCGATTTCATTAAAGTTAACAAGCTAATTAAATTGCCGTTTACCCTCCCGCTTTTACCGCGTATTAATTCCGGCACATCCGGGTTTTTTTTCTGTGGCATGATGGAAGAGCCAGTGCAAAATCGATCGGGTAATTCAATGAAATTAAATTGCGCCGACGCCCACAAAATCAGTTCTTCACAGGCTCGAGAGAGATGCGTGAGCAGTAATGCGGCGAAAGCAGAAAATTCTATCGCGAAGTCACGGTCACTGACTGAGTCCAGAGAATTTCTCGTTGGGTGATTGAAACCAAGTAGCGAAGAGGTCATCTCCCGATTTATGGGATAAGAAGTGCCAGCCAGGGCGGCCGCGCCCAAGGGGCATTGATTTAGACGCTTTCTGCAGTCAAGCAAACGCCCGTAGTCACGCTGCAACATTTCAAACCATGCCATCAGATGGTGACCAAAAGTCACCGGCTGTGCAGTCTGCAAATGCGTGAAACCAGGCATAATGGTCTCAGCCTCCTTTTCTGCCAGCAGCAGCAATCCGCTTTGCAGGCGTGTTAGCTCAGCTGCAATCACATCAATGTTTTCGCGCAGGTATAGACGAATGTCGGTTGCGACCTGGTCGTTGCGAGATCGCCCTGTGTGAAGCTTTTTACCTGTAATGCCTATACGCTGAGTGAGCTCAGCCTCGATATTCATGTGCACATCTTCTAGAGAGATGGACCAATTGAACTTGCCAAGTTGGATATCCTCGCAAATACTTTCCAGACCCTTAATTATTTTTTGTTTTTCTTCTTCATTAAGCACGCCAATTTCAGCAAGCATTGTGGCGTGCGCAATGGAACCCTGGATGTCCTGGGCGTAGAGTCTTTGATCGAATTCAATTGACGCGGTAAAGCGTTCAACGAATGCATCAGTCGCTTCGGTAAAACGCCCTCCCCAGGGCTTGGTAATTTCGTTATTGGAACTCATAGATATATAGTATTGTTAAGGGCGCGAGCATTATACAGCTTTCGACGCCGACTCAGGAGGATAGGGTATTAAACTGATACCAGTTACAGACCAAAAAGGCGATTTCCTGCCAGATCTGTGCAATGTACAAGCCATACTTTCATTAGTTTTGGTTGGTGAACTGTTGTCATTTGCGCTGGTGGTGGCTGATATGGGGGTCACTCGATTTAGCTGGCTACGCTTTGGCATGGTCTCCTTTCTCGTACTTTGGATCACAATGTGCAGTGCAGCCTGTTTGTGTCCGATACGCGGCTGGCTAAAACAGCATAACAGCATTGTTGCTGGCACAATTTGCTACGCAATTGTGCTTGGTTTTACGGTGTTTTTTTCTCTGGCAGGAGAATGGTTTCAAACAGGCGATATATTTAAGAATCCCAATCAGCTTCTTAGCAATATTTGTATCGCGGCAGTTTTTGCTGGTGTTGCGCTTCGCTATTTTTACATCCAACAACAGTTGAGTAATCAACAACAAGCAGAACTGATGGCGAGGATTCAATCACTGCAATCACGCATTCGACCACATTTTTTATTTAATAGCATGAACGCGATTGCCAGTTTAATCGCGATAGACCCTGCAGTGGCGGAGAAAATGATAGTGAATTTAGCGCATTTGTTTCGAGCAAGTCTAGATCAACCCGGCTTGGTTTCGTTTTCACATGAAGTAGAATTGTGTGAAAAATTTGTTGAAATGGAAAAATTAAGGTTTGGTAAACGCTTGGAAATGGAATGGCAGATAGACCCTATTCCTGAGGACGCGTCAATTCCGAGCTTGCTAATCCAACCTCTTTTGGAAAATGCAATTTATCATGGGATACAACCGATTTTGGAAGGTGGTAAGATTGTGTTCCGGGCCGGAAGCAATGGTAAGCAGATATATTTTGAGATTTCCAATCCAGTCGGTGATCCGAAAGAAACTCACTCGGAGTACAAGGGCAATGGTATTGCGCTTGAGAATATTAAACACAGACTGACTGCCTATTACGGTACTAATGCTTCACTGAAGACAGAGCAGAATGAAGACGCGTTTACAGTAAGTGTGAGATACCCATTGGTTCAAGGGCACATAAGGCATTAAAATAAACAAAAATAACATTAGAGAGAAAGCGGCATGCACATTTTAGTTGTTGACGACGAGGATCTTGCTCGCCTTAGGTTGGTCAAGATGATTGAATCTCTTGAAGGGCATGAGGTAGTGGGAGAAGCAACAAATGGCGCAGAAGCGCTAGCTGCAATTGAAGAGTGCGACCCAGATATTGTTTTGATGGATGTGCGCATGCCAGGGGAAGATGGTTTGAGTGCGGCCCATGCAATAGCAGAATTACCTGAACCTCCCGCTGTAATCTTTTGTACAGCTTACAACGAGTACGCACTGGAAGCATTCGAGACCTTGGCTGTGGGTTATTTACTCAAACCGGTTCAGCAAGAACAGCTTCTCGCCACACTTGATAAAGCGCAAAGAACAACAAAAGTCCAAAAACATTCATTGCAAGCTGAAGAAGACGACGATAATCAGCGAAAGCATATTTCAGCAAAAACGCGTAAAGGTGTTGAGTTAATTCCCATTGTGAATATTCACTGTTTTGTGGCAGATCATAAATATGTCACAGTGATACACGAAGAAGGTGAAACCTTGATTGATGACACACTAAAAGAATTGGAAATCGAGTTTCCAAAAAGATTTGTTCGAGTGCACCGCAATTCTCTTGTTGCGATAGATAAGATTGAAGGTATGGAGCGTAGCAGTGCGGGACAATATGAAATCAAACTCAAAAATGCCGAATATAGGCCTGTCGTGAGTCGTCGCCACGTGGCGAGTGTTCGCGATCTACTTAATCGCCTTTAATTAACAAATATACTTCAAACCATGTCTTCAATTAAAATTGCCACGCGTAAAAGTGCTTTGGCACTTTGGCAAGCTGAATTTGTAAAGTCACAACTTCTGTATTTTTCCCCGGATCTTCATGTAGAGCTTGTTCCCCTCGAAAGTCGAGGCGATAAAATTCTTGATGTTCCACTTGCCAAGGTGGGAGGAAAAGGGCTGTTCGTTAAGGAGCTTGAACATGCCTTAATTGAAAAGCGTGCAGACATCGCTGTGCATTCCATGAAAGACGTGCCGATGGAATTTCCTGAAGGGCTTGGTTTGGCAACAATCTGTGAGCGAGAAGATCCGCGTGACGCTTGGGTATCAAATAAATATCCGGGCCTGGAAGAGGCGCCTCGTGGTGCGGTGATCGGCACTTCCAGTCTTCGACGACAAAGTCAGTTGTTGGCGCAGCGGCCCGATTTGGAAATTACTTTTCTTAGAGGTAACGTCAACACGCGTTTGGCGAAACTTGATAGCGGCGAGTACGATGCAATCATACTCGCGGCTGCCGGCTTAAAACGTTTGGATTTTCATGATCGCATCACCAGTTTTATTTCCACCGAAACAATTTTGCCGGCGGGGGGTCAAGGTGCCGTTGGTATAGAGTGCCGCCTGGATGATTCACAAACGAAAAAATTCCTTGAACCTTTGCATCATGACTTAAGTGCAAAAGTGGTACTTGCTGAGCGTGCGATGAATCGTAAACTTGAGGGTGGATGTCAGGTTCCTATAGGGGCTTTTGCCTTAATTGAAGAAGAGCAGTTGTGGTTGCGTGGACTGGTGGCTGACCCCAACGGCTCACTCATTTTGCAAGATGAAATTCGAGGCGAGCCAGAGCACGCTGAAGAATTGGGTATTCAATTAGCAGAAAAACTCATCAGCGCAGGGGCAGATAAAATTCTTGCTGCCATATATGGACAAGCACAGTAACAACATTCGCGTCATAGCCTGTCGGCCACAGGCGCAAAATCATTCATGGTGTGCATTACTTGAGCAGCAAGGCTTTCAAGCTGTGGAATTGCCTTTGATGGAAGTTGCAGATTTGTGTCAAGCCGATGCAAAACGAGCCATTAAAGACATCATACTGAAGCTCGACGAATTCGATATCTTGATCTTTATCAGTCAAAATGCGGTGTCTTACGCATTTGAATGGATCGAAGATTTTTGGCCTCAATTGCCTGTTAAGCAGAAATTATTTGCAATTGGTCGGAAAACTGCACAGTGTATTCGCGAGAAGAGCGAACGTGCCTACCCGGAAATGTTAGATTGTCTGGATAATTCTCTCATGAGTGCATCGGGTAGTATGAATAGCGAAGCACTTCTGGAGCTTGATGATTTACGTCAGGTCAATGGGAAAAAAGTATTAATATTTAAAGGCAAAGCTGGGAGAACTCATATAAAGTCAGTGCTTACAGAGCGAGGAGCAAAAGTCGAAACATGTGAACTCTATGAGCGCAGTTTACCTGAAGACGCGATAAATCAGTTTCCAGCACTGAATATCCAGAGTGACACCGATGTAATAAGTCTTTTTAGCGGCGAGACCCTGGAAAATTTGAATCAGGTATTAATCGCTAATAAGTACGAAAACAAACAGAAATTGCGCCTGCTTTTGCCAGGAGAAAGAGTAAAAGACCAGGCCATAAAATTGGGCTTTAAAAATATTTTCCAGGCTGTCAATGCCAGTGAAGAATCCATGTTAGAGGCGCTAAAAGCCGCAACTTTACAAAACGATGCTACCTTACAAAACAGCGCTACATAGGTTGACTGTTCTATGAATGAACCGGAAAACAACAACACAATTGACCAACAGAATGCGACTGAGCAGCATCAAAATTTCAGTCGTCCTTCTTCAAACGATAAATCCCTGCGCAGTGCTCAGCCTAAGGGACGGGGAAAATTAATAGCCTCGCTCATTATCATTATTCTTTTTGGCGCTTGCGGAACGGTTTTTTGGTATATATGGCAAAAGGAAAAAGCGCTCAATGAACAGCTGAGTTTTATTGAGTCGCAGCTGGAGGAATACCAGTCCGCCATATCGTCATCAGAATCCCAATACCTTAACTTACAAAATGCATTGGCTGAACAAGAACGGGTATTAGCCGAGCGCATTCTTATAAATGAACAACTGATTCAGGCACAGCATAAAAAGCTTAGCGCGATGTCAACGACATCGCGCGAAGATTGGCTACTTGCTGAAGCTGAGTACTTGCTGCGACTTGCCAACCAGCGGGTACTAATTGAACGCAGCCCACGCAATGCAGATGCGTTATTGGTCAATGCTGATGAAATACTAAGGGATATTGACGATCCTGATTTGTATGCGCTTAGACAAGCCTTGGCAAAAGATCTCGCGCAATTGCGCTTAGTAATTGAAATCGATCGAAACGGTTTATTTTTTTCCCTAAAAGCATTGGCTGAAGAAATTGAAAATGTTGATATGCGTCCTGATAGACAACAAATATTAGGGGCCCACAGAGAAAAAGCAGAAGAAACCACCGCAGAAGATTCCAAAGATAAAGTAGAAGAACCCCTTCCCTTCTGGACACGTTTAGGACGTGGAATGAAAGGAGCCTTTTCTGGTTTAAATCAATACATTCGATTGAGTAAACATGATGAGCCGCCGCAACCTTTAATGGAGCCTGAAGCGGCCGTTTACCTAAAGCAGAATCTGCGATTGAAATTAGAGCGAGCGCAGTTGGCTTTATTGAGAGAAGAGCAAGAGATATATGAAAGCAGTTTGCAAGAAGCAATAAGTTGGCTAAAACGTTATTTTCCTGCGTCAAAAAGCGTAACAGTGTTAGTGAGTCAAATTGAAAAGATACAAAATCAAAATATTGTGCAAACACTTCCTGATATTAGCTACTCATTGGAGCTGCTTCACATCTATATCGAGAACCTTCATCGCGTCGAGGGATTGGATCAGCCAAAGACAAACAAAGAGCTCGAAATGGAAGGAGACACTTTGTGACACGATGGTTAGTATGGGGCATATTTGCCGCGATTGCCGGTGCCTTGTTGGTCGTTCTTATCAGTCAGGATTCCGGCTATATTCTTATCAACATTGGTCCCTATTCTCTAGAAACGAGTTTTTGGTTCGGAATAGTTTGTGTTGTGTTGATCGGTATCATAGTTTGGAGATTGTTAAAATTATTCCGTAATTTAAGAAATGTCTTGGCGAAAAGCTTGGGCTGGATCAGCGAAAGCCGAGACAAGCGCTTCGAAAAACGTAACCATCTGGGGCAGATTTTCTATGTGACTGGTAATTGGCCGGGTGCAAAACGTGAGTTACTTGCAGCAGCGAAGTTACAAAGCAACTCTTTTGCTCAATATCTTGGCGCTGCGGCCAGTGCAATTGAAATGGGAGAAGAGGAAGAAGCACGATTTCTATTGGAACAGGCTGAAAAATTCGCGGAGAAGGACGAACTGCCACTCTTAATATTGAAAGCTAAACTAAATATAGAAACAGAAAAATACGAGCAGGCCTTGGTAATACTTGAGCGTTGCGCTAAACAGGAAAACCAAAATTATGCTGTTAGTAGTTTGTTGTTAGAGGTGTATAGAAAGCTTTCTTTATGGTCTTCAATACTTGAACTTCTTCCTAAGTGTAAAGCACTAAATATAATTAACTCAGACGAGATGCTTGTGCTTGAAGTCGAGGCTTGGAAAGGCCAGTTTAAGCTGGCTCTTGAAAAAGCGAGTGAGCTAAGTGCTAACCTGCAAACAAGTTTTGAGAAAATATGGAAGGATTTGCCATCTCCAATAAAGAAGAACTCATCAATAGTGGCAATTTTTGTAGAAAAGCTCTTTGAAAACGGCTTTTATGAAAAAGCTGAAAGAGTATTGGTTTCGTCATTGAGTAACAGTTGGGATGCTACTTTGCTGGATCTTTATGGTAATGAAAAAATAAGCGACAAAAAACAACAGCTGGTTCAAGCTGAATCCTGGTTGCGTTCTCATCCGGGTGATGCAAATCTGATGCTTCTACTTGGAAAGTTGTCTAAAGCAAATAAACTTTGGGGTAAGGCAAGAAATTATCTTCAGTCCAGCGTGCAATTAAATCCCAACCCGAAAGCCCATATTGAACTGGCTGATCTGCTCGCCGAATTGGGGGAGCATGAAGAAAGTGTTAGAGCCTATCGCAAGGGATTGCTGAACTCCCAAGCCCTGTCTCAATAATAAAGAGAAACATCTCCATAGCACACTTATTTAATTAGTACCTAAATCAAGGTCGTGCAATTATCCAAGTATCTCCTATAGTTTTATACAGCAGATTTGATCTGGCAACTTTGTCACATATTGCATTTATTTGGCGTCGTTTTCAGCTAGTAGGGCGAAAAAATCTTAATTTGGAGAGGTTTATGTCGAAGTGGTTTTCAAACCTATCACTTACCAAAAAGCAAGTTTACATCCTGCTTACCGTAGGATTATTACCCTTGATTTTTGTTTCAATTATTGCATCTAGCATTGCTTCCAATCAGCTCGAAAAACAGGCCTTTGCGCAACTTGAATCTGTTCGACAAATAAAGTCCTCGGCGGTAAAAAATTATTTTGAAACGGTCAATAATCAGATTGCCACCTTATCGCAAAATCCGACGATAGTATCGGCGATGCAGGATTTTTCAGATAGCTTTGCGAATTATCAAAACACGGAGCTTTGGACAAAAGATGAGAAACGAGAAAATGACAAGAATTTAGAAGCCTTTTATGAAGAAGAATTTGCCTCTAAATATCGAAATGATAACGACGGTAAGGATATTGATGCGCTAAAACTTTTATCTGAATTGAGTGAAAATGCGCGAAGCTTGCAGTTTATGTATATCTCGAATAATCCACAGCCATTGGGTGAAAAACACCTTTTGGATTTCGCGCAAGGATCAAGTGAATATCACAAGTTTCACGCTGAGTACCATCCCATCGTAAGAACATTCCTTGAAAAGTTTGGTTTCTACGACATATTTCTGGTTGATATTGAAACCGGTGATATTGTTTACAGCGTGTTTAAAGAGCTTGATTACGCGACGTCCCTATTGAGCGGGCCGTATGCTAAAACAAATTTTGCCGACGCATTTAGAGATGCACGAAACCTGGATAAGGGTGAGGCGACCCTAAAAGACTACCATTCTTATACGCCATCCTATGAAGCGCCAGCAAGTTTTATTGCGTCACCAATATATAAGGGCGAAACAGCAATTGGTGTGTTAATTTTCCAAATGCCACTAGAGCCAATAAATAAAATCATGATGGAACGTAGTGGGATGGGAGAAACCGGTGAAAGTTATTTGGTTGGAGAAGATTTATTGATGCGTTCGGATTCCTTTTTGGATCCCGCTTATCATACAGTCATTCAATCGTTTCGCCATCCCCAAAAAGGTACAGTAGATACTGAAGCAGTTCGAGAAGCATTTTCAGGAAGAAGCGATAACAGAATTATCACGGATTACAACGGAAACCCTGTTTTATCCTCTTATGATCTCCTCGATCTGTCAGGAATGAAGTGGGCCATTTTGGCTGAGATAGATGAAGCTGAAGCGTTTACGGCAGTAAGAAAAATGCGATGGATTATGCTGCTGATCGCGCTTGCTGGCGCTGTTTCAATTGCCTTTTTCGCAGCAAGAATTGCTAAAGTAATGGGTAGACCAATACTTGAACTCAGCAATTTGATTCAACGTGTCGCCAATGAAGGTAATTTTGGCTTGATATTGAAGAATGAAGCCAAAGATGAAATCGGTAAAACAAGCAGAGTATTTAACAACCTTTTGCAAAATCTTGCGTCTTCAATTTCTGCAACCAACAGCACTTTGGATGAGCTGGCTAAGGGGAGCACCAGTAAGCAGGTTAACGAAGATTACCCAGGTCAATTAGGTGCATTGGCAAAAGGTGTTAACGAAGCAGCAAAACAAATAGAGTCGGCAAGAGAAGCTGAAAAACAGCAAGCAGTAATGACGCGTAAAAATGCTGAACAGGCTCAATCTGCCGCGAAGATTGCCGAGGCCAAGGCGGAAGAGGTGTTGATCATAAAGCAAGCTTTGGATGTGAGTGCTACTGGTGTAATGATCGCGGACAAAGATTTTAATATCAGTTATCTGAATGAGTCGCTTGATAAAATGTTGCGTGAATCCGAGCCATTATTGAAAAAAGCACTGCCGAATTTCAACGCGGATAAATTAGTGGGAGTGAATATAGATGTCTTCCATAAATCTCCAAGCCATCAAAGAAAACTCCTAAAAGAGCTCACATCAAGTTATGAGACACAAATAGAAATATCTGGCCTAACATTTAAACTCACCGCAAGCCCCATTCGCGATGCCCAGAGCGAATTCCTGGGTGCGGTCTTGGAATGGCAGGATCTTACGGTGCAACTGGAGAAGGACCGTAAAGAAAAACTAGTCGCTAGCGAGAATGAGCGTATTCGCCAAGCGCTTGATAATTCCTCCACCGGTACCATGATTGCGGATGTGGATTACAACATTATCTATGTGAACGGCGCTTTGGAAAAAATGATGAGTGAAGCACAGGGTGATTTAAGAGATTACATGGGTGACTTTGATGCGAACAAGCTTGTGGGCGTCAATATGGATACTTTCCATAAAAACCCTTCACATCAGCGGCAGCTTGTTGAGTCTTTATCCACGACAGTTACAAGTGACATAGAGGCGGGAAGGAGGACATTTCGAATTTTCACGAGTCCAGTAGTAGCCAGTGATGGGGAGCGCTTGGGTACCGTTGTTGAATGGAAAGATAGAACCGCAGAAGTGCTTGTAGAGCGAGAGATAGATTCAATTATTGATCAAGCTGCGAAAGGAAATTTTAAGGCGAATATCCAGACTGAAAATAAAACAGGTTTCTTCAAAAGCGTAAGTGAAGGAATTAATTCACTGCTACAAACGACAAGTATTGCTTTGGATGACATTGTGAAGATGTTTGCAGCGCTGGCAAATGGCGATTTAACGCAGAAAATTCAACGGGACTATGAGGGTGATTTGGCTAAATTGAAAGAAGACGCCAATGAAACCGTGAACAAGCTCAACGAAGTCATCGTTGGTATTGCATCTGCGTCACAAAATATTGCACGTGGAGCAAGTGAAATTTCCTCCGGCAATTCAGATTTAAGTCAGCGTACAGAGGAACAGGCCTCTTCATTGGAAGAAACAGCCTCAAGCATGGAAGAAATGACCACGATCGTGAAACAGAGCGAAGAGAATGCAATGAAAGCAAATCAACTCGCTACCAACTCCGTTAAGATTGCGAGAAAAGGCGACGCTTCGGTGAAAGCCACGGCTGACGCAATGACAGAAATCGCCAACGCGAGTCGTGAAATTTCCAATATCATCGGCGTGATTGACGAAATCGCTTTTCAAACTAACTTGCTTGCACTCAATGCTGCGGTGGAAGCTGCCAGAGCAGGAGAACAGGGACGTGGTTTCGCAGTTGTCGCGGCCGAGGTGCGCAATTTAGCTCAGCGTTCCGCAAGCGCAGCCAAAGAGATTAAGGCGTTGATAGAAAATTCAGTCGAAAAGGTTGAGGATGGTTCTAAGCTTGTAAACGAATCCGGTGATAATTTGCGAGCAATCGTGAGTGAGATTGAAAGTGTAAGTGCCATGATGCAAGGGATTGTCGATAGCGCCAGGGAGCAATCGGTGGGTATTGAACAAGTTAATACTGCTGTCAGCCAAATGGATCAAATGACACAGCAAAATGCCGCCCTGGTTGAAGAAGCCTCCGCAGCCAGTGAAAGTATGGCTGATCAGGCGTCAGAGCTGGATTCCATGATTGCTTTTTTTAAAAAGTAATTTAGATTCCCAACTCGCTCCAAATAGAATCGATGTGTTCTTTAACATCGTTATCCATTTCTATCACGCGTCCCCACTCGCGCTGTGTCTCACCCGGCAATTTTGTCGTGGCATCGATTCCCATTTTAGATCCCAAACCGGCGATGGGTGAGGCAAAATCCAAATAATCAATGGGGGTGTTGTCTATGAGGGTAGTATCGCGAATTGGATCGACACGTGTGCTGATTGCCCAAATGACATCTTGCCAGTTACGTGCATTGACATCGTCATCTGTCACGACAATAAACTTTGTATACATAAATTGCCGCAGAAAACTCCATACACCCAGCATAACGCGCTTGGCATGTCCCGCGTAACTCTTTTTCATTGTGACAATGGCCATACGGTAAGAGCAGGCTTCAGGCGGCAAATAAAAATCGACAATCTCGGGGAATTGTTTTTTTAATATAGGAACAAAAACCTCGTTTAAAGCAAGACCCAAAACTGCGGGTTCGTCGGGTGGACGACCGGTATAGGTGCTGTGGTAAATCGGATTATTTCTGTGAGTGATGCGCTCTACAGTGAATACCGGAAAGTGCTCAGTTTCATTGTAATAACCGGTGTGATCACCAAAGGGTCCTTCTTCTGCAATTTCATCTGGCTCAATAAACCCTTCGAGAATAAATTCTGCTTCAGCAGGCACCTGTAAATCACTGCCGAGGCTTTTGCATAATTCCGTTTTGCTGCCGCGTAGCAGCCCTGCGAATGCATATTCACTTAAAGTATCCGGGACCGGTGTAACAGCTGCAAGCAGCGTGCAGGGGTCGGCACCGAGCGCAACAGAGACAGGAAATTTTTCTCCAGGGTGTTGTTGCTTCCATTCTTTAAAATCAAGGGCACCGCCCCGTTGACCCAACCATCGCATAATCAACTTGTTCTTACTCAACAGTTGCATGCGATAAATGCCAAGATTTTGTCTTTCTTTTAGCGGGCCTTTTGTAATTACCAGTGGCCAGGTTATAAGTGGCGCGACATCCTCTGGCCAACATTTTTGTATGGGAAGCCGGTTTAGATCGACTTGTTCGCCTTCAATGATGTTCTGTTGACAATGACCTTTGTTAACAAGTTTGGGTGACATGTTGAGGACTTGTTTGAATATTGGGAGTTTTTCCCATGCGTCCTTCATGCCTTTGGGTGGCTCGGGCTCTTTAAGAAATGCTAGCAATTCGCCAACATCCTTCAGTGCCTCGATGTTTTCCTGTCCCATTCCCAATGCGACACGTTCAGCCGTGCCAAATAAGTTAGCTAAAAGTGGTGTGGAATGGCCTTTAATATTTTCAAACAATAATGCAGGACCGCCAGCTTTTAGAGTGCGATCACAAATTTCTGTTACTTCAAGGTGACAGTCTACTGCATGGGAAATGCGTTTGAGTTGGCCCCGCGCTTCCAACAGCGTAATAAAATCGCGAAGGTCTTTTAGGGCCATTTATAGAACGATCAAAGGTTATTTTGAACGCATAGACAAGAAAAATTCATTGTTGGTTTTAAAGTCTTTAAGTTTGCCAACAAGAAATTCTGTCGCATTGATATCTTCCATATCATGAAGTAGCTTGCGCAATATCCAAACGCGCTGTAATTCTTCCTCTTTCATCAATAAGTCTTCCCGACGTGTGCCCGAACGTCGAATATTGATAGCGGGATAAACACGCTTTTCTGCGATTTTTCGATCCAAATGTAATTCAAGGTTACCTGTACCCTTAAATTCTTCGTAAATAACTTCATCCATTTTTGAGCCAGTATCTATTAATGCAGTCGCGACGATTGAAAGACTGCCGCCCTCTTCAATATTTCGAGCTGCTCCAAAAAAACGCTTGGGTCGTTCCAAGGCGTGAGCATCAACACCACCTGTCAAGACCTTGCCGGATGAGGGAATCACTGTGTTATAGGCGCGAGCAAGTCGAGTGATGGAATCGAGAAGAATCACAACATCTTTTTTGTGCTCAACCAAACGCTTAGCACGTTCAATTACCATTTCTGCAACTTGAACATGGCGAGAGGGAGGTTCGTCAAATGTTGAGGCCACAACTTCACCACGAACAGATCGTTGCATCTCGGTGACCTCTTCAGGTCTTTCATCGATCAATAATACAATCAAATGACATTCTGGGTTGTTGCGTGTAATTGCCTGAGCAATATTCTGCATCATGATCGTTTTACCGGCTTTAGGCGGTGCTACGATCAATCCACGTTGTCCTTTTCCTATTGGAGAAATCAGGTCAATGATACGTCCAGTCAAATCCTCAGAAGAACCATTCCCCGTTTCAAGTTGTAAGCGATAGGTTGGGAAAAGTGGAGTGAGGTTTTCAAAGAGAATTTTATTGCGAGAGTTCTCGGGCTTATCAAAATTAATTTCGTTGACTTTGAGTAAAGCAAAGTAACGTTCGCCATCTTTGGGTGGGCGGATCTTTCCAGCAATGGTGTCGCCGGTACGTAGGTTGAAACGACGAATCTGACTCGGAGAAACGTAAATATCGTCAGGCCCGGCTAAGTAAGAGGAACCTGAAGATCTTAAAAAACCAAATCCATCCTGCAGAATTTCCAATACACCATCGCCGTAGATATCTTCTCCGCTGCGAGCGTGGCGCTTTAAAATATTAAAAATCACATCCTGTTTGCGTGATCGGGCCAGATTTTCCATGCCCATTTCTTTGGCAATTTCAATCAGTTCTTCGATGGGTTTGGTTTTGAGGTCGGTAAGATTCATAAGACGTAATACTGAATATAAAGGTTGAGTTGAATAAGAAGTAGTTTGATCGCAGGCTCACAATTTTTATTTGTTTGATAAGGGGAAAAGTGAGCGAGCTTAAAGGTTAAATTTATTGCTTGTCCGACTTATACCGAGAGTCACTCGGCTTGCCAAACGTTCGAAATTTTGTCGGCTGGCGTTTAGGATTCGCTGATGGCCAAACTCAGTATAGCCACAATATTTTGCTTATGCAAAGCCTTATCTATTTGTAAGGCTTTCACATTAAGCCTTAAATCGTGGTATCGATAAACTCTTTGAGCTGAGTCTTTGAAAGCGCCCCCACTTTTGTGCCCTCGGCATTACCACCTTTGAAGATGATTAAAGTAGGAATGCCTCGAATATTAAATTTTGCAGGTGTTTCTTTATTGGCATCTACATCCATCTTACAGACTTTCAAGCGCCCGTCATATTCACTGGCCAACTCCTCAAGAACCGGAGCAATCATTTTACATGGACCACACCAGGCTGCCCAAAAATCAACCAACACTGGTAAGTCACCATTCAGAACGTCTTGTTCAAAACTGGTGTCGGTTACGTGTTGAATAGCTTCACTCATAAACTCTCTCCGGTAAACAAAGGGGTGATTAACGCATGCGGGACTCGTATTCTATGAATTGTGCGCGTAAGTGACAAGCCTCGAATCTATTTCACAACTCATATCGCTAAATTTTGTAACAGTATAGCTTGAGCAGCAGCTTCGTCTTCAGCTGCTTTTGCTGGTATGTACTCGCCGGCACTGCTTAATTCCCAACTTCCCGGTCCCTCACTGAGATACAAGTCTAGCTCTTCCTTGATCCGTTTAGACAAGGACTTTGAAATGATAGGAAAACACACTTCTACACGACGATTCAGGTTTCGTTCCATAAGGTCGGCGCTGCTGCAATACACCGTAGGTTCTGCATTGGCAAAGTAGTACGCACGTGAGTGCTCCAGGAAACGCCCTAAAATGGAATGGACGCGAATATTTTCTGATATGCCTGCTACGCCGGGCCTTAAACAACACATTCCTCTCACAATCAAGTCAATTTTTACGCCTTCCTGGGATGCCTTGTATAAGGATTGAATAACTTTTGTTTCTGTTAGGCCATTGCATTTCAAAATAATGTGCCCGGGCTGGCCATCTCTTTGAGCCTTAATCTCACCTTCAATTAACTTCAAAAGCTGACGTTTTAAGGTAAATGGCGCATAAAGAAGTTTACTGGTGCGCTCTGTTTGACCCATTCCGGTCAATTGCTGAAACAGCAAATGGACGTCTTCACAAATTTCGTGATCCGAGGTGAGTAGAGAATAGTCGGTGTACAAACGCGCGTTACCGCTGTGATAGTTGCCGGTTCCCAAGTGCACGTAGCGCGTCAATTGATTGTTTTCGCGACGTACAATTAGAATCATTTTACAATGCGTTTTGTAGCCAACAACGCCATAAACAACCACTGCACCGGCTTCCTGTAACTTACTGGCCAGCTCAAGATTTTCTTCTTCATCAAAACGGGCTCGCAACTCAACGATCGCTGTCACTTCTTTGCCATTGCGTGCTGCGTCTATTAAAGCATCCACAATGGCTCTTTCAGATCCAGTCCGATACAGCGTTTGTTTTATTGCGAGCACGTCTGGATCTTTAGCCGCTTGACGAAGCATTTGTACAACTGGTGCAAAAGATTCAAAGGGGTGTTGTAATAAGTAATCTTTTTTTGAGATCGCTTCAAAAATATTGTTTTTACGATTTAAGCCTTTGGGAATGCCTGGCGAAAACGGGGGATAACTTAAGTCAGGACGATCGACCAGATTCTGCACGTCCATCAAACGCTTGAGATTTACTGGACCGTCCACGCGGTAAATATCACTCTCATTTAGTCCGACTTTCTCCAGGAGAAATTGCACTAGGGATTCCGGGCAGTTGTCGGCGACTTCGATACGCACAGCGGTTCCAAATCTTCGGCTATGTAATTCGCCCCTCAGCGCACGCGCCAAATCAGCGATGCCCTCCACATCCACATCAAGATCTGCGTTCCGAGTAATACGAAATTGGTAACATCCCTGCACTTTCATTCCGGGAAACAGTTTGTCAGCATGAGCGTGAATCATTGAGGACAAAAAAACAAAATTATGACCAGGTTCGCCAAAATCATCGGGCAATTTAATCACGCGTGGCAAGCTTCTAGGCGCGGGTAAAATTGCATGGTTCAGGTCTCGACCGAAAGCATCATTGCCTTCCAATTCCAGAATAAAATTTAAACTCTTATTCACCAAGCGAGGAAAGGGGTGCGCTGGATCCAAGCCGATAGGGCTTAAAATGGGTAAGACTTCACGCTCTATATATTCCTGAATCCACTGTGTCTGCTCCTCTGTCCACTGATTACGGCGCAGAAAGCGAATATTTTTCTGTTCCAGTTCCGGTATCAAAATATCATTAAGAATGGCGTACTGTTTGGTTACAATTTCATGACAAATTTCACTAATGGTTCTCAGAGTTTCTTCTGGATGAGCGCCATCAAGTCCGACAGTTTCACGTTCAAACTTGATGCTTTGCACCAGTCCGGCCACACGAATTTCAAAAAACTCGTCCAGGTTAGAGCTTAGTATTAATAAAAATTTTAAGCGTTCCAACAAGGGATGCTGCATGTCTGTAGCTTGAGCAAGCACACGCTGATTAAATGCAAGATGACTCAATTCACGATTGATGTAATGTGAAGGGTCGTCAATGCCAGGCGTAGGGTCTGTTTTATCGGCAAGTTGAGTCATATCATTCATGCGCTTGCTACTCGGAAAATCATTATTAAATTTGCTAGTTGAATTGTTGAGCCGGACCTATTTTTGGATTAGGGATTATCCCGACTGCTATCAGAGATTCGCTGAGTTTTTCCATTGTAACAGGTTTGCTCAAATAATAATTCATGCCGCAATCAAAGGCACGCTTTCGATGATCCTCCTCAATATGTGCAGTGAGCGCAACAATAGGTGTGGAAGATATCTCATTTTTGTGTTCGAGCTCGCGTATTTTGCGTGTAGTTTGATACCCATCCAGCTCGGGCATCTCGCAATCCATGAGTATAAGGTCAAAATCCATCTCACCCTCTTCAAAAGCCTCAAGCGCCCTTACGCCATCATCTGCTACGACTGCCGTAATGTTAAATTTTTTCAACAAACCTTCGATTACCATTTGGTTAACCATATTGTCTTCGGCTACCAGGACTTTTAGTTCTTTGTCGTTACGTACTTTGATTGCGCGCTTGCTGTGTTCTTCTTGTATTCGGTTCCCATCAAGATTTTCCAGAAGGTTTTTGAATTTTCTCGCAGAAAAAGGTTTGGGTAGTATATGGCTAAGTCCTTTAAGTTCAATCGCAGCGTATAATTCTTTGGGCTTGTCGGCTAATAATATAATTGGCGCTTCAGAATAATGGGTGAACGAGCGAATTTTTTCTGCCATTTCTACGGCACTTGCATCGGGTAAGGTTTCGGCAAGTAGAAAATAATCAAACATAAAAGGCTTTTCTTTGGCTTCCAAAACTTGCATCGCCTTCTCGGCGGATCTTACGGTTCTGCAATGTAAGCCCCAGCGCCTCATGTGATGGTAAATCGCATTTTCGATTACTTTGGAGCTGTGAATCACCATCAAATTTTTTGACTTTAAAGCGCTTGACTCTGGCGATTTTTCCAGCTGCTGTTTTTGTTTGTCGATTGTGCATCGGGCCGTAAACCAAAATGTTGAACCTTTACCTGGTGAACTCTCGACGCCAATTTCCCCTGACATAAGTTCTACCAACTGTTTGGCTATTGCCAAGCCCAAACCTGTACCGCCAAATTTCCGGGTTATGGAAGAATCCGCTTGGCTAAAAGCCTGAAATAAATTGGTCTTGGCCTCGTCTTCCAAGCCGATACCCGTATCTTCAATTGAGAAATGAATCAGAGGTTTATCAGATGTGGCACTATTTGCCTGGTTAACATGCAAATAAATATACCCATCAGAAGTAAATTTAAATGCGTTTCCAATTAGATTAATCAGTACTTGTTTTAGTCGAACGGGATCGCCAACTAAATTGAGTGGTGTATTGGGTGAAATACAACACACCAATTCCAGCCTTCTTTTTTTTGAACTTGCGTGAAAAAGTTCAATACAGTTTTCGATAAGATCATCCAAATTAAAGGGGATCTGTTCCAGTTGCATTTTTCCTGCTTCGATTTTGGAATAATCCAAAATATTATTAATGATGGCCATTAATGATTCGCTGGATCGGTATACTAATTTTGCGTAGTGGCTTTGAGTTTCGTTTAACTCGGTATCACGTAACATTTGAATTAAACCAATAATGCCATTCATTGGTGTGCGAATCTCATGGCTCATGGTTGCAATAAATTGGCTTTTTGCTTTGTTCGCTGCTTCTGCTTCCACAATGCGCTTTCTGGAGGCGAGTTTTTCTTCTTTCTCCGCGAGCAATGCCAGTTCGGTTTCGCGCTGCTGATTCAGCTCATTTCGCATCGCCACACGAACCTGGTTAAAGGTGTTAATAACCAGATCCAACTCATCTTCTTTATCCTGAACATTTCGATGACGCTTGAGTACAAAGGGGCTATCTAAACTGTTTTCTTCAAGTGTGCGAGCAAACTGCGCAATGTTACGAAGATGCCGAAAAACCAGGAATTCAACCAGCCCCGAAAAAATAATGACAAAAACAAAAAAAGTGACAAGATCAATGTAGTAGGCGGCATTTTTACCAAGATTAATTTTGAGACTCTCATTGATCAACAACATGACAAAAGCAACAAGCGCATTAGCAAACATGAGTTTGAACGCGACACTGTGGCGAGTAAAATGACGCTTAAGAGCTCTCAGCATAAACAAGACGAAATTCAACGACTTTATTTCAGTCTAGCAGTGGTCGCAATATAGCGTATGTTATTTGGGAAGGAATTCCTGCAAGAGTGTATTCAGGAAATTAAAACCGGTTTCGGTGCTTTGAATGCGCTCCGAGCTATCGACCAGAAGCCTTTGTTCTTGTAAGTATTTGAATTTTTTATTAATAATTTGAAACGGTAAACCTGTTCTTTCAGTAAAAAGTGTTTTTTCTACTCCCTGCTTGAGTCGCAGGACGTTCATAAAAAAATCGATAATGAGATTTTCTTCGTCAATTTTTTGAATTTTTCTTAGGGTCAATTCAGTCGATGCAGACATCTTTGTAATATAGTCAGAAGGTTGACGACTTTTCGCTGTCCGGAATATTTCGCCGGAGCGGGTTATTTTTCCATGTGCGCCCGCACCTACACCGAGGTAGTCACCAAACTCCCAGTAATTTAGGTTGTGACGTGATACCTGATTATTCTGGCAATAGGCAGAAACTTCATAGCGTTCATAAGCTCTGCTCGCCAGGAAGTCGATGCCAGTCTCTTGAAGTTCCCACAAAAGTTCGTCATCAGGAAGTATGGGGGGGCGATTATAAAATTGTGTATTGGGTTCAATGGTCAGCTGGTACCAGGAAAGATGAGTAGGCTGAAAATCCAGGGCCTTATTTAAATCATTCAGTGCTGCTTTGGGTGTTTGATTCGGGAGGCCGTGCATGAGATCCAGATTGATGTTTTTAAATCCTGCGCGCTGAGCAGCCTGGATTGCCTGTCCAGCCTCCAGGCTAGAATGAATCCTACCGAGTTGCTTTAACTGGGCATCATCAAAGGTTTGAATTCCGAAAGAGAGGCGATTGACCCCTGCATCAAAGAGGCCGCTCAGATTGTTGTACTCTGTCGTACCGGGGTTAGCTTCAAGGGTAACCTCGATATCTTTTTCAAATGGAATGTTGGTTTCTGCTGCTCGTAAAATCTCGGCTATCGCATCAGCTGGGAATAGGCTCGGAGTGCCCCCTCCGATGAATATTGACCTCAGTTTTCTACCTTGAGCATAAGCTGCGTCTTGAGCCAAATCTGATTTCAGTGCGTCTACATATTGGGAAACCGGAATTTCCCCCCTTTTTTCGTGAGAATTAAAATCGCAATAAGGGCACTTTCTGACACACCAGGGTATATGGATGTAGAGTGACAGCGGTGGAAGTTGACGAAATTTGGGTTCTGGCAGACTCATGCGCGCATCATAAGTGAAAGTTGTGTGCCATATTTAACATTCGCAAGATTAAATAGAGTTTGCGCTTTTTTCATCGCTTTCTTTGCACAATAATTGCAAATACGACAATTGCTAAGGTGAGCTGGCCATTAAATAATCTGGCAGCGTTGATTGGCATAGCAAGGCAGATTCAAGATTAATCATAAGGTAGCAAGTATGACAATAAAAATTGGACAATCTTTGAGCAAAGTTGTGGGTTTCGCCTTGGCTATGTCAATTTGCTCAAATGCACTTGCGATCAACTACGGTATTTATGAGGCACGTGCCGCTGGCATGGGTGGTGCGGGCGTTGCAGTTGGCAACCACGAAAATGCCATTTTTTATAACCCGGCCCTGCTGTCTTTTCATGATAGAAAGGAAGATGAAGGTCGTGACGGTCGCTTTTTCTTTCCAATGGCGACAGCCCAATACTATGAAGATCAAATTGATATTCTGGACGAAGTTGCTGACCTGGATATTGATGCGCAGCTTGATGCGGCTATGACGGCTTACAATGCAGACCCTGTAAATGGGGCCGCACAAGTTATTACCTTAATTGATGAATTTGAAGCAGCTGCGATTCGAATATCCGGCCAGGATTATATTGGTGATGCCTTCGTCGGAATGGTCGTCAGCGAACCCTCCAAGCGCGAGGGTGGTGCTTTTTACATGGGAACGCGAATTATCGCAGGTGGCCGTGCGGAATACACTGCAGAAGATCAGGTCATTCTCGATGACTATCGAAGCTATCTCAACATCGTGGCGGGTGGCGGGACACCAGGTGCCCAATTCGATTATCTACTGGATGCCAATGGCGATTTAATTGATCCTTCTGACAATGTCACTTCTCGTTACGATGTGGGCGCAGTGGGAATCACTGAGGTGGGCTTGTCACTTTCTCGAGAGTTTTCTATTTATGGTTTTGATGTGGCTTTTGGCTTTTCACCCAAGGTTAAACGAACAGATGTCTATCGAGAATCGCGATCGGCAGCAGACACAGAATTTGATACTACCGATGACGCAGTTGCGCATTACAATTTTAATTTCGACTTTGGCGTGGCAACCGAACTCTACGATCATTACCGTGTTGGCTTAGCTATCAAGGACCTTGTACCAGAAAGTTTTTCAAATGGTGACGACAATCCAAGTGTCGATATGAAAGCCCGAGCGAGACTGGGTTTGGCTTATGTGAATGATTGGATTGCAATCGGGATGGACGTCGATTTGGTCGAGAACAATTCTGTTGCGGGAGAAACGCCCACCCAGGAAGTGGGTTTTGGGATTGAACTTAACCCCTTTGGTACAGTGGATCTTCGTCTCGGATATAAACACGATCTTAATGGAATGCGCACCGACGTCCTCACCGGCGGTCTAGCGTGGTCACTTGGATTTTTCGCAATGGAAGCGGCCTATATGCAAAGCGATGAAATGCAAGGTGGCGCCATTCAACTTGGCTTAGCGTTTTAATTCCTTCAATAGTTTCTGCATTGCAATAGCGCGATGACTGATGCTATTTTTTACATCTTTGATTAATTGTGCTGAGCTGCAATTATGTGTGGGCACAAAAAATAAAGGATCGTAACCAAAGCCATTGGTGCCAATGGGCTTTTCTAGTATGTAGCCTTCCCAACTTCCCTGACAAATAATAGGGGTTGGATCATCTGCATGCTCCATGTATACCAATAAACACTGATAACGTGCTGTTCTTTTCGCCTTGGGTAAATTTTTCAATTCTGCCAGAAGTCGAAGGTTATTTTTATCGTCAGTTGCGTCGCTACCACTAAATCTTGCTGAATAAATGCCGGGAGCGCCGTTTAATGCGTCCACCTCTATCCCCGAATCATCAGCGAGAGCAGGCAGCTTGCTGTGAAAACAAGCATTGCGTGCTTTAATAATCGCATTCTCAACAAAAGTTAAACCGGTTTCTTCGGCGTCCGGAATAGAAAATTCTGATTGCGGTAGTACGTCAAACCCCTCTCCAGCTAACAAATTTTGAAATTCTTTTAGCTTTCCTGGGTTACTACTTGCCAATACTATTTTTTTCATAAATCTCTATAAAAAGTTTTCGAAAATTTTATCTCCATTTCTTCTGGGGCACCCTCAATGATACAACGAAGGTATATATGCAAAATTTCTTCTTTGCCGCTCACGCGGATAGGCGCAATATAATAAACAGTGTCATCTTCCTTGATTTCCATAAAACTTAAGCTTTGTTGTTGAGCCATTAAATTTTTTGCATTCCCAGTTAATTCGACTTCGACCCCTCCGGTTTTCCCTTCCTTGCTGACAAAGACATTAATCAGTGTGTGATGTTTACTTCTTTTAATACCATAAATTTTAGCAATTTCAGGGTTAAGGCTTGTGCTTGGAAAGGTGGTGTAATCGATGCGGAATTCACCGAACTTTTCGGAGTCAATTGCCAGAACTTCAACAGAAATTAACAACAGTAATGCGAGGTAAACATTTTTCAATTTAATGAATCCTCCTAATTTTTACTTAAATGGTAAACCGCAGTCATCGCGAAATAATTTGGGAAGCTTTCCGCTAAACTTGATTTTCCTCTAGGCCCAAGCACTGCCCTATCCAGGATATTGATTTCCATGTCTCTACACAGAATTTCAAAATCCCTAACGGTGCAAAAGTGAATGTTGGGCGTGTTATACCACTCATAAGGCAAATACTCAGAAACCGGCATGCGCCCTTTGCTCATTAAATGCCAGCGTGCTCGCCAATGTGCGAAATTTGGAAAGGTTACAATTCCCTGACGCCCGACCCTCAGCATTTCGTTAAGCACTTTGTCCGGGTTTTGCATGGTTTGAATGGTCTGCGACATAATTACAGTATCAAAACTGTGGTCATCAAAATTGCTGAGACCTTCATCGAGATTTTGCTCAATTACATTTACGCTAATTTCAACACAGCGCAGAATATTTTCCTGATTAATTTCAATTCCATAACCGTGTATGTTGAGCTCATCGCTCAATTGTCTTAACAAGGTTCCGTCACCACAACCCAAGTCTAATACTCGTGATTTTGGTTGAATCCATGTTTGTATGGCTTGATGATCTATACGCATCATTTATACCTTTATTTTCTGCATGTACGCAGAAAATAATTCCTGGTAACGCAGCTGGTTGGGAACCAGAAAAGCATCGTGCCCAAAAGAGGATTCAATTTCTGCGTAAACCACATCTTTGTCTGCACGCATTAATGCGTTAACTATTTCTCGAGATCGTTCCGGCGAAAATCGCCAATCAGAAGTAAATGAGATAACCAAAAACTTACACTGTGCATGTTTGAAGGCAGCCACCGGATCATCGTTATATTCACGAGCAAGATCAAAGTAGTCCAATGCGCGTGTCATAAGTATATAAGTATTAGCGTCAAACGATTTGGAAAAAGTTTCACCCTGGTACCGCAGATAACTTTGAATTTGGAATTCGACATCATCCTCCTTGCCCAGCTCGAAGGAACCTGATTTTAAGTCACGGCCAAACTTTTTTCCCATTCCATCGTCAGATAAATAGGTAAGATGGCCAATCATTCGTGCTACGGCAAGACCGCTCTCGGGTAGGGTCTGCTTATGCAAATAATCACCATTGTAAAAGTGTGGGTCAGAATAAATGGCGCGTCGTGCAGTCTCATTAAACGCAATGTTTTGCGCAGTCAGTTTCATGGCTGACGCAATCACAACACAATGACTCAAACGATCAGGATACTCCAAAGCCCAGCGCATACACTGCATGGCACCGAGACTACCTCCAATCACGGCAGCCCATTTTTTAATTCGCATGCGATCGGCGAGCATGCCCTGGCTCTTTACCCAATCGCGCACGCGAATATGCGGGAAGGTGCTACCCCAGGCTTTTCCGGTTTCGGGGTTGATGGAAGCTGGCCCGGTTGAGCCATGACATCCGCCAATATTGTTTAACGAAACTACAAAAAACTTATTTGTATCAATGGCCTTACCTGGCCCGATATAGTGATTCCACCAACCCGCTTTTTTTTCTTCGGGGTGGTGGTAGCCAGCTGCGTGATGATTTCCGGACAATGCGTGACAGATTAGCACTGCATTCGTTCTGTCTTCATTGAGCGTGCCGTAAGTTTCCACTACTAAATCCCAGGCGGACAAGCGTTTGCCGCAGGCAAGATCTAGCGCCTCATCAAAATGATACGTTTGAGGTGTCACAAGACCGATACTGTCGGAGGGAAAAGTTTGGGTCATGGCCTGGGTTCTATTTTACTCTCGCGAGGAATTCTAAGCGGTGAAATGATTTCTACAATCTTATGTTGGTTTAGCTGTCCTTTTACAATAGTAACGGCACTTTTAGCAACGCCAAAAGATTGGCTTAAAAATTTTGTTAATTGAACATTTGCTTTGCCGTCAACCGGTGGCGCGTTGACGAATATTTTTAATTCGTTGTTAATACATTCTGCGAATTTGGTTGCTGAAGCATTAGTCTGCAATTTACATTTCAGGCGCAGTATATTGCCTCGCCATTCAAAATGCTTTGTCATGGACAAGTAATTTATAAACCAATGACATACCCGCGTACTGCACCATACGGATCGTAATTCACAACTAGCTCGGTAATCAACATTTGTAGAGCGCTGTTGAAAATCAATAACAGCATGACCGAAAAATCCAGGCCTCCCATCGGAGGAAGCAAACGTTGAAATGGATTTAACAAAGGCTGCAAAAATTGTCGCATAAGCATCAAGATTGGATGTGAGGAATAAGGTGCGACAAAACTGGCTATGATGATCACAATGGCGCAGACCCAAACCATCCAGGTAATAAACTTAATAGTACCCAGCAAACCGAATACGAGCACGGCAGCGATATTAATCAAAACCCCTTTGGATACAAGTGCGAGGACTTCAGCATGTATCACTTGGATTAAAATTAAAAGCACCACAGAAGCCATATCAATGCCCCAAAGACCGGGTATAAAGGTGCGCAGGGGCTTGAGAAATGGATTGGTAATTTTGACGCAGGCTTGCGAAAAGGGGTTGTAAAAATCAGCGCGCATAAGCTGCAATAAAAATCGCGCAAGCACAAAAAAGAAAAATAAAGTGATGAAGGTATGTATTAGATAAATCAGTGCAGACATAATTTTTCCACTTTAAACTGAATTTTCAGCCCCTAATTCTTTTGATCTCAATGCGCAGGCCCGCATGGCATCCTTAAAAATATCACGAAGATGCCGTGCTTCGAAAGTTTCAATCGCGCGTTCTGTGGTGCCCTTGGGCGAAGTGACTTTACGTCGTAGTTCCGCCACCTTATCTTCACTCTGTTCCGCTAATTGGGAAGCGCCCAGAGCGGTTTGTAAGGCGAGGTTTTCAGCCAAATCCGGTGCCAGACCCAGCTCGATTCCTGCATCAATCATGGCTTCAATTACAAGAAAAATATAGGCAGGACCACTGCCTGATAAAGCAGTTACTGCATCCATCAAGGCTTCATCTTCAATCCAGGCAACGTAACCCACGGCTTCAAGTATTGTGTGGGCAATCGCTTTTTGCTCCGCGGTGACACACGCGTTTGCAAAAAGTACGCTTGCTCCCTGTTTTACCAGAGCCGGTGTGTTGGGCATGCAGCGAACAATAGCTTTCTCGCCACCAAGAGCCGCGTCGATACCATTGCTGTTTTTACCCGCTGCGATGGAAATAACGAGGCTGTTTGGCTGAAGTGACGCGGAAATATCTTCACAGACCTCGAAGAGTACCTGCGGTTTTACCGCAATAACGACAACGTCCGCTTGCTTGACAGCAGTTTGATTGGAGTGGGTTGTGCGCAAGCCCCAGCGCTCGGATAAACCCGCTAAGCTATTTGGATTTGGGTCGCTAACAGTAATGGAATCGGCACCAAAACCGGCTTCTATCAAACCGCCAATAATGCTGCTGGCCATATTTCCGCCACCCAGAAAACTGATATTGCTACTCAAAGCTCCTCCGAACTCAACCTTGAATCTGTGCCTGGAATTGAACCTGTGACAGTAAAGCGGGGAGTATAGCGGTTCTAAACTTTTAATGCTTCGTCGGCAATTTGCTCTGCTCGAGGTCCAAAAATATCTGTCCCAATACGCACAAGGGTCGCGCCTTCTCGAATAGCAACTTCGAGGTCTGCCGACATGCCCATAGACAAAGTATCCATTTGTGCCAAGCGTTTATTGTGGAGCCTGAGTTCATTAAACAAACTACGTAAGCGAGAAAACGCATTTTCCTCCTCTCCAGGTTTTTGATTCACAGAGGGAATCGCCATGAGCCCTCGCAGGGACAAATTCTCCAGCTTACTGACCTCTTTGGCCAAGAGCAGCAAATCCTGTGGTAGTACACCGGATTTACTTTGTTCTTCATCGATATTAACTTGAATGCATATATTCAATTTGCCAGTTTCTAGCTGTCTATATTTGTTTAACTTTTGTGCTACTTTTAATCGATCCAGGCTGTGTACCCACGAGAAAGAATTGGCGATCTTTTTAGCTTTGTTACTTTGGAGAGGACCTATAAAGTGCCATTCGATGTCAGACAAGCGTTTTAAGGCTTCGATTTTTTTTTCTGCTTCCTGAAGATAATTTTCACCAAAAATTCTTTGGCCACTCTCATAAGCTTCTAAAATAGCTTCTATAGATTGTTTCTTGCTAACCGCCAAAAGTGTGATTTCATCGGAAAAGCGACCGGAAAGACGCGCGGCTTGTTGTATACGATGCTTAACTTGCGTTAGTTTGTCGGCAATCTTATGCATATACTTATAGTTCCCGTCACGATTGGCAGTAATTGTACTAGAAGGCAAGCACATGGATATTACAGAATTATTAGCGTTTTCAGCGAAACAAGGGGCCTCGGATTTACACATTTCAGCAGGTCTTCCCCCCATGATTCGTGTTGATGGTGATGTTAGACGAATCAACCTCCCTCCCATGGAGCACAAACAAGTCCATGGCTTGATTTATGAAATTATGAATGACAAGCAGCGTAAGGACTTTGAAGAGTTTTTGGAAACTGACTTTTCATTTGAAGTCCCCGGCGTCGCGCGTTTCAGGGTCAATGCATTCAATCAAAACCGGGGAGCTGGCGCAGTATTCCGAACAATTCCCTCAAAAGTTTTGACTATGGAAGAGCTTGGCATGGGCCAGGTTTTTCGGACAGTGTCTTCCGTACCTCGTGGACTCGTGCTAGTTACGGGGCCAACGGGATCTGGAAAATCTACAACCCTTGCGGCAATGATTGATTACATCAATGAGAACAAATACCACCATATCCTGACCATTGAAGACCCTATCGAATTCGTGCATGAAAGTAAAAAATGCCTCGTCAATCAGCGGGAAGTTCACAGAGATACACACGGGTTTGCCGAAGCTTTACGCTCTGCCTTGCGTGAGGATCCGGACATTATTCTGGTGGGTGAGATGCGGGATTTGGAAACAATACGCCTCGCACTCACCGCAGCGGAAACCGGTCACTTGGTGTTTGGCACCTTGCACACCACCTCGGCGGCAAAAACGATAGACCGGGTGGTGGATGTATTTCCGGCGAACGAAAAAGCCATGGTGCGCTCTATGTTGTCAGAATCCCTGGAGGCCGTAGTTTCGCAAACCCTATTGAAAAGACAGGGTGGAGGTCGTGTCGCGGCACATGAAATAATGCGAGGTACATCGGCCATACGAAATTTGATTCGCGAAGACAAGGTTGCGCAAATGTATTCGGCGATTCAGACTGGCGGCTCTCTGGGTATGCAGACGATGGATCAATGTTTAGCCGATTTGGTTGAGCGTAGAGTGATCAGTCGTGATGTTGCTAAAGAAAAAGCCAAAATGCCAGATAACTTTTAGGAGTACTGAATGGAAATAGAACGCTTGCTATCAATGATGGTGGAGAAAGGGGCTTCTGACCTTTTTATTACCGCCGGTGTTCCCCCTTCGATGAAGTTACACGGCAAGATAGTGCCTGTCACCACTACGCCAATGTCTCCTGAAAAATCTCGTGAGACTGTATTGAGTGTGATGAATGAAAAGCAGCGAAAAGAGTTCATCAATGTAAAAGAACTTAACTTCGCGATATCGGCTCGAGGCGTTGGACGTTTTCGTGCGAGTGCGTTTTACCAACGCAACTTGGCTGGAATGGTATTACGACGTATAGAAACACAAATTCCGCAAATTGATGAACTGGGATTGCCTGAAATCATTAAAGAATTGGCAATGACAAAACGCGGTCTGGTTATTTTTGTGGGTGCAACGGGTACCGGTAAATCAACGTCCCTGGCTTCAATGATTGGCCACCGAAATAAAAACTCCAAGGGTCATATTATTTCTATTGAAGATCCTATCGAATTTATTCATCAGCACCAGGGCTGCGTAATTACACAGCGTGAAGTTGGCATTGATACAGAAAGCTTTGAGGTCGCACTAAAGAATACCTTGAGACAGGCGCCTGATGTTATTCTGATTGGAGAGGTGCGTTCTCGTGAAACCATGGATCATGCAATTGCTTTCTCCGAAACGGGTCACTTGTGCTTATGTACCTTGCACGCTAATAACGCAAACCAGGCATTGGATCGCATCATTCACTTTTTTCCCGCTGATCGACATTCGCAATTATGGATGGATTTGTCATTAAACCTGCGTGCTGTCGTTGCCCAACAACTTATTCCAACGCCAGACGGCAATGGGCGTCGAGCGTGTTTAGAAGTGTTTCTTAATACACCACTTGCTCAAGATATTATTCGGAAGGGTAATGTGCATGAATTGAAAGAGCTTATGAAAAAATCTACTGAGGTAGGCATGCAAACTTTCGATCAGGCACTTTACGATCTTTATGATTCTGGTGAGATTACTTATGAAGATGCGCTCGCGCATGCAGATTCGCCAAACGACTTGCGTTTGATGATTAAGCTGGGCTCAGAATCAGATGCAGAATATTTGTCGAATGCTGCGGATGAGCTATCTATTCAAGATGACGAAAGCAGCCGAACAAATCGATTCTAGTTCTCTGGCACAAGTTGATTTGAATTTGTAGGTGGAAGAACCAGAGGGATAATACGTCGATTACCGTTCAGTAGCTCTGTTGCAGCCCATTTAAAACGCGGGATGCTGTGAAAAAGTAAATCAAAGCTGCCGTCAGCTTCCACAATATCCAAACCTTCTTTGATGCGTGCTGCCAATCCCGGATTACTTTTATTTACAAAAAAGTAGTAGTGATTTGGATAATAGAGCAAGAGATTTTCTTCAATTTGAAGCTGCAATTCAGGATAAAAATTCACATCAGAGTGGGCCTGATAAAGCCCCCTTGAAAAATAATCGTAACGTCCTGCCGCAAGCATCTTGTAGAACTTTCCATATCCGGTGGCAGTGACGAGTGGCAATTTATTAAATTTCATTACCTCTGTATCTGGCCATTGCGCCCCCATACCACCGACAAAATTTCTCAAATCATTGAGATCATAAATTGAATTAAATCTTTGTTGGTCGCCCTTTCGAATCAATAATACGCGATAGTTACTTAAACTTTTTAGCAGTGAAACGCGTACGGGCAAAAGTGCTTGTTCAAGCTCAACGCTGGTGACAGACCAAGCAATATCAATATCTCCCTGAGCGATTGTAGAGTGCAGTCGTTTATCTGCAGTCCAGTGAGCAAATTCCTTGAATGAATAGGGGCCATAATCCACAACTGTTTTATCGAAGATTAGTGTTAGCAATACACGAAAATAATAATCATCCTGATTGATATCAATTGCACTTGATTTGGGGATAATAAATTCGACGGGGTTTTGACTGGCTCCCAAGGAATATGCACTAATGAGCAGGGCGCTCAAGGCGGCGAACCTGAACCGCGTTCCAATAAAATTTCCTTGCTTTCTAAGCTTAAAAAAGGGGATGTGCAACCCAGGAAAATTAGACATCTAATTATTATAAACGATGAATTTTCCCGGGGACGCCTTTTTCAATAAATCTAAGACCTATACATTTAGATATTTTGGCTGACTTATTTATTACTTAGAGAAATATCACCGTGCAAAGTGGTGACAGAGACCGATCCATTTCCACCATTGTGAGAAAATTTCAGGCTTCTTCCGGGGCCGTGGCTTGCTTTCTCGGCTTCGTCTTTGCTCAACTTATTACTAATTGAGCCTCCGGTGTGTGTACTAATGTCGAAATCTGCTGAAGGGTTTTTAAGAAATATAAAATCAATTTCGCCAGCCACGCTATTTGCATGTACGGCAGCATTTTTAAGCAAACCTACTTCGATAGTGGCGTCCCCGCTAACTGTTTCGAGTTCGAAGTTTTCCACGTCCTGGAGGAAAATGTTAATGTCACCTGAAACAGCATTAGTCTTCACATCCTGAATTTTTCCAGATATAGATAAATTCCCGTTAACTGTTGAGAATTCGCCTTTTTCTCCTTCTAATTTGCTAGCCTTAACGTTGCCATTGACAACTTCCAGGTTGATTCTCCCTTTAACGTTCTCACAATAAATATTGCCGTTAACCACTTCGACGCGCAGTCTTCCTTCCACATCATGAACATCAATATTGCCATTTACTGCTTCGAGATCTACCGAGCCGTGAATAGTCTTAATATCCAGGCCAGTATTTGGACTTTCAAAAGACACATTGCTCCTTTTGGGAATGTAGATTTTCAGATTGTCGCCCTTACCTGATCCCCATTGATTTTTTTCACGCATTCTAATCTCAATACGATTTCCATGACGTTCAAATATAAAAGTTTTATTTTGATCACTCAGCTCGCCGACAACTTTGACCTGTTTTTTCTTCCAGCCAAAGAGTTCAATTTTTCCATTTACATTTGAGATATCAATTTTTCCATCTTCAATGAAATCCAAAGACTGATCTATCTTCTCCCCGGCAACAGCGGCAGTGGATGCCAGAGCGAGAAAAATAACCGATGAGGTAACAAACAGAAGGACTAGGTTTTGAACCAGGTTGGGGAATGTGCGTTTCATAGTGCTACCTCGCGATTGTTGTAAACATGCTGCCATTTGGGTTGATGTACTCGTTCAACCAGTAACAGTTTTTGTTGGTAAATACTTTTTAACATTTGGATTAAATCCATATTGTTTGGATCATTTTTAAGTGCTTTGAGTACTTCCTGAGCCATCTTGTCGAGTTCTGCGATTTGTTCTTGCCAATTTTTAGTCAGTGCAGTTTGGTCTTCAAAGCTGCTGTATAGAAAATTTAGTTGTTGAGTATGATTTGCTTTAATTTCAGCGATGAGCGCGGATTGCTGAAGATCTGCCTGGTGGTATTGCCAAAAGATCAAGGAGCAAAATACCACTGCCAAACTTGCGGCTACCGCCGACAATTTCCTGTATTTAAAATTGCGATTAGTAGGCGTATTTTGCTCTGTTAAAGCTTGTTCTATACCAGGCCAAAGATCACGCTGCGGTTTACGTTCGCGCTTTAATTCGCCCATGCGTCGCTGTAGGTCTGTGTTAAAGCTATCGTCATTCATGGCCTAACCACTCTTTCAACATTTTTTTTGCTCGATTTAATTGGGCTTTACTTGAGCCCACTGCCATTCCCGTGAGTTGAGAAATTTCTTCATGCCTGTAACCTTCAACAATGTGTAAAACAAATACAATGCGCGCACGTTCGGGCAGTTTTCTTATTAAGGTTTCCAGATCTCTTGACAGCGAATCTTTATCTTCTCGACTGCCGACCTCTTCGCCAGAATCCTTTTCAAATACCAATTGCAACCAGGAGCGATGTTTACGCAAGTAATCCACTGCGGTGTTGGAGGCTAAGCGGTGCAGCCAAGTATAAAAACGACTCTCTCCTTTGAAGTTGGGCAGCGTGTGCCACACTTTCACGAAAATTTCCTGGGTAACATCTTCGGCCGCACCAATGTCATTTACCAGGCGAAACGTGAGGCCGTAAATACGCTTAACGTAAAGTTCATACAGTTGCTTAAAAGCCTGCCGATCACCCTTCTGTGCCTGATTAATCAGGGCGTGTTCGTCCTGCTCTGAAGTTGGTTCGTCAAGCGATAACATGCTGCCTATTTCTTGGGTTTTCTATTTAGTCGTAACTAACCTTAAAAAGGTTTAAATTTATTTGTAGGGTTTATTAATTTGATGGCGGGAAGTCGACGAAGCGCATACAGGGATACATTCAAAACGCCTCTCTTGGCCACCTAATTTACGCGTCTTGTTTGGATACACGCGCGTATTGAAATAGTTTTTATTGTGAGATATAGGCTTCCAGCAGCAAGCGAGCAGCAATGGAATCGACGGGGTTTTTATCATACTGACCTTGTTGCCCGCGTTCAGCCGCAATCTCCTTTGCTGCGCGAGTGGAAAGACGTTCATCGACCAGCTCGACTTTGACTCCAAACATCGAATTCAATCGATTTGCAAATTTACGTGCACGTCGAGTCATTTCCTGCTCGCTGCCATCCATATTCAGGGGCAATCCAACAAGCACAGTGTCAGGTTGCCATTCCTCAAGAACAGCTTGAACAAGCGACCAATCCGGAATGCCCTCTTTGGCTTTTAATGGCGGGAGCTCATTGCCTGTTCCCAGCGAGCTTTGACCAGCGCTTACGCCGATACTTTTTGTACCAAAATCAAAAGCAAGAAGCATGTTTGACATGAAGAGCTTAAGCGTGACCTGCGCGAGAAGAAATCAGGTTGAGATCAACACCAAGTTGTTTAGAGGCGGCGGCCCAACGCTGGTCAACGGGGGTGTCGAAAATAATACTGCTATCCGCTTCCAGTGTTAACCAGGAATTGGCTGCAATTTCTTCTTCAAGTTGGCCAGCACTCCAGCCGGCATAACCCAAAGCAAACTGCGCACTCTTTGGACCTTCGTCCTGGGCAATAGCAGCTACAATATCGCGTGACGCGGTAAGACAAATTTCAGAAGTGATGTGCAAGGTTGAATCCCAGGACCCCTGGTCACGATGCAAGACGAATCCGCGCTGTATATTAACCGGTCCACCCGCCAGCACAGGGGCTTTTCCAGCCATTGAATCCGTTGTTAGTGAGAGTTGGCTGAAAACATCAATCATGCGAATTTCCAGCGGCTGATTGAGTACGATGCCCATTGCACCGTGTTCGCTATGATCACAGATGTAGGTAACAGATCGAGTGAAAAGTGGGTCGTCCATGCTGGGCATGGCAAGCAGAAAGTGGTTTCGCAAGCACTTGAGTGGAGTTGTGGAGAGCTCTAATTTGCTGGCCATATAAGCTCAGTATGCGCCCGAATAATCAGAATTCAAGCGGAAATTGGCGCGGCAATACAAAGGTTTTTAAAAAATCGCCTTTTGCACGGGTAAATTGACTTTCTGGTAGTTAATTTGACGTGCTAAGTCCCGTTATTTCAAAACGCCAGGTGCGAATAATTTCCAGCTTGTCTGTGTTTTGAGTAATTTCTTTGGGAAATTTCGGGAAGGGGGACGAAAGCTTCACAATTTGCACTGCGGCGTTATCCAGAATGGGGTGCCCAGAACTTTGCAGTACTTCAATTAACTCAACTGTGCCATCAGACGCCAATAAAACAGACATGCGCAAGTTACCGAAGATGCCATCTCTCAGGGCAGTAGCAGGAAAATGTCGATTGCCGACGCTCTCGATTTTTTGGGTCCACATATTCAAATAGGCGGCATCATAGGAGGCTTTTGCTGATACTGAGGTCAAACGGCGAATGCGTGGTTGTTTGGCGAGGTCCTGTTTTAATTTATCGAGTTTTGCTCGCAAGCTGGCGATTTCAGGGTTAACCAGAGGGGTATCTTTATCTTCCCCCTGGCGTTCCAAATCGGACTCGTCAGGATTGGTCAGATTGGATTGTTGCAGTTGTTTATCTGAATGGCTTGCAGTTAAAACACGCAAGTCAGCTTCGCTGTGTTGGCTAGCCCGAATTTCCGGAGCCGGATTGACGTCTTTGATGTGCACATCGGCGATTTCTGCATTTTTTTGAGTTGTCAGTTCTCTTATGTCTTGCTCGGTACCGCTTGCTTCCTGATTTTGCTGGGCGATGAAATCGGCCTTATCAGGCTCCTCTGATGCTTTATGTGTTGCGAGGGTGATGTTAAGGGTAGGCGCAAGTTTATCGCCGATGTGCATGCTGGTGCCCACTCCAAAGATCAGCAGGGCATTCAAGGCGAGGCCAAGAAAAATGGTGAATTGCAATCTGTCGTTTGCGCCGTCAGTGAAGTCGCCAGGATTTGCAGTCGCGCTCACAAATGATTTCCTACTGCATTCTCAATGGCCAAAATTAGCTTTTCTCCAATTCGGGTGTCATAAGCCTTATCAATTTCTCTCACACAGGTGGGACTGGTGACATTAATCTCCGTGAGATAATCGCCAATAATGTCCAAACCCACAAACATTAATCCTTTTTCGACCAATGTTGGGGCTACTTGCTCCACAATCCAGCGATCTCTGTCACTCAGCGGCTGGGCGACACCTTTGCCACCCGCAGCAAGATTGCCGCGCGTTTCGCCTTCAGCCGGAATGCGCGCAAGGCAATAGGGAATCGCTTCACCGTTAACCACCAGCACACGCTTATCTCCGTTACTAATATCCGGAATAAATTGCTGCGCCATGATAAAACTCTGGCCTTGTTCTGTGAGTATTTCCAAAATCACGTTCACGTTGGGATCATCAGCTCTGCAGCGGAAAATGCTGGTGCCACCCATACCATCAAGAGGCTTGAAAATAACGTCTCCATACTGGCTGTGAAAAGCCTTTAGATCTTGCAGCTTTCTGCTCACAAGCACAGGAGGGCAACAGTGAGGAAAGGCCGTGGCGAAAACCTTTTCGTTACAGTCTCTTAAGCTTTGAGGTTTGTTGACAACCAGGCAACCGGATTGTTCGGCACGCTCCAGAACGTAGGTGGCGTAGATGTATTGATTGTCAAAAGGTGGATCCTTGCGCATCAATATCACATCGAGATTTTTTAATGGCTGGGAGAGCGGCTCAGACAAGCGATACCACTCTTCAGGATCAGCATTAACCGTTAATTCCTTGCCATGCCCAAAAGCCTCTCCCTGTTGAAGGCTTAAATCGCTCATTTCTAAATAAATCAACTTGTGACCGCGTTCCTGAGACGCCAAAAGCAGGGCTAAAGTTGTGTCTTTGTGGTAATTGATGCCACCGATCGGGTCCATCACCACACCGATTGTCAGATTAGTGCTCAAATTAAACTCCGAATTGGTTATTTTAGTTGGCGAAATGCTGAAACGTGGTCGATTATAAAGAGTATTGTTTGCTTGAAAAGATCTACATATGACTAAAAGTGAGGGAGTTCAATTTTGACAGAATTCTTTTTTTTTCAAGCGTTTATAGATTAAAGTGCAAAACTATGTTAAAAGTTTACTCCAACTATAATACTCTTAAAATCGAGCCCGGAGTGTCGCTAAAAAATGGCAACTTTGGGCCAACCTAGAAGAAGACGCAAGGTCAGCATATGGATACAAATCTAGAGCACCTGAAAGTGATGGTGATTGACGATAGTAAGACCATCCGTCGCACGGCAGAAACATTATTGAAGAAAGTTGGTTGCACGGTTGTTACAGCTACAGACGGCTTTGATGCCTTGGCAAAAATTGCAGATACACGCCCAGACATCATCTTCGTAGATATTATGATGCCACGTTTGGACGGTTACCAAACCTGTGCCTTAATTAAGAATAACAGCGAATTTAAGCAGACCCCCGTCATTATGTTATCTAGTAAGGACGGGTTATTTGATAAAGCCAAAGGTCGCATAGTTGGTTCAGACCAGTATTTAACAAAACCCTTTAGCAAAGGTGAGTTAATTGGCGCGATTGAAACGCATGTGAACGTCGCGCGAGCAAGTTAATTGATGAGTGAGATGAAGTAGAAAAGAGCAATCCCGGCTCGGTTCTGGAGGCAATATGGCAAAAATACTGATCGTAGATGATTCTCCGACAGAAACATACAAGTTAACTGGCATGTTGGAAAAAAACGGTCATACCGTCATCACTGCAGGGAACGGTGAAGAAGGTGTGGCGACTGCGAAAGCAGAACTGCCAGACTTGGTTTTAATGGATATTGTGATGCCTGGGCTTAATGGTTTTCAGGCAACACGTCAGCTAAGCAAAGCACCGGAAACATCGCATATTCCAGTCATTATAGTGACCACAAAAGATCAGGAAACGGATCGTGTTTGGGGGATGCGTCAGGGAGCAAAAGCTTATTTAACTAAACCGATTGATGAAAAGGAATTGATGTCGACGATGCAGCAGGTGTGCGCTTAGTTCGCACTTATGAAAGATGAGTGAGCTATCCGCATTTAAAGCGCTCACCAGTCTTGCTGCTTTAAGCCGTAGGTCTGCAAAAGGCCTGCCTGCGCAGGTAGATGTTGTAGCGCGTTGGAGTGGTGTTGGGTTTTCCTTTTTAGGGAACCGATTTGTGACACCGATGGGCCAAATGGCGGAGCTCATGGAAGTACCAGCGACAACAAGATTACCCGGCGTTCAGCCTTGGGTAATTGGATTATCAAATGTAAGGGGCCGTTTGTTACCCCTTTTCGATTTACCTGGTTTCTTTGGTGGCACCATCAGCGGACAGAAAAAAAATCACCGTGTTCTGGTGCTAGAAACAGAAAATTTGTATAGCGGAATCGTTGTCGATAGAGCTTTCGGCATGCAGCATTTTCCCGCAGACAGATTTGGTCCAGTAGAGGCCAGCCTCAAGGAAGAAATTTTACCTTTTGTTAAAGGCGCGTATCAGGATTCACGCGGGGAGCGTTGGACTGTTTTTAATTTGTCGACGCTTGCAGAAGATCCTAGATTTATTAATGCCGCATTGGTGTAGCTTGCGGTTTTGTTAGGTGAATAAATTGTTGAACATACAATCGCTTGGGAGCGTGGTATGAAAGGTGATTCAAAAGGCTTGCTGCTGCGAGCAAAATCTAGTCCTTACATGGCTTTATTGATATTTGTTTTGGTCGCATGTTTATTTTTAGTGGGCGTCATAATTTATCAATTGTTGGCCGATGCCAGAAAAGACCAACAGGCATTGCAGTTGGCCAGTGAGTTAAGGGCATCTTCTTATCGGATTACATCATTAGCACGAGATGCGACCGCTGGTAACAAACAATCTTTCGTCGAATTACAGACGGTGATTAACGATATGGGTCGTACCTGGGACAGACTTCGCACCCAGGATAACCAGACACGCTTGGTGCTTATGGAGCAATTAAACAACTTTGATAATGTTTGGTTGCGTGTAAAAGAAGCTTCTGAAGACGGCATTTTGCAGAATGAAGAAACCATTATCTTTATTCACCAAGTGGCCGACACGCTGGGTGAGTCGATTCCTGAACTGCAGGCTGAACATAGAAATATCGTAGATATTCTATTGGAAAACGATGCGCCTGCGGATCAAGTCTCGGTCGCGCAAACACAATCATGGCGTGCGGAACGTATTGCAAGAAACATCGAGAAAATGCTTGTTGGTGGTGAGGATGCAGACAAAGCTGCTGACCAGTTTAACCTCGATGCAAGTCTATTCGGTAAAGTACTGGCTGGTATGAAAGTGGGTGATCCCACAATGAGTATCTCGCGCATCACTGATCGCGACGCGATTGAAAGTTTGGACCAAATTGTCGAGAACTTTGAAGTCATCAATAATTCAATTCGCAATATTTATGAAGCGCAACCTGCTTTGTCTCGAGCGCGTCAGGCGACGAATGCAATTTTGGATGATGGTCCGGTTATTTTGGAAACGCTCGGTTCTTTGACAGACGGAATTGAAAACCTTCCAGAAAGCCGCCGCATTAATAACAACGTTTTATATTTTGTTGGTGGACTTTCTCTTTTGGTTTTGTTCTTGATTGCTTGGCAAATTAACCAGGGCACCAACCGTCGCGCGCGCGAAACAGGTGAAACTAACGAGAGAAACCAAAACGCGATTTTACGATTGCTCGACGAACTTGCCGACCTTGCGGATGGTGACTTAACCACAACCGCAACAGTAACGGAAGATTTTACAGGAGCAATTGCAGACTCTATCAACTACACCATTGACCAACTGCGGGTTCTGGTTTCGCGCATCAACGAAACGTCCGAACGGGTTGCCGGTGCATCGGCAGATACTCAGCAAACTGCACTGCATCTTGCTGAAGCATCTGAGCACCAGGCGCAAGAAATTGCGGGAGCATCTGCGGCGGTAAATGAAATGGCGGTTACGATCGACCAGGTATCAGCAAACGCCGCGGAGTCAGCCGGTGTTGCGGAGCGGTCGGTATCGATCGCGAAAAATGGTGCGAAAGTGGTACAAAATACCATTAACGGTATGGATACGATTCGTGAGCAGATTCAGGATACTTCAAAGCGTATTAAACGACTGGGTGAGTCTTCACAAGAAATTGGTGACATCGTAAGTTTGATTAACGATATCGCCGACCAAACAAACATCCTTGCACTTAACGCGGCAATTCAGGCATCGATGGCGGGTGACGCTGGTCGAGGTTTCGCGGTGGTAGCGGATGAGGTACAGCGTCTTGCGGAACGTTCTGCAACAGCAACCAAGCAGATCGAAGCGCTGGTTAAAACCATTCAGAATGATACTAATGAAGCAGTAATTTCGATGGAACAAACCACCGCAGAGGTGGTACGAGGAGCTCGCCTTGCACAGGATGCGGGTGTGGCACTTGAAGAGATTGAAACGGTATCGGCCAACCTTGCGGAATTGATTCAAAACATTTCGAATGCGGCGAGACAGCAAGCGTCTTCAGCTGGCCACATCTCGAATACGATGAATGTTATTCAGGAAATTACTTCACAAACTTCAGCGGGTACTAACGCAACAGCGAAAGCGATTGGTAACTTGGCGAACATGGCGATTGAGTTGCGTAACTCAGTAACAGGTTTCAAACTGCCTGATGAAATGAGGGATGACAATTACGAAGATGATGCCTTTGCTGAAGCGGATACAGAATTTGATATGCCCGATGACGATGATGATGTCATGGATCTCTCTTTGGATGATGCGGTTGATGTTGATGATGATTTTATCCCGACTTTAGACGAAGAGTCTGCTGGGGCACGAGTATAAATATAAAAGGTAACGACTAATGATTTGGTCCTTACAGGCTGCTCCGGATCTTACTGACAAACAATTTGATCAGTGGAGTAAGTTGTTAGAAGAGCGAGCAGGTATTTGCCTGAGCGATCAGCAACGTGTTTTTCTGCAGACCCAAGTTAGTATGCGTATGCGTGAGCTTGGGCACAGTGATTACACGCAGTACTACAATCGTATTGTCGATGGTGTTTCAGGGAAAGTTGAATGGTCAGTTCTAATTGATCGTCTGGTAGTTAAAGAAACCAGTTTTTTCCGACATCCCCCTTCTATAGAGTTTGTCAGAAACTATCTTAAAGAACATATCGAAAACAATAAACTTGAAAATACCTTTGATTTGTGGAGTGTAGGTTGTTCTTCCGGTGAGGAACCTTATTCGCTCGCAATGGTAATGAAAGAGGTTTTTCTTGAGAAACAACTCAAGCCTTACTACGGAATTATTGCCAGCGACATCAGTCGCGCCGCTTTAACCATTGCAAAGACTGGTCTTTATCCGCAGCGTAAAATTGAATTAATCGAGAAATATTACCGCGAAACTTACTTCACTGAACAAGAAAACGGACGTTATAAGATTATTCCGGAAATCAAAGAAAAGGTGTGTTTTAACCACGCCAATGTTTTAAATATCAGTGAGCTACCCACAATTAAGCTCGATGTTATTTTTTGTCAAAACATGTTGATTTATTTTCGTCGTTGGTTACGTCATGAAATTTTGAACGCTTTTGTGGAGAGGCTAAAACCTGGCGGAATTTTGATAATTGGTTTGGGTGAAGTTGTTGATTGGGTGCATCGAGATATGAGCCGCGTTGCGGCGGATGATGTGCAAGTATACGTACGCAACTGATACGGGACTCCGAGATGGGAGAGAAGCTAAATTTTGCTGCGTTAGATTGGGTTATTGGGGAGATTAGTGAAACCCTAAATGACGCTCGCAGCGCTTTAGAATCCTTTGTTGAAGATCCGAAAGATTCGACAAAGATGCGCTTCTGCCTGACTCATATCCATCAGGTTTACGGCAGTTTGCAGATGGTAGAGTTTCATGGGGCCTCTCTGCTCGCCGAAGAAATGGAGCATCTCGCTCAAGCAATCATTAACAACAATGTTTCCAGTGGGCCAGAATCGCACGAAGTGCTGATGCGCTCCATGTTACAACTCCCGATTTATCTTGAACGTGTTAAAAACCAAAAAGAAGATAACCCAGCAGTAATTCTGCCCTTGCTGAATGATTTGCGTGCGGTGCGCAAACAAAGTTATCTCAGCGAAACAAATTTATTTTCACCTGACCTAACTTCACTTGCTCGCCTTCACGGGCAAAAGCACCAAATTGTTCACGATCCCGAAAAACTAAAAGAAGTATTAAATAAATTGCGGGAAATGTACCAATTTTCTGCCGCAAGTGTGTTGCGCGGAATTAAGGCGCGTGAAAATTTAGAATATATTGAAAAAGTTTTTACACGATTGCAATTGATTACCAGTGGAACGGCATGCTACCCCTTGTGGGAAGCTGCCTCAGCAATGGTTGAGGGTTTGCGTGAAGAGAATATTCAACTCAGCGTAGCGGTTCGCGGACTTTTACGTTACCTCGCACGCGAACTAAGAATACTCGGTGAGAAAGCACCAGGCGCACTCGACATGCAGCCCGGTGAGAGCCTACTTAAAAATGTATTGTATTACGTCGCGCGTGCTAAGGGCGGCAGCAAGAAAATTCTTGATGTAAAGGCAAAGTATCAATTACAAAATGCGCTTATTGGCGGAGCTGAAGGCTCAGACAAAGACGCAATGTCAATGCCTGACCCGGAAGCGATACGCTCCGTAGTGGTTGCGCTTCAAGATGAAATAAACACGATTAAACACATACTCGATTTATCACTCTCAGGCCAAAGTTCACCTTCAGAATTAAAAGAGGTGCTGCCAGTCATAAAACGCGTGGCCGATACCTTGGCAGTTTTGGGTATTGGTGATTTACGCAAACAAGTATTAAAACAAGCTGAAATACTTGAAGAATTAAGTAACCAAAATGATATCGATGGCTACCAGTTAATGGAAGTCGCAAACAAGGTGATTGAATTTGAAAATCGCTTATCTGCAATTTCCAAAGCTGCTGGGCGACATCAAAATCTTGAAGATCTTGATGAGCGCGAAGTAGAAATCGATCAAGCCAAACGTACAGTATTAAAAGAATGTCAACGTGGACTGGATCAAGCGAAAGACGCCATCGTTGAATACATTTCGTCACAGTGGGATAAGTCGCATTTAGGCAACATTGAAAGTTTACTTACCGATATTCGTGGTGGTTTGGATATGGTTCCTCTCCACAGACCAGGGAAAATTATTGATTCCTGTAATGCCTATATTCGAGAAAATCTTTTGGTTGGAGATGGCCACCCGGACTGGACAGCGCTCGATGCCTTGGCCGATGCAATCGCCAGTGTTGAATACTATCTGGAAAGATTAATCGAAGATTTGGATGAAGATCTTGAGCCCTTGTTGGATATTGCTGAAGAAAGTGTAAGCACCTTAGGATACGCAACAGGTTCGACGACACCGCCGTCACTTGTTGCTGAAAGGAGTTCACCAACTGCGCCACAAACAGAATTCAAATCACAAAATCAAGACCGCGCTGTCAATCAACCTGTGACAGAAATTGAAAACTTGGTAGAGCCGTCTTCTGATTCTTCTTCAACAGAGCCAGAAGAGCTTAACGAAGTTGCATTCAACAATAATGTTGAATCTGGTGAGGAGTTAGAACACGAAGAGCATGTAGAACAGGTATCTCCTGCTGCATCATTAGTAAAACGCGAACCTATTATTTCACTTGATAAAATTTCTATAGATGATGATGCTGAAAATGAAAGCGACATCGACGATGAAATAATAGAAATTTTTATTGAGGAAGCCGGAGAGGTCAGTGACACGCTTGGAGAATATTTCCCTAAGTGGCGAGCAGACCAACACGATAACGATTCACTTGTTGTTGTCCGTCGGGCATTTCATACCCTGAAAGGCAGTGGCCGCATGGTGGAAGCCAATGATATTGGTGAGCTCGCCTGGTCAGTTGAAAACATGCTGAACCGGGTAATTGACCGCACGGTGCCCGCCAAACCTGCGCACAGTCATTTAATTATTTTGGTATTGCAACTACTACCTTCTTTGATTGAAGCGTTCAAGAATAAAAAACGCAACCCGCAGCCTGAATTAACAGAGCAATACATGGCTTGGGGTCAAGCACTCAGTGAGGGTGAAGTCCCGCCAGAGCTTGAAGATGAACCGGCGTCGACAGAAGTTCCCTTGTCTGCACAGGCGGAGAGTGAGCAGCAAGCGCGCTTGAATGAAGCGCAGGAGGAAGAAAACGAAGACTATGTGCTTTGGGATATTTTTTCCTCGGAAGCTGAAACGCACCTTGAAGTCATGGAAGAATTTATTGCTGAAATGGAAGAATCCTCGCCAATATTTTCCCCACCGAGCGACGACTTGCAGCGCGCCATGCATACCCTAAAAGGCAGTGCAAAAATGGCTCAAGTCACTGCTATTGCAAGGTTGGTTGAACCACTCGAACATTTTGCAAAAGAACTTATTTCTTACAAAGTCCCAATCAACGCTGATATTTTACAGTTGTTGAAAGATGCAGTGGACTACACGCGAGAAAGTTTGGGCTACATTGAAGCGCGACGTGAAGTACAAATTCCAAAATTGAATCAATTTATTGCGCGCGCAGAAGAATTAAAAGAACTGTCCGTTGGACATTTAATTCGATTAAACGAACTCGAAAAGCAGGGCAGTAACGAAGTTGATCCTCAGCTCTTATCAATCTTTATGGCTGAAGAAATGAAGATGCTTCTCGATGCTGATAAATTGATATTGACCTGGAAAGATAAAGGTAAAGATGCTGTAGATTTGCCAGGGCTTATCAAAGAATTATCTCTTTTAGAAGTGGGTGCCAACAAAGCCAAGTTGCCGGAAATGTCAGACTTGGCGAAAGAATTGCGTTTGGTCCATGAAAAAGCTTTGAAAGATGAGAAGGTGATAGATGAGCATTTCTATCAAGTGCTAGCACGTGGTCACGATATTCTTTTGGATCTCGTTGATGCGGTTGCTGCTGGACAAAATCTGGTGGCGCCCCCCGCAGATTTAATTACAGCTTTGAAAGACTTGGCTGAACAATCGCTCCAGGTTGAAGAAATTGATGAAGAAGTTGGTGAAGAAATAATTTCGGAAGAACCCGTTATTGAATTTGAAAGCGTTGAAGACATTAATGGATTCGAGTCTGATCAAGATTTTGAGTTGGTTGACGAGGCTGACGAAGCAGAAACAATTCCCGTAGCTAGCTTTAATGAATCGGATTTTGAAGAACAACAAGAATTTGAATTAAACGAAGTAGATCAAGGCGAAAGTGAAGCTGCATCAGCAAATTCGGCTGAAGATATTTTTAATATTACAGTTGATGAACAAAATTCGGATTTCTCTTCGCAACAAGAAAGCGATCAAATTTACAATCAAGATTCTGCCGGTGTACTTTCTTCAGAGAGTGATTTCGAAGTAGAGCAAGACGAAGAATATCAAACTAGTGAAGAAGTTGAACATGATCTTCCCTTTGGGCAAGACGCGACCGCACAAGATGATTTTATTTCGGCAGGAGATTCAGATAATTCAGAGTCTCCGATAAGTAGCGAAACGCCAGAAGCTTCACAAGAGGATGCGACAAGCATACCAGGTTTACTCGATATCATTGACGTCAATGATCCTGATTTTGACGAAGATATTCTTGAGGTGTTCCTTGAAGAAGCGGAAGAGCTCATCGAAGAGTTGGATGAGGCGGTGCACACTTGGGAAAATGATTGGTCTGATCTAAATAGTGTAGAGTCAATCAAACGTGCGCTACACACCTTAAAAGGTGGTGCGCGTTTGGCAGGCATGAACAATCTTGGCGAGCTCACTCACGACTACGAAAGCTACTTAATCGGTGTAGATATCTCGGATGTAGACGGCGCCTTCTTTGCGAAAATACACGGCTTCCAGGATCGCGTACTCAATGGTGTGCGCGGGATTCAAAGTTATATGGGAACAGGTGCAGACCTTGCCACTCCAGCTCTGGACGTGCCGGGCACACCTGAGACTGCAGAGCAACCATCCTCCGCAATTGAAAGCGGCCAAGGGTCAGGCGAAACCACAAACGTTTTACCTTTTGCGGCCAAACCAAAAGAAACAGAAGTTGTTGCTACTCCAACATCGGGAGATGATGGTGATTCTTTTATCATGCCGAGTGTCAGTGGAGGGGGTGCATCCGCAGCGACTCAGCAACAAGTTTCTGCTCGACGTGCAGGCCCCCAGGAAGTTATTAAAGTCTCGGCTGAATTGTTAGAAGAACTCGTGAACCTGGCTGGGGAAACCTCAATTAGTCGCGGCCGTTTAGAACAACAAGTTGTTGATTTTGGTGGAGCGCTGGAAGAAATAGATGGCACAATCTTGCGTTTGCAAGAACAGCTGCGTCGTCTTGATATCGAAACAGAAGCACAAATTCTTTTCCGTCAGGAACAAATTGAAGAAGCACAAAAAGATTTCGACCCGCTCGAAATGGATCGCTATTCTGCTTTGCAACAACTTTCACGTTCTCTGATTGAATCAGCTTCTGACTTAGTGGATTTAAAATCTACACTCGCCGATAAAGTGCGCGACACTGAAACCCTTTTGTTGCAACAATCGCGCGTGAATTCAACTTTGCAAGAAGGCTTGATGCGCTCTCGTATGGTGCCTTTTTCGCGTCTTGTACCTCGTCTACGTCGAATTGTTCGCCAGGTTGCTGCCGAGTTGGGCAAACAGGTTAGTTTTGAACTCGACAATGTGGAAGGTGAACTGGATCGTTCTGTATTGGAACGCATGGTTGCGCCCTTGGAGCATATGCTGCGTAACGCGGTGGATCATGGTATTGAAAAACCTGAAGATCGTGTTGCAAACGGTAAGCCTGAATCCGGTCGCATTGTGCTGACCTTGGGTCGTGAAGGTGGCGATGTGTTACTACGTCTCGCTGATGACGGCCGCGGCATTGACTTAAAGCGCGTAAAAGAAAAAGCCATTGAACGTGGTTTGATGATGGCGGATGCGCAATTAAGTGATAGAGACATAATGCAATTTATTTTGCACGCGGGTTTTAGTACCGCAGAGAACGTTACACAAATTTCAGGTCGTGGTGTAGGCATGGATGTGGTCTATGCCGAAATCAAACAGCTTGGTGGATCAGTTTCAATTAATTCTGCCTGGGGTAAGGGCACAGAATTTTATGTGCGTTTACCTTTTACTGTTTCCGTTAACCGTGCATTGATGATTGAAATGGGCGCAGATCACTATGCCGTGCCTTTGAACACCATTGAAGGTATTGTGCGTGTCAGCCCCTTCGAGCTTGAGCATTATTATTCTGATCCCGAAGCGCGATTTGAATATGCAGGGGAACGTTACGAAGTGCGTTATCTCGGCACCATGCTCGATAAAAATGCGCGGCCAAAACTGGAAGGAAAATCGCTTCCTCTTCCAGTTTTACTTGTGCGTTCTGCTGAACATACGATGGCACTGCAAGTCGACGCTTTGATGGGTAGCCGGGAGATTGTTGTGAAATCTCTGGGGTCGCAGTTCAGTCTTGTGCAAGGCTTAAGTGGTGCAACAGTTATGGGTGACGGTAGCGTTGTTGTCATTCTTGATCCGCACGCACTGGTACGAAAAGAAGTGGCCTTGTCCGATGCGCAACACACACTACTCGAAGCCACCACTGATCAACAAAGAGAAGTTAAAGAAAGTCGTGTGCAGAAGATAAACACGGTGATGGTAGTGGACGACTCGGTTACCGTGCGTAAGGTAACCACACGTTTTCTTGAACGTGAAGGTTTTGAAGTCATCACCGCCAAAGATGGTGTACATGCACTTGAAGTGCTGCAAGACACAATTCCCGATCTAATGTTGCTCGACATCGAAATGCCGCGCATGGATGGTTTTGAGGTTGCAAAAAATGTTCGAACAACTAGTCGGTGGAAAGACATCCCAATTATTATGATTACTTCGCGTACTGGTGATAAGCACAGAGAGCACGCATTTAGTCTCGGCGTAAACAAATACCTGGGTAAACCGTATCAGGAAGAGGTACTGCTGGAGAGCATTAATGAATTGTTGGCAGATAGCGCGAATCAAAAGGCCTAAGTGATGGCCTTGCAAGCCTTAAAAATTGGTGTGCTTGCCGACTCAATCACACAGCAAACTGATTTGGAAACGCTGATTCAAGAATCTGGCAATGAGCTGGCTGCAAGTATTCGTTGTTCCAGTACCGAATTGGCAAAACTTAAGGCCAGCGAATGGCCAGAAGTGGACGCTTGGGTAGCAAGGCTCGACCTTCAAACGCAACTGGGTCAAGATTTTGTTGAGCTACTGGAAAATCTTAATACCCCTGTTATTTATGATGAACCGCAGTACGTGGAAAATCTTGGCAAACAAGAACAAGCAAAGCGTTTCTCATCAAAAATAAATTTATTAAGTGGGGCAGGTATTAGCTCACTGATGAGCGGTAAGCGCGCAAAAGAAGTTTGGGTCTTGGCTGCATCAACCGGAGGTGTGGAAGCGGTTGTTGAATTTCTTAGGAATTTACCCAATAAGATTCACGATGTGGCGTTCCTATATGTTCAACACATCGATGCCAAGATCAGCGAAAGTTTAAAAAAAGCAGTCATACAAAATACAGATTGGCGAGTTTTTTCTTGTGAGAAAAGTCATCAACTTTACGGTGGCTGTGTTTATATTGTGTCACCGACACACCAGTTTGAAATTACCAGCACTGGAATAATAAGTCCGGTGAGTGAAGCCTGGATCGGGCCTTTTTGTCCATCAGTTGATCAAGTGATGGCGAAAGTGGCACGGGCTTATGGCAAAGACTCTGGAGCAATTATTTTTTCCGGTATGGGAGATGACGGGGCGAAAAGTTGCCACTTTATGAAACATAACGGCGGACAAATTTGGGTACAATCCCCGGATTCCTGCACGGTAGATTCAATGCCTAGCAGTGCACAGGCGACAGGCTGTGTGAGTTTTTCTGCAGTTGCTTCACAATTGGCCATTAATTTTAATGCACGTCACAGTTCAACCTTGCAGACAGGAAACACTGGCTTATGACTGATGATCAATCTGTAGCACAAATTTCAGAACAGGGTGAAATCCCTTGTCTTCTGGTTCCCTTGATGGGTGCAACCTTGTTAATACCGACGGTTACTATTGCTGAGATGGCGCCAATGCAGCCCGCTGAAAGCATTCCCGACACGCCGGATTGGTTGATTGGTTTGTACCACTGGCGAAATCAGGCAATACCTTTGTTGTCCTACGAAGTGTTGAACGGCGCAGCATATGCACCCTTAAACCCACAGGGGCGAGTTGCTGTTTTAAACAATACCGGAGTTGATCCTCGTTTGCCTTTTGTGGCACTGCCTACTCAGGGTATACCGAGAATGGCCAAAGTTGCACACACCGAGATTTCTGAAAACCCGGATGTACCAAAACGCCCCTTCGATCTTATGTCTGTAAGAGTAGGAGTGGAAGAGTTATACATTCCAGATATTGCAGCATTGGAAACGGCATTTTTGAAATTGAATTTGCTTAAAGAAAACTAATGTGAAGTGAAAAGTGTTTTTAAAGCGCTTTCATTAAAAACATATTTTCTTCCACAAAATTCACAATTAATATCTATCACGCCCCTTTCTTCTAATAAGGCATAAGCTTCATCTTCGCCCAAGGCGATTATGGCATTGCTGCTTCTGTCTTCGTTACAGCTGCACGCAAAGCGCAAAGGCTTTGGAGGAAATACTTTACAGCCTAATTCATGAAAAAGGCGGTAGAGAATTTCTTCATAATTTAAGCTAAACAATTCTTCCGCTTTTAATGTTGATGCCAATTGAATTGCGGTATTCCAGTTTTCTTGAGTTTCTTCATGGTCGAGTATGACTTTCTTAGGCAGGGCTTGCAGAAATAATCCGCCACAAAATTCTTCACTGGAAAATAAAGAAAACCAACTTGGTAATTGTTCAGACTGGGAGAAATAATCACTCAAGCATTGAGCGAGTTTACTTTCTAGCAAGGGAACGATGCCCTGGTATCGTTCACCTTTGTCGGGATCAATGGTGATTGAGAGCACCGCGCTGCCTAGCAAATTCGGGAGGTCGTCGGTTTCCAGGAGAAGAGTTTCGTCCTTTTTTTTCACAATACCGCGAAACTCTCCGGCACTGTTAATATCAGCCATAACAAGTGGAACCACGCCGTCTCCACGTGCTTGTAAAGTTAAAATGCCTTTAAATTTTAGTGAATCACCCAGTAGGCCGACAGCTGCAAAAAATTCACCTAGCAGCAGCTTTTTTCTCGAGCTAAAAGTTTGATGTGCGAGCGCATCCTGGTAACTTTTATTTAATCGAATAATCGCGCCGCGAATATCACAGTTTTCAAAAACGAATCGTTCCAGTGAATCGTTCTGGTTCAGGTCGTTATCAATTGTCATCAAGAGTTTCCCGTTTAAAACGATGGATAAGTTTACGTTCCCGTGTATTGGGTTTGCTTAAAGACTTGGGGTCGGCTGCACGCATGACCTTGCGTTGCTCCGCATTGGTTTCACGTTTTTTAATGCTTTCTGCGGTTTCACGATATAGAAGCTGAGCTTCCGTTGCGCTTCTACGTTGATCAGACAAGGCGAGCACCTCGACTTCTTTTACGTCCCAGCCTTGACGAATTCGCAGGAGAATACCGATTTCAATTTCCTTGCTGGCTTTTACGCGGTGCCCACCAATATGAACTTTGCCACCATCAATGGCTTGTTTCGCGAGGTTGCGTGTCTTGAAAAAACGCGCAGCCCATAGCCACTTATCAATTCTAACTTTCTGCATCGGGCATAATTTCGTCAAAATGTTCAATGTCGATAAATTGTTCAGAACGTTTAGCAGGCATTTGCATATCCGGTTTGGTGATACACACTAAATATTGAATGCCAAATTGCTGCGCACTTTCAAGAATTCTGGGCGTATCGTCAATAAATAAGGTACGTTGAGGATTAAAATGTTCCTGCTGCATTAAATCTTTCCAGAAAGCCTGATCTTCTTTGGGTTTTTGGTAGTCGTGTGAAGACACGACCAGGTCCAGATACTGATCAATTTCAGTCACTTCCATTTTCAGGTTTAAGCCAGCACGGTGAGAGTTGGTAATCAACACCAATTTCTTTCCAAGAATTTGCAGGCGCTTTAAAAACTCTTCTGCAAAGGGGCGAATTTGTATTTTATGGCTGACTTCGCGCTTTAGGGCGGGAATATCCATACTTACAATTTTTGACCAATGATCCAGGCAGTACCATTGCAGTGAGCCTACCTGATTGTGGATATGTTTATCCAAATGGGCTTTGGCCGCTTGTTCATCAAGATTGTGCGCCTCCGCATAGCGAAGGGGAAGATGAACTGACCAAAAATAGTTGTCGAAATGTTGATCCAATAAGGTGCCATCCATGTCGAGCAATACCGTATCTATCAAATTCCAATTTATCATTACTGCTATACTCTCTGCTTTTTTAGGTCGTGCCTGCTTATTTGGCCACAAATTGGGTAATCAGATCTGAGATGCCGACTAAACCTCAAATATTGAATACTAAACAAGTCGCGGCAAGCCGGCTATTTCGCGTTGAGGAACTCGCATTGCGCTTCGGTAATGGCGAGGAGCGCACATACGAACGCCTTTGTGCGGGAGCGACTGCGGCAGTTATTGTAGTCCCTATGCTCGATGATGACACGGTACTCCTGATTCGCGAATACGCTGTGGGCATGGAAGATTATGAGCTGGGACTCCCCAAAGGAAGGGTGGAGAAAGGGGAAGATTTATTAGAAGCGGCGAACCGCGAGCTCAAGGAAGAAATAGGATATGGCGCACGCGAATTGAGTTTGCTGAAACTGATGTCGCAATCACCCAATTACATGCAACACCGAACACAAATTGTACTGGCGCGAGATCTTTACAAGGAAAAGCTCGAAGGGGATGAACCTGAACCCCTTGAAGTTGTACCCTTAAAATTCAGTGAGTTAGATGAGTTTTTGATCAAAGAAGATTTTACCGAAGCGCGCAGCATTGCAGCGTTACTGTTGGCCCACCGCGCAATAAAAAGTGAAGGAGTTTAAGTTTGATTGTTGAGAATTCAATTGTTGAGAAATTAGACGAAGCATTATTACAAAAAGTCATTCTACTTTGCGAAAAAGCAGGTGCGGCCATTCTGGAGGTTTATGATCGCGACCAGGAGTTAGCCATCGAAACGAAAGTGGATAACTCGCCAGTGACCGATGCAGATTTGGCTGCGCATAAAGTCATTGTTTCTGAACTTACAAATTACCTGGATGGCGTACCGGTTCTCTCTGAAGAGGGTCGCTTACCAGATTGGGATGTGCGTAAAGAGTGGGAGACTTATTGGATAATTGATCCCCTGGATGGAACCAAAGAATTCATCAATCGCAATGGAGAGTTCACCGTTAATGTTGCACTTGTGCATAAAGGTGAGCCGGTATTGGGCGTAGTGTATGTACCGGTTCTTGCCGTTACCTATTGCGGTATTAAAAATGTAGGTGCTTGGAAAATTCAAGGCGGAAAAAAAGAAAAAATTTCTTCACGTTCCTTAAGCAATATAAAAAATTCAACAGAAAAATTTGTCATAGTTGCGAGTCGTCGTCATGGCGCGGAAGAAGTTAATGCTCTCATAGAAAAACTTGAGAGTATTTTTGGTGAACTTGAATCCAGGAGTATGGGAAGTTCATTAAAGCTGTGTTTGGTTGCTGAAGGTAAGGCTGACCTTTATCCGCGACTGGCATTGACCTCTGAATGGGACACTGCAGCGGCACAAGCTGTTGTCGAAAGTGCAGGCGGCCATGTATACAGGTTGGATTTAAGTCCGCTTCGTTATAATACCAAGGACGACATTCTTAACCCCTGGTTTTATGTGGTTGGGGATGCGAATTTTGACTGGAAACCTGTCCTAAAAAAGAACTGACTAAAAAGCGAATTAGAGCTAGTTCCGCTTATGAAAAAATAGTGACATCGAATGTCACTTTGTTGCCCATTTTTGGCAATTTCCTGGTTATTTTTTGTCAAAAATTGTCTATCCTACAAGGATCGGTGAGCATCGATGTTTGCTGACCGGTCAAGAAAATGCTGACGTTTTTTAAGAAAACGTAAGTAACACATACGAAAGCAACACAAACGAAAGAAACGCAAGTCGCGTAACCAATAAATATCAGCACAATGGGAAACGACTTATGAACCAGGCACAAACTCAAAATGATTCCTTTCAGGTTGGTCGACAAACTGACATACAACTGAAAAGCCAGCTCATGAGAGAAATTAACTGCTTGGAAAGACACCTGGATAGACTGCGTACTAGTGGGTATACAAATAATCAGTCAACTCTGGATACTTATAGGGAAATGATATCAAGCCGAAAGGACTTGCTTTCCGAGCTCTCGTAGTGGCACCCGCTGTCAGAATCTCAGTCTCTGGATTCTGACAGCTTTCCTTAACATCTTGACTAATTGTGAATAATTGCCGCAGAGTGGGAGATTTCGCGCAGTTTTTCAATATCCAGAATTTCTACTTCCTTTTTATCCAGATGCAAGACGCCATCTTTTTGCATTCGGCTGAATATCCTGCTCGTGGTCTCCAGGGTCAAGCCAAGATAGCTGGCCAATTCTGTACGTGAAATCGAAAGATTAAACTTTGTTGCTGATAGTTGGCGGCGACGCTGTCTGCTGGAGATACTCAGAAGAAAAGCGGCTACGCGCTCTTCAGCCGTGTTGCTGCTAAGCAAGGAGGCAAGTTGCTGTTCCCCGGTAATTTCCTTGCTCATCAACTGAAAAAAGCGACGCTGGAGAGAAGGGACTTTAAGACTCAATTCTTGCATGGCGGTGAAGGGGATTTCACACACGGCCGAGGTTTCCAGTGCCACCGCCGAGCCGACATAGTAATCATTGCCTATCCCATCCATACCAAATATTTCGCCCGGCAAGTAAAAACCGGTGACATGCTCAACACCAGTTTCACTAATGGTAATGGTTTTAATGGTGCCAGAACGCACTGCATAGACAGCCTTAAACTTGTCCCTGCTGCGGTAGACAAACTCACCTTTATGCAGGGGGCGCCCCTGTTTGATGATCTCGTCAAGCTTGTTGATATCTTCCAAATGCAGGCTTATAGGTAGACATATCGAGTTTAGACGGCAATCTCCGCAACTGATGCTGGAATGATGGATACAACCTTGCTGCACGATCAGTTTCCCCCGCTAAGTGAGCCGCCATTTGTAGCAAAAAAAGCGGTTTGAGGGAAGCGCCCTGACTCAAACAGACAAACTAGATGATCTGAGAGTAGCGAATTTCGGGTCGTTGGGTGAGATAGGCGTCAAACAACATACAAATACGTCGAACAAGTAGGCGGCCCTGAGGACTGATTTTGAGCCTGGCGTCAGATAACTCGACTAACTGGTCATCAATCATCGGCTGCAAGGCTTTGAGTTCAGCTTGAAAATACCGATGGAAGAATATACCAAACTGCGTTTCGATCTCGCCAAAATTCAATTCAAACTGACAGATAAGTTTATTTATCACTTGTTGGCGAATTCTGTCATCTTGGTTCAGGCTAATCCCACACTCTACAGGCAATTCACCACGATCAAGGGCTGAATAATAGTCATCGAGCGATTTGCAATTTTGTACATAAATATTGTCGATAGCGCTAATGCCGGAAACACCGAATGCAATGAGATCGCAGTCTCCGTGAGTGGAGTAACCTTGAAAATTTCTTTTCAATTCGCCTTTGGCCTGAACTTGCGATAAGTCATCGCCAGGTTTGGCAAAGTGATCCATGCCGATAAATATGTATCCCGCGTCGTTGAGAAATTCAATTGCGTATTGCAACATCGCGAGCTTTTCGTTTGCCGAGGGCAGCGTGTTTTCGTCAATTTGTTTTTGTGTCTTAAACAAATGTGGAAGATGCGCATAGTTAAAAAGAGAAATGCGATCAGGAGAAAGCAGAATAATTTTTTCCAGAGTTAGTTTTAAGCTCTCAAGGCTTTGCTTGGGTAAGCCATAAATTAAATCCATACTGACCGAATGAAAGCCTAAATCGCGAGCCTCCTTTGTGAGTTTGGAGACTTCCTCGAAACTATTAAAACGATTTACTGCAACTTGTGTCGCCTCATTAAAATCCTGGACACCCATGCTCAGTCTATTGAATCCAAGATCCCGCAGCACATTCAAAGTGTTGGGTATTATGTTGCCGGGGTGAACTTCAATAGAATATTCACCGCTATCATCGTCAAGCAAAATGAAATGTTCTCGAGTTTTTGCCATCAACATTTTCATTTGCTCATGGTTTATGAATGTGGGTGTGCCTCCTCCCCAATGCAATTGTTTAACGACGCGTTGCTTATCGAATTGCGCCCCTTTCATACTAATCTCATGGTAGAGGTGTGTTAGATAGGGTTCCGCTTTTTGTTTATCACCTGTCACAATTTTATTACAGGCACAGTAGTAACAGACGGTATCGCAAAAGGGGATATGAAAGTACAGCGATAACTCCGAACCTTTCTGATTGCTGCGCGCTATGGCTTCGTCGATTGCGGAAGATTCAAAGCCAGACTTAAATTGAGGCGCAGAGGGGTAGGAAGTGTAACGTGGGCCTGAAAGGTCATAACGCTTAATTAAATCGGGGTTCCACACGATAGTCGTATGTTTTGGCGATTCAGGTGCCGCAATACCTTCTCTCATGATACTTGCCTTATTGTTCTGCTATTTTTGAACGGTCAGTAGCATGGATTCTAAATTTTTGGACGGAATTGCCCTTTGATTTTGGTCAATGATGGTGGTGATGCTCGTTGGGAGTAGTGTTTTTAGAGAATTCCATCGCAAACTGCTCAAACAAACCCACAATCCCCAGAGCGATCAGCACGATGCCCATTACGCGTTTGATTGTAGGCATGCTGTGTAAGCCTCTCAGGCGCTGCCCAGCGAATAAACTTGCAAGTAGCCATGGCAGAGTGCCCGCGCCAAATATAGCCATCATAGTGGCGCTAACGAGCGGAGAAGCTGAGCTGGCACTTAGAGCCAGCGTGCTGTATACCAAGCCGCAAGGTAGCCAGCCCCAGCACATGCCGAGCGCCCAGGCTTTCAGATGAGTATTGACCGGAAAGAGCTTTAGCGCGAGAGGTTGAATAGCCTGCCAAACCTTGGCCCCACTGGATTCCAACCATTGAATTTTGTTAATCCCAAAACCAATGTGCAATCCGATCCCGATAAGTAAGAGAGAAGACAAGCCCTGTAAGACTCGATGGGCCCAAATACTGTGGGCATTGAATACTGCTGTCGCGGAGGCAAACAGCAGACCGAGGATGGCGTAACTGAGTATGCGTCCACCGTTGTAGGCGAGAAGAAAGCTGAGCTTTTGCTGGGATGCATAACCCAGTGCAGAGGCAATCCCGCCGCACATTGCGACACAATGCAGGCCGCCGGAAAGTCCGATTACTAAAGCTGCGAATAAAGAGAGGGGTTCAGTCAATGTTCTCGTTTTTCTTGTTAATTGCTTGGTCTGGGTTATTCACTTTTGAATTGTCTTCGTCGAAGAGAATGCGGTGGGCTTCCTTATCTAACTCCTTGTATTGATTGTTATCCAAAGCCCAGAACAGTGCGCGAATGGCTAAAGCGCAAAAGATCATTGCGATTGGAATTAAAATATACAAACTGGGCATAAGGTTAAACCGTCGGTTGTTGTCGGTAAATGCGCGCGGCGTTTAACACAACGATCAAAGAACTTGTCGACATTCCAAGTGCGGCAAGCCAGGGCGGCACAAGGCCCATCGCAGCAAGTGGTAACGCCAACATATTATACAGCAGAGCCCAGCTGTAGTTTTGTCGCATAATTTTAAAGGTGAAGTTTGCGCTTGCAATCAAGTCTGTCAGGTCACTTATTTTATTGTTTAGTAAAATACAATCTGCTTCGACCTGAGCAAGTTTATTGGCAGAATTCATGGCAACAGAAACATCGGCCTTGGCTAAAACCGGTAAATCATTCACCCCATCGCCCACCATTAATAATTTATGTCCCTTAGCCTGTTTTTCCTGAAGTATTTTGAGTTTTTCGCTCGGGCTGCAGCCCGAGTACCACTCATTTAATCCAAGTTCATGCGCAGTTTTTTCTACCACCTTGGCATTGTCACCGCTAATGAGAAAAGGTGAATAGCGATGAAGTTTGTTCAAAGCGAGTAGCGCATCGGCACGCAGACTATCTTCCAATTCATAGCAGGCTAAACATTGCGTCGCATTCACCAGCCATACCGTAGTCAGAGAAGAAGCGGTGTCTACATCAGGTAATGGCCCCTTATACAATTCTGCACAAAAATGACGGCTACCAATTCGAAATTCGCCTTGCTGAATATTGGATTGAGGTAAGCGCATATCGGTGATTAGTGCTGAGACACCTGCACTGGTATGACTTGCGGCCTTTTCAATTTTGATAAGGTCATTTTTAAATTGAAAAGCATGCGCAAGCGGATGTTCTGACCAACTTTGCAGAGCAAAAGCAATGGAATCAATAACACTTTCATGCGGGTTGTCAAAATAGTGAGACTGTTTCAGAGTAAAGCGCCCTTCTGTGAGCGTACCTGTTTTGTCAAACGCTAACTGATCGATGTGCTTAATTTTTTCCAAAGTATTTTTGTTGCAGATTATGATGCCTTTTTTGCGCAGATAGTTTGCAGCAACAGTAAAAGCTGAGGGCGCCGCGAGAGAAAGCGCACAGGGACAAGTAATAACCAACATAGCGATATCGATTTCCAGCACACGGGCGGGGTCTAACCAATACCAGACGATGCTTACAAGCGCAGTTGCAACGACTATGAAAAAGGAAAAATACTGGGCTATTAAATCGCTGCTTGCTAGAAAACGTGTTTGCTGGTTTTTCGTCTGCCTGCTAAATCGTTTTATGTTTTGTAAGCAGGAGTTTTCTGAAATTTTATCGGCCCTTAAAATAAGATTGTTGGATTGATTGATAGAGCCAGATAAAACGCGCTGACCCTGCACCTTTTCGACTGGTAAAAATTCGCCACTGATATTTGCCTCATTCACCAGGGCACTTTCACTTTCCAGGCGACCGTCGACGGGAATCATTTCACCACGCTGGACATAGATCAGGTCACCGATCTTGATTTCCTGAAGAGCTACAAAGCTGTAGAGATTGTTTTCTTTATCCTGAAGTATTTTACAATTCGGCGGTAAATCCCCTTTTTGATCTAAATGTGCATAGCGATTTCTCGCCTTAAGTTCCAAATAACGTACGCCGCTCAACAAAAACACAAACATACAAATAGAATCAAAATACACGTCGCCACTGCCGCGAACTGTATTCACCACACTGCCAGTCCATGCTGCCGTGAGGGCAAGCGCTATGGGCACATCCATGCTAACCCGCCATCGCTTCATGCTGCGCCAAGCACCCTGAAAAAAAATGCGTCCGGAATAAAGCAATAACACGGTGCTCAATAATAAGGAAAATCCGTGCAGCAAATCTTTATATTCGCTTGCCATTCCATTTGGGCCGGAAGCATACAGTGCGATAGAAAACATTCCTACCTGCATCATAATCAAGCCTGCTAGCCCAGTACGTCTTAGTAGTGTTTGTTCCGCTTCGCCTTGCAATCGTTGATTGGTATCTTCGCTCCAGGGCAAGGCTCGATAGCCGAGTTGATGAATAAGCTGAACAATGTTCGACAATTTCTGATCGTCGCTTTGCCAACAAACTTCGGCTTCATTATCAACCAGACTAACGCTCGCCGAGCTGACTCCCTCGCAAGAATTCAAGGCTTGTTCGAGTAACCAAACACAAGCTGCACAGTGAATACCTTCAATATACAGAGAAGCTTGCTGAATACCAGGATCGATGCTGCGACAAAATGAGGCTTGGAAAACCGAATTATCAAATTCCAAAAATTTTGACTGTGTGTTTTCTGGTTTTTCAGCAAACTCGCTGCGGTGACGATAATAATTTTCCAGGCCACCAGCCAGAATCAAATCGCAAACTGCTTTACAGCCCTGACAGCAAAAATACAGATCTTTATTGTGATGTGTCGATGAAATTTTTACCTGAGGCTCTATTGTTAAACCACAGTGATAACAGTTTTTAATACTCTCTTTTGCGCAGATTAAAGCGCGCGCCTCAGGTTCCATTTCTGGTGTATAGGCTGCGTTTGCCACGTAGTTTCCAGTCGTCTTTTAAATCCGGTTTGTTTTCCAGATAAATCGGCGTGACTTCCAGCATCCAATCAATGTCCGCGAGTTCCGAATACTGTTGAGAATAAGTACCTGTTTTTTCATCACGTTGTAAAGGAAAAGTTTTGTCTCTCTTTGCATCCATGGGGTGAATTAATTTGAGATTCAATAGGGACGGCAACGCTAGCTTGGTTTTAGAAACTAATTCAAGATTAATGCGTTTTGAAGAAGAATCTATATCGAATTTAATTGAAATGCCCAAATCCTTTGCGCGCTTCTCTTTTTGCAAATTAGTGTTAATCGCCAAGCCTTCTTTGTAGTAATCATCTTCAACGAGAGAGTCGGAATGTTTAATTGCAATAAATAGAGTTAACAAGCCGGCAACCACAGCTGTAGCGGGTAGCGCGATAATAAACCAGGGCCAAAATTGTTTGTACCAAGCGGGGTTCCTAATCATGTTGGACATTCCCCGGGCTTAGAAAATTAGTGACTTTTTCAGCTTGTAAATTCGGCTCGGAAAGCGAACGGACTTCAATATTTAAACTTATCACAGGAGTTTTGGCTGCAGATTTGGGAATGCTAATACGAAAAGGAATTTCAGCCAATTCACCTGCAGCTAAACTAAGCTGCGTGTTACCCAAAATGGAAACTTTATCGAGTTGAAGCTCGCCGCTGTCGAGAATAGAAAGTTCAAGTTGCTGAGCCTCTTCAGTCATGTTCATTATGCGTGCAGTGTAATTATTTTCCAAAAACTCTCCACGTTCCTGATACAGTTGTGTTCGGTCTCTGATGATATCGAGATCAAGCGGAACACGAGAATATACGTACCAGCTAAAAACACCCACCATTAACATAATCGCAGCAAAATACCCGAGGGTCGCAGGGCGCAAAAATGAATATTTGTTTTTACTCACTCCCTTCAAAAAATTTTCGGTGGTATAAGAAATCAAGCCGCGTGCATAACCCATTTTATCCATAACGGAATCACAAGCATCAATACAGTGTGTACAACTGATGCATTCGTATTGCAAGCCGTCTCGTATATCAATGCCTGTCGGGCAAACTTGAACACACAATTCGCAGTCTACGCAGTCGCCTAGTTCAAGACTTTTTGGGTCAACATTTTTCTTACGGGAACCGCGCGGTTCCCCGCGTTGCGAATCATAGGACACAATCAAAGTGTTGGAGTCAAACATAGCAGATTGAAAACGTGCGTAGGGGCACATATGCAAACACACCTGCTCACGTAACCAACCAGCATTTAAGTAAGTTAAAAGTGTAAATATACCTATCCAGGTTGCAGCCCAAAGGTTTACCGAAAGATCAAAAAAAGAAAAAATAAGTTCATTCGCCGGCGTAAAATAAGCCACAAAAGTAAAGGCGGTGTAAAAAGCGAGTCCTAGCCACATCGCATGTTTAATACTTTTTTTGAGGATTTTTTCGCTAGTCCACGATCCTTTATCTAACTTAATTCGCTGATTGCGTGTGCCTTCTGTGCGTTGCTCTATCCACATAAACATTGAAGTCCATACTGTTTGTGGGCAGGAGTAGCCGCACCAGACGCGGCCAAATAATTTTGTGACAAGGAAAAGTGCAAAGGCGGAAATAATCAAAACCCAAGCCAGCAGTGGAAAATCTTGCGGCCAGAGCGTGAGCCCGAGAATGTGAAATTTTCTTGCAGGTAAATCAAAGAGTATGGCTTGGCGATCGCCCCAACTCAGCCAGGGAAGTGAAAAATAGCCAATTAAAAGTGGCCACCCGGTAAATACGCGCAGCCGCTGAAAGAAGCCCTCAATCTTTCGCGTGTAAATTTTTTCTCTTTTTTGGTAGAGATCAATTTCTGCGAATTCTTGAGGAACTTCTTCTGTAATATCATTGGCAGGGATTTTTTCACTCATTCGATAAACTATAAACGTAGGCCGCCAAAATATGAATCTTTTCGGGGCTCAATATCTCTTTGTGAGCAGGCATTTGCCCGTTGCGACCTTTTGCCAGCGTTTGCAAAATGTGGTCTTTACTGCTGCCGTAGAGCCAAATATCGTCAGTTAGGTTTGGCGCGCCCACAGCAATATTGCCTTTCCCATCCGGGCCGTGACACACAGCACACATTGTGGCAAAAGTTTGTGCGTCGGCACTCTCTTCATTTGCTTTGCCAGCGCTCAAATCCAACACATAGTCGCTAAGGGTATCCAGGCCTTCGCTACCCAAAGCACTGACCCAGGCAGGCATAACAGCAGTGCGGCCATCTGTAATAGATTTTGTAATTTGTTCTGGCGAACCACCATATAGCCAATCGTCATCAGTTAAATTGGGGTAGCCTAGAGCACCACCTGCATCTGAGCCATGACAGGTAGCGCAGTTGTTAGCAAACAGGCGTTGACCAATTTTCATCGCCTTGGAATCTTTTGCCAATTCAGGAATCGCTACGCTTGCCATGCTTTCATACATCGGCCGGAATTTTTCTTCCGCTGCCGCCACTTCTTTTTCCCATTGGCCCACAGAAGTCCAACCCAGCAGCCCTTTAAAATTACCCATTCCTGGATAGAAAATTAAATAGCCCACAGTAAAAATTAAAGTGAGTACAAATAAATTAAACCACCAGGCCGGAAGTGGGTTGTCGTATTCTTCGATGCCGTCGTAAACATGTCCGGTTTTGGCTTCATTGTCGACATTTAATTTTGTTTTGCGGTTCGCAAATAAAAGCCATGTAACGCCAAGCAAAGTGACAATGGTTAATACAATTATCCAAAGGCTCCAAAAGCTACTCATGTTGAGATCCTCGATTTTTTTCGTCGTCGGCGAAGGGCAATTGCGCGGCTTCTTCGAAGTCTTGTTTACGCTTACTGCTGAAGACCCAAATGCACATACCGACAAAAGCAATAAACAACAATAAAGTTGCTAAGCCTCTTAATGTATTGATATCCAAGACCGCCTCCTATTTCAGCAAGATGCCGAGTTGTTGTAAGTAAGCAACAACTGCATCAATCTCGTACTTTCCTTCCACCTCAGCTTGAGCTGATGCCATATCTTTTTCGGTATAAGGTACGCCTACCAGAGAAAGGGCTTGCATTTTTGCGGCGGTATTTTTGCCATCGAGCTTATTTTTAAATAACCAGGGAAAGGCGGGCATATTAGATTCAGGCACAACATTGCGAGGATTGAACAAGTGAGCGCGATGCCAATCATCACTGTAGCGCCCACCCACTCGCGCGAGATCCGGCCCTGTGCGTTTTGAGCCCCACAGGAAGGGATGTTCATAAACATGCTCACCCGCTACAGAATAATGCCCGTAGCGCTCAGTTTCGGATCGAAAAGGTCTGATCATCTGTGAATGACAAACATTGCAGCCCTCACGAATGTAAATATCGCGACCTTCCAGCTGCAAAGCCGTAAGTGGCATTAGACCATCAATGGGATCCTGCACTTGCTTCTGAAACATGAGCGGAACCAATTCCACTAGCGCACCAAAACTGATAGCGACGATAATCAAGACCATCATCAAGCCGACATTTTTTTCTATCTTGTCGTGGTTCATTGCGCGGCCTCCTTCTCACTGTCTTCATGAGTTTCTTTTGCAGCCGTCAGCCAGAGGTTATAAGCCATTAACAACATACCTGAAGCAAAAATCGCCCCACCGATAAAGCGCACCACGTAACCGGGATAACTGGCTTCAACCGATTGGACAAAACTGTAGGAGAGGGAGTTGTCCGCATTGTAGGCACGCCACATAAGGCCCTGAATAATGCCGTTAACCCACATGGAGGCGATGTATAAAACTGTTCCGATGGTCGACATCCAAAAATGAATGTTGATCATGCGAATGCTGTACATCCGTTCGCGACCAAACATAATGGGAATCAAGTGATACATGCAGCCGATACTTACCATCGCAACCCAACCCAAGGCGCCGCTGTGTACATGGCCAATGGTCCAGTCAGTGTAATGGGAGAGGCTGTTAACTGTTTTGATGGACATCATTGGCCCCTCAAATGTCGACATGCCATAAAAGGAAAGTGACACCACCAGAAAACGTAAAATCGGGTCGGTACGTAATTTGTCCCAGGCGCCTGACAAAGTCATCACACCATTAATCATGCCTCCCCAGGATGGCGCCAATAACACAAGTGACATCACCATCCCGAGACTTTGTGCCCAATCGGGCAATGCAGTGTAGTGAAGGTGATGTGGGCCAGCCCAGATGTAAATCGCGATCAGCGCCCAAAAGTGTACGATGCTCAAGCGATAGGAATACACAGGGCGATCAGCTTGTTTTGGGACGAAGTAATACATTATTCCAAGGAAGCCTGCGGTTAAAAAGAAGCCCACCGCATTGTGGCCGTACCACCATTGCACCATCGCGTCCACGGCACCGGCATATATTGGATAGGACTTGGTCAAGGTTACGGGAACAACAAGACTATTGATAATGTGCAGCACGGCGACCGTAATAATAAACGCACCGAAAAACCAATTGGCGACATAGATGTGCGAGGTTTTGCGTTTCATGATGGTGCCAAAAAACACAATCGCATAGAGCACCCAAACCACTGTAATCAGCAAATCGATTGGCCATTCGAGCTCAGCGTACTCTTTACCGGAAGTCCAACCCATCGGTAGAGAAATAGCGGCTAAAACAATCACCAACTGCCATCCCCAAAACACCATGGCGGCAAGCGTGTTGGAAATCAATGGCGCTTGGCAGGTGCGTTGCACCACATAAAACGAACTGGCGAATAACGCGCAGCCACCGAAGGCAAAAATAACCGCATTGGTATGCAGGGGACGAAGCCGCCCAAAATGCAGCCAGGGGAGATCAAAATTCAGCACCGGCCAAACAAGTTGCGCGGCGATCAATACGCCAACAAACATGCCGACAATGCCCCAGACCACAGTCATCACTGTGAATTGGCGTACAACCTTGTAGTTGTACACCGGATGGTCGTGAGTGGATGTCATAGAAGACTAACCTTAATAAAAATGAAAGAAAAATTAATCGGTAAAAACGGGCATAAAACCGTTGTCCCAAAGGATGACTGAGCCGCCCATGATGCACATCAAAATCACGCAACACACCGCAATGATGGCACTTGCGTAAAGAAAGCCCTGCTCTTTGGAAATTTTCATCACAATTGGTATGCCCTGGTAAAGCAAATATACAGACCAGCACAAAGCAAAAATTCCGAGGCTAAGGTCGAGCCACATTAAGGGGAAAAAACCGACCACACCGATAATAAACATCGGCGTCGCAGAAAAGGCACTGATTGCAATACCTTTACTGATGCTCGCTTTAATACCGTAAGTCTTCGCCATCCAACTGATGGCATAACCCACCACGCCCACCGAAACGATCATAGTGACGTAAAAGGCTGCAATCAGCTTTATTGCACTGTCGGGCGTCAGACGCGTCACATCGCCAGCATCTCCCACACCCCAACCACTAACCGTTGTGCCGTAGTACCAGGCAACACAGGGGATCAGTGCAAGTAACAAGGGGTAGGCCAGGCAGCCCAAAAATTTTGCGTCGTCTAACTCGGCAGCGAGCTGCCATTGTTTTTCGGGAGAAAACAAAAAACCGAAGGGATTGGCGATCATAGTTTGTCCAATTTTGTTATTTAGCCAAAATCAGAAATATTCTAGCAGTCTCACAATGATTTTTATTTGATATGAATCATTTACACTAGTACTTCCTGAATCAAAAGATAGCATAAGTTATGAATTGGATAAGTGCCTTCATTGTTGCCCTCGTTATTGTGATTACGGGTCTAATTTTGTCCAAAATACTGGAAAAGAAAAAATACGAGCAGCAACAAGCCTTAATCGATAGAAAAAAAGAGCGCTTGCAAGCAAGCGCTGAAGATGGGCATGACATGAAAGACGGAGAACTAAAAAGTGAGTGAGAGTTGAGTCAGGCGCAATTGCTCATTTTTTGCGTGGTTCATCCACTTTGTAGCGGTTTCGTGCACCCCTTTATAGAGAGAGGCTCGCTGAAAACTGTGTAAAGCAAGATCAATCTCTTTCAGGTTGAGGTGAGCGATTCCTTTCTGTATAAGAAGTCGACCAGGCGATTTCAGCTTACCGACTTCAAGTGCCTTGTTAGCGGTTTCGATGGTTTCTTGATATAAATCTTTTTCCATATAAATATCACTCAGAAAGCTCAAGACATTGGCGTTGGCTTCTAGACCCTGTGCTTGTTCAAGCGCAGCAATTGCCCGGCCGTACTCTTTCGCCAGATACCATGCGCGGGCTTGCAGGCTCAGATTATCAGCGCTACGGGCGATAAGGCCTTTTTCCATTCCGCTTTGAAGCACTTGCGCTGCGCGGTAGGGGTAATCGGCGTTTTGCAGGAGCCAGGCGAAATTAAGAATATCGCTTTCTCTATAGAGTCCGTTTAGCAGCCAGCTTGCATCAAAGGCGGCAAGCTGATTGTTTTCATCACCCACTATCCCATAGAAAATTGCCAAATCTCGCCAATGAGCATCCTTGCTGTAGTGCTCCACAAGTTTTCTCTGCACTTCCAGGCAGGCAGAAAAATCTTCCCGAGAGAAATAGATATTTCTTTGCATCAGTAGCCATTTTTCTTTTGGCTTCAGTCCCTGCTTTGCCGCGAGTTGGATGGCCTCGCTAATATGAAGCAGGGCAGCAGGGTATTCCTCAATCAGATACTCAATATTTGCCAGCAGTTCGAGTACCTCGCTAGTGTTGTGATTTAAAGATTGAAGTGTATTCAGGTTTTCGATTGCACTTTTATACTTCTCAAGTTGGAATTGAATTTTACTCACTGAAAGTAAAGCATCCACTTCAAACGTGAGAGGAATTTCCGGTGAAAGTAAAATAATATTTAGATATTGCTGTTCACTTTGTTCAAATTTTTCAGCTTGGTAATACAACCAGGCACTATAGCGATAAAGTGTAGCGAGTTCGTAGGGGTTGCAACGTTTACATTGTTCAAGACTTTTTTCTGCAAATTCAATTAACGAACTAAAGTCGCGATTCTCCTGAGATTGTGTGTCTAAATCAGAAACGCCTTCTTCTATAAATTCAATTTTCTTGTAAATGGATAAACTCAATCCATAAGTTGGCCTGTCATCTTCATCGGCCAGGCTAAAAGTTGATAAGACTATTGAGAAAAATAAGCAAGCGCTCAAATCATAGCGAATAGGGTTCATGTGCTCTCCCGGCTTATGACAAGCAGTTTCAGCTAAACACAGAAATACTTTAAGCCAGTAAACGAAGACTGTTGAGTTTTTAGGGTGAATGGAAAATATCACCGGTTAATGGTGATTTAAGAGTGTGGATGGAAAGAAATTTAAGTGGAATTGGGTATAAGCGACGCTAGATAGTCAACTACCTAGCGTCACATAAGCAATTTTAAAATTGTTACTAATGATTTAACGAATCACCAGATACAGCGCGCCTCCATTGCGATTGATATGCAACAAGATGGAATCCTTGCTGCGTGCCAGCGCTTTATTAAGCGATTTAATATCTTTTACGCGTTGACGATTCGCGCCCACAATAATATCGCCAGGTCGCAATCCGGAAAATGCGGCCTTGGCATTGGGTGCAATCGCTGCAACCAGAACGCCATCGCCTGTGCGGACATTCTCAAACTGCACACCCTCAAGCAATTTATTAACACTGGTGTTACTGCTTGTTAAACTTGCCGACTCACCGACTTTTATGGTCAAGTTCATTTTTTTCTCATTGCGTAAAAGCGTTACTTTGACTTTATCGCCAATATTTTTCACACCGATTGCACTGCGAAGCTGACCACTTGATTGCGTGGGTTTATCGTCGACTTCCACAATGATATCGCCAGGCATCACGCCCGCTTTTTCTGCGGGTGAGTCTTCAATCACGTGGGTAACCAGAACGCCGGATTGTCCATTTTTAAGATCAAAGGCTTCACGAAGATCGGCATTGATATCTTGAATACCCACACCTATTTGACCACGTCGAACTTCACCGTGTTCGACAATTTGATCCATGCTTGCCTTCGCCATATTAGCTGGAATCGCAAATCCAATACCCACATTTCCCCCGGCAGGCGCAATGATAGCCGTGTTAATTCCAACGAGTTCACCGCGTAAATTAACTAAGGCCCCACCTGAATTACCCGGGTTAATAGAAGCATCAGTTTGAATAAAGTTCTCGAAACCTTCGATTCCCAGGCCACTACGTCCCAGCGCGGAAACTACTCCGGTGGTAACGGTTTGACCCAAACCAAAAGGATTGCCAATTGCGACCACAAAATCGCCCACAAGCAATTCGTCAGAGTTAGAAAGTTTTAATTGGCTTAAGTTTTTTCCCTCGATTTTTAATATCGCAATATCGAGATCTGGATCGGAGCCAACAATCTCAGCTTCAAAACTTCTTCCATCTTCCAGCGCAACATGCACTTCGTCGGCTTCTTTGATTACGTGATAATTGGTCATCACAAAACCTTCTTTTGCATCAACTATCACACCAGAGCCGGCACTTTGTTGACGCCTGGGTTGAGGTTGATTTTGCGGCTGGTCGGGAATATTAAAGAAGCGGCGAAAAAAGGGATCATTCATCAAAGGGTTATAAACCTGTTGCCGCGTCGAATAGGTGGCAATATTCACCACAGCGGGATTCACTTCTTTGAGCATCGGCGCGAGCGATGGTAAAACTTGGCCATCACCTGTCGTCAAAGGCAAGGTCGCGTGTACGCTTTGCATACTGAAAGCAAACATCAGAGCCAAAATCCACGCCTTACTTTTGTATAAATTCATGTTGAACTCCTGTGAAAAAACGGCGCTCGCGCGCCGTATTGAAAATCAAAATCAAAAAGCTGATCAGTTGATAGTAATGCGCTTAACCTCTTTGTTTGCTACGGTGGAACGCGGAACAGTTAAACACAGTACACCGTCTTTTAAATCTGCACTGATCTCTTTTGCATTGGCGTCTTCCGGTAGAGCCAAAACGCGCTGAAAAGTTCCGTAACTGCGCTCAATGCGATAGTAATGCTTGTCCTTACTTTCATTCTTTTCCTGTTTTTCTCCCTTAATCAGGAGAGAGTCCCCTTGGAGTTCTATACTGATATCCTCTCGCTTCAGTCCTGGAACATTCAAAGTAATTTCATAACTTTTATCGTTGCCCGAAATATCCACCTGGGGTTTAAAAAAGCTGTCATCAATCAGTGACGAAGTGCCAGACAGTGAAGGAAATCCACTGAATACATTGTCAAACAGGCGATCCACTTCTCGGTGGAAATTAGCCAAGGGCACATACATGCTTCTACCCGCAGCTTTTAAATCATCGTGTTTTTTCACAGGCACATTGCCGGTAGCTTGAACATCCTCCTCGTGTTTAAACCAATTCCAGGGTTTGATTCGTTGTAAGTTCATAATCGTCGCTCCTATCAAAAGTATTCAAGGTTGGGCTGCAACCAGGAAACGACAGGCCACAGCCCAAATTAACAACGCTTGTTTTAGGCAGCGTCAGCTTCTTTTGCGCCGTGCTCGATTGCCTTCGCTGTCGCCGAATGAATTTCAATTTTGCGAGGTTTCATTGCCTCTGGAATTTCCTTCATCAGGCTTACTGTTAACAAACCGTTGTTTAACTCTGCACCAGTGACTTCAACGTGGTCAGCCAAACTGAACTTGCGTTCAAAGGCGCGGTTGGCAATACCTTGATGGAGAAATTTGCGTTCCTGCTCGTCTTCTTTTTTACCGCGGACTAACAAAACGCCCTGTTCCACACTGATATCGATTTCGCTGCGATCAAAACCGGCGACCGCCAAGGTGATGGCATAACGGTTCTCGCCGAGCATTTCGATATTGTAGGGTGGATAACCAGTGGTTACAGAGTCTGCGCGGAATGCGTTGTCCAGCAAATTGGCTAAACGGTCGAAACCGACGCTATTTCTGTAGAGAGGGCTGAGATCAATTGCGTTCATAACATATCCTCCGTTAAGCAATATGAAACAAAAACAGTTGTTTGCGGAAGAGCTCTTAAAAGACCCCCTTCCGTACTAATAATCTGGGAACGAAGCGTAAAATTTCAAGCTGCGATACAAAAAAATGACACGATTTTCTACACCTTTTTCTTTAGGGCGCCGTAAAGGTGGAACCGCTATCAGCACCACCTTTTCGCGGGCTGGTAGATATTTGGTTTGTATTGCAAACCAGTAGTTTACATAAACCTAAATGGTTGATAGTATGCAAACAGGTTTGCAATACAAACCAAAAAGCGGAGGCAAAGTCATGGCTAGTGAAAAGATCGAACTTGAACGTATTAAAAAAATTACGCGCAATCAGGAAGACAAGCGCGGGCTCATGACTATCCCCGGGGGAATTTTATTATTCGTACTCGGTGCGAAACTACTGTTCGCACATTTTGATCCTAGTGTTATGAGTAACCCCTCCCTTTTCGACATCACGGGCAATATTGGGTGGGACTTACTCACAGCCATTGCTCATCTTGGCTTTTTCGCGATTATCCCTATACATTTTTGGTACAACAGAAAAGTGGGAAGAGTGATAGCCGATAAAAAGTCGAGAACAGAGCGTCTGGTCTTCACCCTCTTTGTTGTGGTGCTTGTTATAGGCACATTAATAGTAGATTACAATTATCTCTTACCCTTTTCAGCCATGGGCGTAGCGATAAGCTTGCTTTGGATATTGGCTATTCGAATTCATGCGGAGTTTAAATATTATTTTCTGGTGTTTTTTGCAATCCAGCTCGGCGCAGTCATCGCTGGGCCAATTATATTTTCTGAGCTGATCAATGATGAGTTGAACTATATGCGTCGCCTCGTGGGTTTATGTTTCTTTTGCTCCGGGATAATGGTGTTATTGATGGGGGTGAAAACCCACAGTAGCTTGATGGACGCCTTGGGCTTGGCTCGCGCAAGAGTGCAAAATCAATGAATGCGGAAAATCGAATTCAGAATATCGCCAATCTGGACCGATTAATTCACGACCCCTCAAGGCTGGCAATACTCACCGTGTTGTCTGAATGTGAAGAAGCGGATTTTACCTATTTAATGACGATTACTGGTCTAACAAAAGGTAATCTATCAAGCCACCTTTCCAAACTAGAAGAAAACAAACTGATCAGTATCAGAAAAATATTTAAAATGAAAAAGCCTATTACCTTTCTTAAACTCACAGCGAAAGGAGTCAAGGCGACCAATGAACATTGGGAAAAATTGGAAAGTTTGAGTAAATAAGCTTAACTACTTCTCGCAAAACCCCGTTTCTGCCTACTTGTAAACTTTTCTAGGCTGTTCTTTTTCCAAAGCTTTATACGCGGCAATCAAAATATCCCGAACCGAAGAGTGTACGTAAGTGCGACCGGCAATCCTCGCTGTTGTACTGTAAGCAACAAAATTATTTCCTTCAGCAGGCAGCTTAACACCATCTTTTAAGCTGCCACTTGAAGTAGTGCCAAAACACTGGCTATTGACCTCAGATCCAAAACAGATTGCCGTATAGAGAATTAAAAAACTGTTAAGTGACCAAAGAGAAAAACTACTCATTACTCTTTTTGCCAAGAAGCGTGCGCCCCAACGCTACGATACCAATAACGATAAATACTCCAAACTTTTTAAGTAAAACCAAAATCATCGCAAAAATGCCGGTTTTTGCTAGAACATTTCCAGCTACAAGCGCACCGATACCATAAGCAGCTATTCTGTCGACTTCAGGATTAAAATCGTTATAACGTGAGCCTTGATCAAAATCAGCCAAAGCCAATACGGTTTCAAGATTTTCGTCGATGAGTGGTTTTTGATGCATTCCCGCTATGAAATTCAACACCAATACGCCTTTTCTGCCCAAGACCCGAATATTGTAATTCAATGTGTGATCGGCACTATCACCAAACTTAATTTCCTTCGCCCAGTGAAGCTTGTGTGCTTGCTGGTCATAATAGGGGGGTGCAGCCCAACCCACTAATTCAATTGCTTCATAACCTGCATCCAATCGTTCCTTGCTTGCCGCTTTGGTATCATCCTTCATCTGTTTAAGTAAATCGTTGTAGTCAATTTCTTCAGCGTCATCGTCAGAAACATAACCGTCTTCCTCATACTCGATGGTAACGGCCCACGATTCCGGGTCAAAAGGTGTGAGATCTGCTGGAAATAACATGCCAATTACATTCTGGCCTGGTGGGTTACCCCAGACATCAACAAGCACTGTCTCGGCATCTTTGGAATTCAAATAGTAGAAAGTTTCGGGTACTTCCAGGCTGGCCCCTGTGCCACTAAGTTGAATTGTGCCAGTTTGTTTATCTAATGTTTCCCAAACCCCTTTTGCCCAATCCATATATTGCTGTTCTTCAGCCGACATCTCGGATAAGTCAGCAGAATCCATTGCTAATTCAGATTCCTCCATGGTCTCGGCTTCCAAAGACCAGGCTTGACTGAAAGTAAAAGTGAAAATCAGCGCTAATAGAAATTTATTAATCATTGTTATTTCCCTCAATTTCGGTCCTATTTTATAGGACAGCTTTCCAGAATGCGGCCTTCTATTCTCCTGCTCCCATTCTTGTTTTCGTCATTAAGAATGATTATGCTCGAATTTATTAAGCCCTGCTTTAAGCAATATAAAACTAAAATGGAAATTTGTCATGAAACTGTCCCGGCTTGTCAAATCTGTAAGTTTGCTGATCGCCTTGAGTTTTGGGTTGATTTCTTGTGATTCCGCTGAAAAACCCACTCTTGAGAAACGTATACGCCCGGTTCGCGTAAGCGATGCCCGCCTTTCGGATGGAGAAATTCTCAGGAAATTTGCCGGTAGCTCCCAAGCGGCGCTGAGCTCTGTTCTAAGTTTTCGAACAGGAGGGGCGATAATCGAGTTTCCTGCAAAAGTGGGAATGCGTGTAGATAGCGGCACTCTAATAGCTGGCCTGAATGACACGGATCTAAAAATTAAAGTACAAACCGATGAGGCAGCGTTTCGCAAAGCTTCATTACTAGCAGAAAATTACAAATCCCAGTTTTTACGTGTTCAGAATTTATACAAAAGACAATTGCTCTCGCTTGTAGAATTTGAGAATGCCCAAACCAATTACGAACAGGCTCTAGCCCAAAAAGATCAGGCCAAGGGGGCGCTGGATTTTAGCAAGCAGCAACTTGCTTATTCCCGACTTGAATCGCCAGCAGATGGCTGTGTGGTCTCTGATGTTCACTCTGCCCTGAATGAAAATATCAGTGCGGGCCAGCCCATCGTGACCATGAATTGCGGCAACATTATTGAAGTTGAGGTTACCATTCCAGAATCCGTTATTTCATCTGTTCAGGCGCTGGATTCAGTGACAGTGCAATTTGCTAGCTTGGGCGAGCGAAAATTTTCCGGCACAGTTTCAGAAATTAGTAATAGTGCTACTAATGCCGGTTATCCCGTTACCGTCCAATTGGACAATCAGGAGCGTTTGTTGCGCCCTGGTATGGCTGCAGAAGTCGGCTTTCAGTTTTCATTCTCAAAAATCAGCAACAATGTTTGGGTGCCGCTGGTTGCCATTGGTAAAGATGACAGTGGTACATTTGTTTATGTTTACGAATCGTCTGCTGATGGTGATTCAGGGCTGGTGCATAAGCGCGAAGTTAAAACAGGTGTTTTTACGGTCAACGAAGTAGAAATTATTTCTGGGCTAAAACCAGGGGAAAAAGTGATTACCGCCGGGCTTTCGCAAATTTATGAGGGTTTGGAGGTTCGATTGCTGGACAAGGAACAGTAGCCATGACCAATATAACCGGATTTGCCATGGCAAAACGTCAGGTAACCTGGCTGGTAATTATTGTCATTTTTTTCTCGGGAATTGCTGCTTTTTTTGATATTCCCAGAGCTCAGGATCCAGGTTTTAAAATCCGAACTGCTCAGGTTATTACACGCTTGCCGGGTGCCACTCCTGAACGTGTTGAACTGCTGGTAACGGACAAACTGGAAAAGAAAATCCAGGAATTACCCGAACTGGATAGCATTGTTAGTCAATCCAAATCCGGTATATCCATCATCAATGTAAATATCAAAGAGTCTTATTCTGAACTAAGACCCATTTGGGATAAATTGAGAAGAAAAGTTGAAGCTGCACAAGTTGAACTTCCCGACGATGCTTACCCATCAGAAGTTAACGACGATTTTGGCGATGTATTCGGAATAGTTGTTTCAATCATTGGTGAAGGGTTTAGCCTGGCAGAAACACGGGACGTCGCCGATGAGGTACGGAATAAATTATTACTTTTGCCGCTGGTGGCAAAAGTCGATATTTATGGCGCCCAGGAAGAACGTATTTACGTGGAATACAATAACAGCAAGCTCGTAGAGTATGGATTATCTCCAGCTTATCTTGCGCAATATTTACAAAACAAAAATATTATTACCTCTGGTGGTGAAATCATTACCCATGACGAAATCATCTCGGTAGAGCCTAGTGGTGATCTCGATTCTGTGCTGGCGCTTCGTGAAACGTATATCCCCATTCCCGGTTCAAAACGTGTTATTCCCATGGAAGACATTGCAACTGTTTATCGTGACTACACCGACCCTCCACGTACACTGGTGCACACCAACGGCCAACGCTCCCTAAGCCTCGCCATATCCGTGACCGAGGGCGGTAATGTTGTAGATTTGGGCAAGCAAACACAAGCATTGTTATCAGATCTTCAGGAAATATACCCGTGGGGTTACCGCTTTGAAATTGTTGCCTTTCAACCTTACCTTGTTACAAAAACCATTCAATCGTTTGTGACAAACCTCTTGCAGGCCATCGCAGTTGTGACATTTACTATGTTGTTAACGCTCGGCTTGAGAACAGGCCTTGTTGTGGCGTCGCTTATACCCGTAACCATTTTCGCTACGATCACTTTAATGAATTATTTTAAAATCGGGCTAGATCAAGTTTCCCTAGCGGCCCTGATGATTGCACTCGGCATGCTTGTAGATAATGCGATTGTAATGTCAGAAAGCACCATCACGCGCATGGAAGAAGGCCAAAGTGGATACAATGCAGCGTATGCATCGGCAATGGAATTAAAAATTCCTTTGCTCATTTCATCGCTTACAACAGCTGCCGCTTTTCTTCCTATTTATTTGGCCGAGTCGTCCACCGGCGAATACACCGCGCCTATTTTTAAAGTTGTTACCATCGCGTTGCTCACGTCCTGGGTTTTGGCGATTACAATGATCCCGCTGTTTGCCAGCGTCTTTCTTAAAATTAAAAAATCTAGTGAACAGCAAGGAATTTTCACCAAAATAGAAAATATCTACGCAGTATTGCTTGCGCATATGCTAAATAAAAAGTATTTGACACTGCTTATCATGTTTAGTCTTTTTATGCTTGCAATATTTGGTTTTCGATTTATTCCAACGGTATTTTTCCCGCCATCAGAAGATCCCAATTTTAAAATTGAATTGGAGTTGCCCATTGGGACACCTATAAGCAAAACAGAATCTACAGTAAGTCAGCTCGAATTGTATTTAAATGATTTACTTGAAGGTGAAAACAAGCCGGGCATTGTTAACTGGATTAGTTATATAGGTAACGGCGGTCCCCGCTATGTTTTGAACCACTCAGCAAAATTGGCCAGCCCGAATTATGCTTTTTTTGTTGTAAATGCCTCTAATGGCGAAATTGTTAACGAGCTTATTCCAAAAATAGAAGCTCATTTGTATGAAAATTTTGTAGACGTCACAGCATCTGTGAGAAAGCTGGATATGGGCGTGCCCATCCTGCACCCCATTGAAATTCGTATTGCAGGGCCAAATAAAAACACGCTTTTGCAGTTACGTGAAAATGTAAAATCACAGTTACAAAATATATCCGGTACAAAAAACATTTCTGACGACTGGGGTCGTCAAACCAAAAAACTGTACATTGATATCGACGAAGTAACCGCAAGCAGATTGGGTATATCCAATATTGATGTTGCACAATCACTTCGCACTAGCTTGAGTGGCGTCAAGGTATCAGAGTACCGCGAGGGTGATATCACCTTGCCAGTTATTCTAAGAGCAGAACGAGAGTTTGTTAACGGTACTTTGTTGCCCACATCAATTAACGTTTTCGCGCAAAATTCTCAAACAAGCGTACCTGCCGGTCAACTGGGCAAGCCCCAGTTGCAGTGGGAATCTGCCATTATTCATCGGCGCAACCGAGTACCCAGTGTTTCTATATTTGCGGATCTGAAAAGCGGTTACACAGCAACTCAAGTAAATGCTTTGCTCACAACCTGGTTAACCACTGAAAGCCAGAGCTGGCCAAAAGATTTTTCTTGGGAGTTTGGTGGTGAAGCTGAATCGTCTGGCAAAGCGAATCAATCTATATCAGAAAAATTACCTATCGCAGCGATGATTATTTTGTTGCTATTGATTGTTCAATTTAATAATTATCGTAAAACCCTAATCATTCTTATGACAATACCGCTTGGAATAATCGGTGTTGTATTTGGTTTGATTGTTGGCAAATCCTATCTGGGTTTTATGACGATTCTGGGTATCATTTCGCTAGCGGGGATTGTGATAAACAATGCAATCGTATTGATTGATCGCATTCAAATCGAGCAGGAAGAGAACGGGCTGGATGTGGCCGCAGCAATCGAAGAAGCTGCGCGCAGACGCTTGCGACCGGTATTGTTAACTACCGCCACAACCGTGCTGGGAATGATACCTTTGTGGTTGGGTGGGGGTGTGATGTGGGAACCCATGGCAATCGCAATAATTTTTGGCTTGCTTGGTGCAACGGCATTGACCCTGGGTTTTGTGCCTACCGCCTACGCGGCCTTGTTTAAAGCACAAAAAACACAGGATGTATCAGCTCTATCATCGTGAATTCTCGGGCGGAAATTCATTTACAAGATCTGAAACCACTTTCAGTACGCGAGTCTTTTGAGTTTGCTTATCAACAGGGTTTTCTGGAAGGACTTTCTGTGCTATCGATCGCACTAAAAGTTTTTCAGTTCTTGCATCCAGATAGTCAATCATCAAAGTACCAGTCTCAAGAATCTGGATTTGTTGCTTTTCCAGTTCTTGGCGTTGCTTGAATTGCTCTACGTTGATGAATTGCCCTTGACGGTCAATGCCTATCCGACGTTCGGTGAATTCTTTTTTTGTTGTGGGGCCGCTGGTTTGGCTGGCATTTCCTATGTTAACGATTGAGCGAACCAGAAAGTCTGCTTCTTCCTTCGGTACCATCGTATATCCATTTTTCACGAGTTCTTTTTGTATTTGTGAACGAATGAGTAACTGTGAAGCTTCTGGAACAGAACCGTCATTTTTGAAATCCTGCCACGCAAAGGTCGTGAAAGTAGCGAAGGGTGCATGCGTATACACGTTGGTATTAGTCTTTAAGGTGGCGCTACTGCAAGCTGACATAAAGATAAAAAACGAAATAGTTAAAATAATCCTGCTCATTTCTCGATCATTCCAGTTGCTATCGGTAGTATGCATGATACTGCCGCCGTCAAAGTCAAATCAAGTGGATAAGATTCACCGTATGGTTTTCATTTGCGTATGACGATAAACTGTGATTCTTGAGACAAACCGAGGTCGCAAACATGGAGTTTACTTGGCTTTTTGTGCATAAGTTCTTTAAGGGTTTGCTAATGGTATATCCATTGTTCCTATTTTTCATTTTCATAATTGTTATACTCGCGCTGATAATAAAAAGAACAGAAAAATGGTCTTTCGGTGATTCTCTGTATTTCGCATTTATTACTGCGACTACCGTGGGTTATGGCGACATGAAGCCGGGCCGAAAAAGTTCCAGGCTGGTTTCTGTATTACTGGCATTTGTTGGTCTGCTTTTTACTGGTCTAGTGTTGGCTCTGGCAGTAGCGACGGCTCAGCAAAGCTTTATCGAAATATATGGTTCGAGTTACCTGGCGTCTCTTAATTCAGGATAGTAACCATTAAACATGTTTTACAGGAGACGAAATATGTTTTTTATTGAGCGGATTTTGGGCCGTAATTATTATGCGGTATGGTTGACAATTATTGTCCTGTATTCGACAAATGTCGGTGCAGCAGGATTGTCCATTTTGAAAGATAGCATTCTATCTGACATGGATGGCAAGGATATTAAGTCGTTAAAAACAGAAATTGGTCTCGCTCTCGCAAATGCGCCCGACAAAACCTACGTGACCTGGGAATCTAAAGACGGAAAAATTCAGGTGGAAATCGTTTCAAAACTCACATACAACATCAATGAAACCTTGTGTCGGAAAATGTCTTTTCATTTTGGTGGCGCCAGTAACCGACCTGAAAAATATACGTTCGACTTATGCAATAAAAATGGAAAATGGGAAATAACCAGTAGCTTAATAAGAGAGCTGGCCGAATCCGACAAAGACTTTCTCAAGCACCACATAGCTTCTGCGTTGGAAAGTGCTGAGTCAAATACGCCTCATAGTTGGCATAACCAGCAGACATCACGCACAGGAATTATAGTATCAAGCGCACCTTTCCTTATCGATACAGTCACCTGCCGTGACTTGGCTGTGACTGTTGTGGACAAAGACGGCAATACAGGTGAAGGAAGCTACCGCTATTGCAAATTAAAGGGGAAATGGAAGAGGGCAGCAATCATTACCAAATAATTCAATAAAGGTAATTAACTCTTCCTCTCGTTTAATTCTCAGAATTATCTTTCGCATCCTCAATAGCTTGTAGCAGATAATTTGGTTGATCTGTGCCAAGGCGAATGAACGAACCGCTCTTTAGCTCAATTTGGATTCCCAGCAGCCCTGACACATTATAAATCCAGCCAGTACCAAAGGCGTGAATACCAAGGCCCATCCAAATTGGATTCTTCACTTTTGAACAGCCCCCAATTTCCTCCAGCAAAATACGCTTCCTAAAAATACCGGGGCCGAAAAACCAACTCACTTCACTTTCATTAACCTCAATAGTCATCGAGCTAAAAGTAACGGCAACAATAGTGAGAATACCAAAAAGAACCCCAATAGCGGCTGAGGGAAGGATCTGTGTCACATCATGAACAACAATGATGATAATCGCCAATATAAACAGGCCCATCAAGCTGGCTGTACCCCATTGCCTGTGTCTGTAGGTTTGATAACTACCGTCACGCCACACCAGGCTTTCTGGATCAACCTCAAACACAGAAGCCAGTGCCATGATGGACTCATTAGAGCCACTTCCGCGAGACTCCAGACGTTGAATTGTTCGTAGTCCAAGCCCACTAATTTTGGCCAGATGTTCCTGTGACCAAAGGCGTTCGGTGCGTAGTTTTCTGATTAACGAAGATTTTGCTTTCATTTCCATGGTTCTCTTCCTCGGGTAAATTGGAGAGCCAAAAATACCCGAGTATTACTGATTTCCGTTACGCCAGAACGACGTCAGTACTACGCCAAGATGTCTATATTATTGATTTTTAATGCTGTTTCCAGGTTTGCGAAGATTTTGGGAATCGGTAGTTACCGTCTCATAGGACTCAAGAAAGGCTGATTCTATTGACAGCCAACAACTCAAAACTGCTTCCCTAACTCTACATATCGCGTAATTTCTGATTAAACTCATCCGATATTGAATCTAGCTTAACGCCGTATTTTTCGAGAACTTCAAAGAAATATTCTTTGTCTTGGCAGACCCGATTCGCATTTGGATTATGTTCACCGTCCCCTGATATACAGAACTGTATGTAGGTGCTCACTTTTTCTACCTTTGTGGCTTTGCCATTAACAATTCTCGGCTTATACCGCCACTTTTCGGTGGATTTCAAAACGTCTGTTTCAAAAAGTCCGCTAGGTTCCGAATAAACAATTTTGGCGTCCTGAACCCTTCCTTTTTCGTTAACAGTAAATTCAACGATGGAATAACCTTCGATCCCATGCGAATAATACTTACTCCTATATCTCGGCATGACCTTTTTAAGGACTTTTAATTCCTCAAACTCGATGCCCGCAACATCTTCGTAACTCGCATTTGTAGAGCAGGAAACTAGAAGGCTTATGTTGAGCACCGTTAAAATAAAAATTTTCATATGTATTTACCGCACACTTTTTGAGAACGAGTTACTGATGGGAATACCTTATGTTCTTCTCTTACATTGGTTTTCGTTTGTTTTAATCGTAATTAGTTAGCTTCAAGCGCCGTCACTAAAAACATATCTACCATTTTCAACGTTAACATTGGGGGGAATCTGACTCTTGGAAAATAAGTCGTACCCTTCTTTTAGGTTTTGCCAGAACGCGTACCATTTATGTGATTTATATTTTTCCAATGTATCGTTTTCCATGCGGAAAGGAAATGCATGCACCCGGAAAAAGGGTTGCCCCGACTCAAATGCCCCATGCGCCATTGCGTATATTTCATTTATATATCGGTTCGTCATGGCGTAGCACCCGACAGACACACATTTCCCATGAACCATTAGCGCACTGCCAGTATACCCATGGTAACGCTCATAGCTATTTGGATAACCAAGATTAAATGAGAGATGGAACGAACTCCATGGATTCAAATTAGCGGGTTTAACAAAATAGAAGCCTTCGGGTGCTTGATTGTCTCCTACTTTAGTCTTTGGGCCTAATTTCCCGGAAAATCTGCAGATTTCATATATTTTAAACAGTTCGTACTTTTCTCCATTCTTCACCCACAGTTCTAGCTCTGAGGATTTCTTAAATATTCTTATATAGATGGGGCTGCCGTATTCAAGGCCAGCCCGTTTTAACTGAAATATTAACTCAGGTTTAACTTTGGCAATTGACGCTTCCGATCTCGCACTCGTAGGTATTTCTGCTGAAATTCCAGAATTGGTAATCAATAAAAGAAGAAAAAAAATTATAGATTTAGACGGACTCATGATTGTTTTTGGAATTTTTCTTTAGAAACCAATTTAAGCCAAAATACACCAGTGCGCCTATCAAGCCAGTATATAAGCATATTTTGTGAAGCGTTGTCACCGAAACTAAATTCAAAAGCTTATTGTCGAGTGAGAATGGGAAAAATGGCTGTATGTCGCTATGCATAATGCTATCGAGTAGAACGTGGCTGAAACTACCTATAAAAGCGCTAATAAAAGCAATCGGCCATTTTATACTTATAGTATGAGCCCCGATAATTTTAAGACCCCACTCTGAAAGGTATTTACCACTAAGTGCGGAAAATATTGCGATTAAAGTTGCGCCTATATAAGTGTGGGTAAATCCATGAAGGTGGCCCTCGCCGGTAATTAGAACCACCAGTGGTTGTATGTCCATAACAATTTGAGCCCAGCCAAACACCAGCAGACTAAAACTCCCCTGCAAAATACTTTTTACCAGTATTCCCGGGCCCATGTGAAATGGAGTGAAAGGCATTTAAACTTTTTTGACAAACTCTGACTTATGCTTCATAGCACCAATCCCCTCAATTTTTATTTTCCTTGGGTTCTAGCATCCCATGCATTTTGATCCAGCTAACAAAAGCATCAAACCAACCGGTGCTTGTTGTTACTTTCGGATACATGCCAAAACCATGACCACCCTGTTCATAGTAATGAAA